>NZ_AUEX01000005.1:0-231517 GCF_000426205.1 Acidovorax sp. JHL-9
CTTCACTTCTCTCTCATGAGCGTTTGTAGTGCTAAGCACTAGTTCCAAAGAACTTGGCACTCGCCATCAAACGCCCACGCTTATCGGCTGTATGTTTTTAATGAACCAGATCACAAAGCGCCTAAGCCGCTTCATCATCTTCAACCCGCTGCGATCAGCGAAGCCTTAAATTCTAGCACAGTTTTTGAAGAACCGTCAAACTTTCGAAAACTTTCACTCTCCAGATCCCAGCCACTCACAGCAACCAGACCCACCGAGCGAAGCCTTGAATTATATACCGGGTTTTTACCCAGACCAACCCAAAACCATCTTCTTTTTTCCTCCGCCGCCTGCAACCTACCAAAGAGGGCTCAAGGCAGCGAAGCCATAAATTGTAGCACGGGAAAGTGAGGGAAGTCCAACTTCGCCCGCCGTCTTCAGCCGTGCGCGGCAACAGCCGACTCCAGCGCGTCCACGAACAGATGCGCCACGTCGCAGCCCGTCTGTTCCTGGATCTCCTGGAAGCACGTCGGGCTCGTCACGTTGATTTCGGTGACGCACTCTCCGATGACGTCCACGCCCGCCAGCAGCAAGCCCCGGCTCTGCAAGACAGGGCCCAGTGCTTCGGCAATCTCCCAGTCACGCGCAGACAGTGGCCGTGCCACGCCCTTGCCGCCTGCCGCCAGATTTCCCCGGACTTCGCTGCCCTGCGGGATGCGTGCAAGGCAGAAAGGCACCGGCCTGCCCCCGATGATGAGGACACGCTTGTCGCCGTCCACGATCTGCGGAAGGAATTTCTGCACCATCACGCTTTGCGCTCCGTGGCGGTTGAGTGTTTCCGTGATGCTGCCCAGATTCAGCCCGTCCGGACCGACCCGAAAAATGCCCATGCCTCCCATGCCATCGAGTGGTTTGAGAATGATGTCCTGGTGTTCTGCATGGAAGTGCTGGATGTCTTGCGGATCGCGGGTCACCAGCGTGGGGCCGATGAACTGGGGAAACTCCATGATCGCCAGCTTTTCCGGGTGATCGCGCAAGGCGCGCGGCTTGTTGAAGACGCGTGCACCCTCCCGCTCGGCCTGTTCAAGCAAGTGGGTGGCATAAAAATATTCACTATCGAAGGGCGGATCCTTGCGCATGAGCACGGCATCGAATGCCGTGAGGGGAGAACTACGCAGTGGCTGCGCCTGGAACCATTCGGTCGCATCGCCCGTGAGGGAAATGTCGCGCACCCGTGCAGTCACCTGGCTGCCACGCTGCCACACCAGATCCTGTGGCAGACATGCCGCCAGCTGGTGTCCACGCCGCTGCGCCTCGCGCATCATGGCAAAGGTGGTGTCTTTGTAGATCTTGAAACCTTCGAGCGGATCAGCGATGAACAGGAGTTTCATGGTTTGTCAGGAAAAAATCGTGCGTTAAGTATCGACAGGGTGAACAGGCGGCCACCCCAATGGCATCGCCGCGTTCACTGCGTCCGACCTGGTCAGACGCTCCCGACTTGGGAACGCCTGTACTGTTGCACAAATAGCGCAAGGCTGCCGGCGAGCACACCCCAGAACGCAGACCCCACCCCCGCCACCACCACGCCGCTGAGGGTGACCAGAAAGGTGATCAACGCCGCCTCGCGATGGGACTCTCCCTGCAGCGCGGCAGCCAAGCCATTGCCGATCGTGCCCAGCAATGCCAGGCCGGCGATGGCCACCACCAGCTCCTTGGGAAACGCGGTCAACAAACCCGTGACGACCGCGCCGAAGAGGCCGATCACCACATACAGCAAGCCGCAGGACACCGCAGCCGTGTAGCGTTTGTTGCGGTCCGGGTGGGCCTCGTGGCCCATGCAGATGGCAGCCGTGATGGCGCTGAAATTCAGTGCATAGCCACCAAAGGGCGCCAGCACCAGTGTCGCGAGCCCCGTCATGGTGATGAGGCGCGACACCGGCAGGTCATACCCCGTGGCGCGGATCACCGCCACGCCCGGCAGGTTTTGCGAAGCCATGGTCACGACAAACAGGGGCAGGGCCAGGCTGATGGCAGCAGACCAGGTGAACTGCGGCGCCGTGAACACGGGCATGGCCAGCTCGAAGCGGATGGCCGACCACGACATCTCGCCGCGCAGCGCCACAAAACCGATGGCCAGCGCCAGCGTGATGACCACGGCATAGCGTGGCAGCAGCCGGCGCGCCACCAGATACGTCCCCAGCATCAGCAACACCAGGGGCAGGGCCGTTTGCGCCGCGGCAAAGGCCTGCATGCCAAAGCGCGCGAGCACCCCGGCCAGCAGCGCTGCGGCAATCTCCATGGGAATGCGGCTCATGGCGCGCTCGAACCAGCGCGTAACACCCGCCACCGTGATCAGGACGGCACACACCATGAAGGCGCCCACCGCCTCGGCCATGCTGAAGCCTCCTGCCAGTCCGGCGGTGGCCAGCACGGCTGCACCTGGCGTGGACCAGGCCACCATCACCGGCTTGCGCAGCAAGAGCGAGGGCACCAGCGAGCACAGGCCCATGCCCAGCCCCAGCGCCCACATCCACGAGGTGATTTGCGCGGGTGTGGCCTGAAACGCCTGGGCCGCCTGAAAAACAATGGCCACGGAGCTCGTGAACCCCACCAGCACCGCCACAAAGCCGGCGGTGAAGGCGGAAAGGCTCAGGTCTTTGAAAAATTGCATGGGTGCATTCTGGCATCGCCGCGCGCCAATATTGCTACAAACTCAATAGCACATTGTGCTTGCAACCCAAGCACCACACACCAAAAACATGCCACCCTGGCTAGATTTCAATCTTGGAGCCCAGCTCCACCACGGCGTTGTTGGGCAAATGCAGGAAGTCGGCGGCGCCACTGGCGTTGTGGTGCATCTGGGCAAACAGCTTCTCGCGCCAGGGCGCCATGCCGCTGCCGATGGTGGGAATGATGGTGTCGCGCGAGAGAAAGTAGCTGGTGGTCATGGGCTCCAGCTCACAGCCCCGGCCCCGCAACTGGTGCAGGGCACTGGGGATGTCGGGATCGTTCTTGAAGCCGTAATGCACCACTACCTGCCAGCAATCGTGCCCCAGGGGCTCCACCTGCAGGCGCTTGTCCAGTCCGATCCAGGGCACTTCGTGGTTGCGCACGGTGACGAACAGGTTCTGGCGGTGCAGCACCTTGTTGTGCTTGAGGTTGTGCAGCATGGCGTTGGGCACGGCCCCTGGCTCTGCCGTGAGGAACACCGCCGTGCCGTCCACGCGGGTGGGTGGGTTCAGGAACACAGATTCCAGGAAAGCCTTGAGGTCGATGGCATCGGCGCGCAGCTTGTCGTTGAGCAGGCGGCGCCCCTGCTTCCAGGTCATCATCAGCACGAACACGCCGCCGCCGATCATCAGCGGGAACCATCCGCCCTGGAACAGCTTGAGCAGATTGGACGTGAAGAAGGCCAGGTCCACCACGAAAAAGCAGCCAGTGGCCGCAATGCACAGCGCCAGCGGATAGCCCCAGCCATAGCGGATGACAAAGAACGTCAAGGTGGTGGTGATCAACATGTCCAGCGTCACGGCGATGCCATAGGCCGCAGCCAGGTTGCTGGACGAGCGGAACATCACCACCGCCAGCACAATGGCCACGAAAAGCCCCCAGTTGACCAGCGGGATGTAGATCTGCCCCGTGTCCCGCACGCTGGTGTGCAGGATGTTCAGGCGCGGCAGATAGCCCAGCTGGATCACCTGCTTGGTCACACTGAAGGCGCCCGTGATGAGCGCCTGCGAAGCGATGACCGTGGCCAGCGTTGCCAGGATCACCAGTGGCACCAGGGCCCAGTCAGGCGCCATCATGAAAAACGGATTCTTCACCGCCTCGGGTTCGGCCAGCAGCAGCGCACCCTGGCCAAAATAATTGAGCGTGAGCGCCGGCATGGCCACACCAAACCAGGCCAGGCGGATGGGCCGTTTGCCAAAATGGCCCAGGTCGGCATACAGCGCCTCGGCCCCGGTCACGCACAGCACCACGGCACCCAGAATGATGAAACTGGTGCCCGGATGGGCCCACATGAATCCCAGCGCGTGGTGCGGGCTCATGGCCCAGAGGATTTCAGGGTGGGTGACGATGTGCGACACCCCCAGCACGGCCAGGGACAGGAACCACAGGAGCGTGATCGGGCCGAAAAATTTGCCGATGCCGCCCGTGCCCCGCTTTTGCACGGCAAACAGGCAAAACAGCACAACCAGCGTGAGCGGAATCACATACTGCTTGAAATGGGGCGACACCACCTCCAGCCCCTCCACCGCGGACAGCACCGAAATGGCCGGGGTGATGACGCCGTCGCCATAAAACAGCGAGGTGCCAAAGATGCCCACCGCCAGCAGCCCCTTGCGCAGGCGGGGCTTGTCTTTCACCGCCTGCGAGGCCAGCGCCAGCATGGCAATCAGCCCGCCCTCGCCGTTGTTGTCTGCACGCAGCACCAGCACCACGTACTTGAGGGAAACGATAACGGTCAAGGTCCAGAAGAAGATGGACAGGATGCCGTAGATGTTGTCCGGCGTGAACGGGACATGGCCCGAGCCGAAAACTTCCTTGACCGCGTACAGCACGCTGGTGCCGATATCGCCGTAGACAACACCGATGGCGCCCAGCGTGAGCGCTGCGAGCGATGATTTGGAACTTTGCACTGACACCCCCCGCGGCGCTGGGCAAGACGGGGTTCCGTAACTTTTGGGAATGCTATTGTGCGCCCGCCATCGCACTGGTGGACCGGTCCCGGCTTTTTGTTGCAGTGCAACAACTACGCGCCGACCCCGGTGCCCGTGCGAGGCATGGCCCCGGGTCAGTCGTAAATCTCGGCGTCCGGGTTGGTGGCTTCCAGCTCGTAGCTGGCGGCCAACATGGCCAGGCGCGCCACCACGCCATACATGTAAAAGCGGTTGGGCGCACTCACACCCGGGCGCACGCCGGGCTGGGGCATGTGCGTGCTGTGCTCGAACGCCAGCGGCACAAAACTCGCACCGGGGGCGTTGAGGTTCTCATCCACGCCGCGCTCGGCATGCATGCGATAAAAGCCGCCCACCACATAGCGGTCCATCATGTAGACCACCGGCTCGGCCACGGCCTCGTGCACGCGCTCCTGCGTGAGCACCCCTTCCTGGACGATCACGTCGCTGACCGGCTGACCGTCCTTGATGACGGCCATCTTGTTGCGGGTCTTGCGGTTCAGGTCGTCCAGCTCCTTGGCATCGCGCACGGTCATGATGCCCATGCCATAGGTGCCATTGTTGGCCTTGACGATCACGAAGGGTTTCTCGTGGATGCCGTACTCCTTGTACTTGCGCCGCACCTTGGCGAGCAGTGCATCCACCCCGGTTTGCAACCCGTCCATGCCCGTGCCTTCGGCAAAGTCCACATCACCGCACTGGCTGAACAGCGGATTGATCAGCCAGGGGTCGATGCCGAGCATCTTGCCGAAACGCTTGGCCACTTCTTCGTAGTTCTTGAAATGCGTGCTCTTCCTGCGCACGCTCCAGCCTGCATGCAGGGGCGGCAGCAGGTACTGCTCATGAATGTCCTCCAGGATGCCCGGCGCGCCGGCTGAAAGATCGTTGTTGAGCAAAATCGTGCAGGGGTCGAAATCCTTGAGGCCCAGCCGCCCCTTGGTGCGGATCACGGGCTCCAGCATCACCGAGTCGCCATTGGGCAGCTCGATCAGGGTGGATTTCTTGATCTCGGGGCTGATGGAGCCCACGCGCACATTCAGGCCCGCCATGTTGAAGATGCGCTGCAGCTGCACCACATTGGCCAGGTAAAACGTGTTGCGCGTGTGGTTCTCTGGAATGATCAGCAGGTTGCGCGCCTCGGGGCAGATCTTCTCGATGGCGGCCATGGCGGCCTGCACGGCCAGGGGCAGCATCTCCTTGGTGAGGTTGTTCCAGCCGCCCGGGAACAGATTGGTATCCACGGGCGCCAGCTTGAAGCCGGCATTGCGAATATCGACCGAGGTGTAGAACGGCGGCGTGTGCTCCATCCACTCCA
This sequence comes from Acidovorax sp. JHL-9, assembly GCF_000426205.1. NCBI lineage: Bacteria > Pseudomonadati > Pseudomonadota > Betaproteobacteria > Burkholderiales > Comamonadaceae > Acidovorax > Acidovorax sp. JHL-9. The sequence continues at coordinate 5,974 of NZ_AUEX01000005.1, forward strand.
GGCGAAACCAGCGTTCGATGGCCGGCATGGAGTCGAGGATGCGCTGTTCGAGTTCGTTGATCGGCCCCGTGAGGGCCGTGATGAGATGCGGAACCATAGATGCCCTCGGGAAGCGGTTGCGGTGAATTGTAGGAGTTGGGGTCGGGCCAGAGATTCGCAAGGCAGCGCGCTGGCCGGCCCCTGCCGGTCAGCGCCGCCAGAACGCCGGCGTGAGCAGGGCCATGAAGCTCAGTATCTCCAGCCGCCCCAGCAGCATGGCCAGGGTGCAGACCCATAGCTGGAAATCGGTCAGCACGGCGTAGTTGGCGGCGGGGCCCACACTGCCCAGGCCCGGCCCCGTGCAGTTGACGCTGGCCAGGACGGCCGAAAACGCGGTCACCAGGTCCAGATCGGTCAGCAGCAGCACCATGCTCAGGCCGAAAATGGTGGCGCCATACACCAGCATGAAGGCCAGCACCGAGAAGATCACCCGGTTGTCCACCACCGCTTCGCCCAGCCGCACGGGCTGCACGGCGCGCGGATGCACCAGCCGGTTCATTTCGCGGCGCGCCTGCTTGAGCAAGATCAGCACGCGCACCATCTTGATGCCGCAGCCCGTGGAGCCCGCACTGGTCGCCAGGCCCGACAGCAGCAGCATGAACACGGGAGCAAACACCGGCCAGCCCAGATAGTCCACCGTGGAATAGCCGGTGGTGGAGGCCAGGGACACCAGGTTGAACAAGCCGTGGCGCAGCGCATCGAGCGGCGCATACACCCCCTTGACCCACAGCAACCCGGCCACCAGCAGCCCCCCGCCGACCAGCGTGAACAGGGTGGCGCGCAGCTCCGGGTCGCGCCAGAAACCACCCCAGTGCCCCTTGCGGATGGCCACGAAATACAGCGCGAAATTGCAGCTGGCCACCAGCATGAAGAAGATGCAGATGGCCTCCAGCAGCGGCGACTGAAAATAGCCGAAGCTCTGGTCATGGGAGGACAGCCCGCCCAGGCTCACGGTGGAGAACATGTGCATCAGCGCATCCAGCGGTGCCATGCCCGCCCCCCAGTAGGCCAGGCCACACAGGGTGGAGAAAAGGGCGTACACGCCCCACAGCCCTTTGGCGGTGCCGGTCATGCGCGGCGTGAGCTTGGTGTCCTTGAGCGGCCCGGCCGCCTCGGCCTTGAACAGCTGACTGCCACCCACCCCCAGCAGCGGCAGCACCGCCACCGCCAGGATCAGAATGCCCATGCCGCCCATCCACTGCAAAAAGGTGCGCCAGACGTTCACCGACACGGGCAGGGTGTCCAGGCCCGTCAGCACCGTGGCGCCCGTGGTGGTCAGGCCGGAAACGGCTTCAAAGTACGCGTGCGTGAAGGACATCGGCCGCCCGGTGTGGTGCCCCGCCAGCATCAGCGGCACGGCAGCCGCCAGTGGCAGCAGCATCCACACCAGCGAGACCAGCATCACGCCGTGGCGTGGCTGCAGCTCCTGCCGGAACAGGCGCAGGCGCCACCACAACCATGCGCCCGCCAGCATCGTGGCGCCCATGGCCAACGGGTACACGTACCACACCCCGTCCTGGGTCCACAGAGAAACCGCCAGCGGCAGCCCCATGGACAGCGAAAAGATCATGACCAGGATGCCCAGCACACGCAGGACGGGAAACATGTCCACCATGGTGTTGCGCGGACCTGTTCCGGTTCAGAAGAAAGTGGCGCTCACGCGAAAGAGCTTTTCCACGTCGCGCACCAGCCGCTTGTGCGGCAGGAAGAACACCACATGGTCATTGCTCTCGATCACCGTGGCACTGCGCGGAATGATCACCTGCGGCTCGCGCGGCGCATCGGGCGCCCCCCCGGGTGCATCCGGCACCTCCGGCGCATCGGGCAGGCCGCGCACGATCAGGCCGATGTGCACGTCGCGCGGCAGGGCCAGCTCGCTGACCTTGCGGCCCACCACCCGGGAGGTCTTGCGGTCGCCACGGGCCGCGATCTCCAGCGCCTCGGCCACGCCCCGGCGCAGGCTGTGCACGGCCTGCACATCGCCCTGGCGCACATGGGCCAGCAGCTCGCCCAACATGGCCTGCGCGGGCGACAGGGCAATGTCGATCTGCGTGCCGTGCATCAGGTCGGCATAGCTGCGCCGGTTGATCAACGCCAGCACGCGGCGCGCGCCCATGCGCTTGGCCAGCAGGCAGGACATGATGTTGTCCTCGTCGTCGTCGGTCAGGGCCAGAAAGAGGTCGATCTCGTCGATGCTCTCGTCACCGAGCAGGTTTTCATCGGTGGTATCGCCCTGCAGCACCAGGATGTCGGACGGCAGGCGCGAGGCCAGCTCGATGCAGCGCGCACTGTCGTTCTCGATGATCTTCACCAGATAGCGCCCCGGCTCCCTGCCCAGCTCCAGCGCCAGGTGCAGGCCCACACGGCCGCCGCCGGCGATCATGATGCGCCGCACTGGACGCACCGGTGTGGCGTCCCGGCGGTGCAAGGTGGCCAGCACATGGGCGATGTGCTCGCGCGCGGCCAGCACAAAAACCTCGTCGCCGGGCTCGATGCGGGTTTCCCCGGCGCAGGCCACGAAGCGGTCGGGCTCTTCCGGAAAGCGGCGATAGATGGCCACCAGGCGCACCGCCACCTCGGGGGTGCTGCTGCGCATCTCGGCCACGGTGTGGCCCACCATGGGTGCGCCGGCCCGCGCCCGCACCGACACCAGGCAGGCCCGCCCGCCAGCGAACTCGCGCACCTGCATGGCTTCGGGGTATTCGATGAGCTTGCCGATGTAGCGGGTGAGGGATTCCTCGGGGCAGATGATGCGGTCCACCGCAAAGCCCTCGGTGGACACCAGGCGCTCATCCCGCTGGAACCCGGTGGAGCGCACGCGCGCAATGCGCTTGGGGATGTTGAACACCAGCTGCGCCACCTTGCAGCACACCAGGTTGGTCTCGTCCTGGGCGGCGCAGGCGATCAGCAGGTCGGTGTCCTGCGCGCCCGCCTCGGCCAGCACGGCGGGCTCGATGCCGTTGCCCACCACGCCGCGCAGGTCATAGCGCGATTCCAGGTCGCGCAGGCGCTCGGCGTCGGTGTCGATGACGGTGATGTCGTTGCGCTCCGACACCAGGCTGTCGGCCACGCTCTGGCCCACGCGGCCGGCTCCGAGGATGATGATTTTCATGCCGAATCAACCATCAGCCCAATATATTCAAGCGCAAAAGCTATTAAATATATAGCAAATCAGATCCGCACCTCGCCATCGCCCAGCACCACGTACTTGAGCGAGGTGAGGCCTTCCAGCCCCACCGGCCCGCGCGCGTGGAACTTGTCGGTGCTGATGCCGATTTCGGCCCCCAGGCCAAACTCGAAGCCATCGGCAAAGCGCGTGCTGGCATTCACCATCACGCTGGCCGAATCCACCTCGCGCAAGAAGCGCTGGGCGTGCATGTGATTGGTGGTCAGGATGGCGTCGGTGTGGTGGCTCGAATAGCGGTTGATGTGGGCGATGGCCTCGTCCACGCCCGCCACCACCTTCACGCTGATGATGGGCGCCAGGTACTCCTCGCTCCAGTCCTGCTCGGTGGCGGCCGCCAGCCGGGTACCAGGCACCGACTGCAGGATGGCCAGCGCCTCGGGGCAGCCGCGCATCTCCACGCCCTTGGCGGCATACACGGCGCCGATCTGCGGCAAAAACTCCGCCGCCACACCACGCGCCACCAGCAAACCTTCACTGGCATTGCAGGGGCTGTACTTGTTGGTCTTGGCATTGTCGGCAACCTTCACGGCCATGGCGATGTCGCAGGGGTCGTCCACATAGGTGTGGCAGTTGCCGTCCAGGTGCTTGATGACCGGCACCTTGGCATCGCGGCTGATGCGCTCGATCAGGCCCTTGCCGCCGCGCGGGATGATCACGTCCACATACTGCGGCATGGCAATGAGCTGGCCCACGGCCTCGCGGTCGGTGGTCTGTACCAGCTGCACGGCATCCTGCGGCAGGCCGGCCTCGGCCAGGGCCTGCTGCACGATTTTGGCCAGCGCCTTGTTCGAATCGATGGCTTCGGAGCCGCCGCGCAGGATGCAGGCGTTGCCGCTCTTGATCGACAGGCTGGCGGCCTCGATGGTCACGTTGGGCCGGCTCTCGTAGATCATGCCGAACACGCCGATCGGCACGCGCATCTGGCCCACGCGGATGCCGCTGGGCTGCTGCTTCATGCCGATGATTTCGCCAATGATGTCGGGCATGGCGGCGAGCTGCTCGCAGCCCTGGGCGCAGGTCTCCAGCACCTTGGGGCTGAGCTGGAGGCGGTCCACCATGGGCTCAGGCAACCCGGCGGCACGGGCGCGCTCCAGGTCGACGGCATTGTCGGTCTGCAATGCGTCCACGTTCTCGCGCAGCAGGCGGGCCAGGGCCTTGAGCGCTTTGTTCTTGATAGCTGCTGGCGCTTTGGCCATCAGCGCAGAGGCCGTTTTTGCCTGCAAACCGAGGGTGTGGGTGTATTCGGTGACGTTGAGGGCGTTCATGGCAGGATTTTGCCGCAGATACCCCGCTGCGTGCCCGCCGCACTGCGGTTACCCTTGCCCCTTCACTTTGCGGCGGCTCCGATGACACGCTCCCACCTGCTCCAACCCGTGCAAGAAGCACTCCAGGCCTTCACCGCGGGTGCACTGCCCGCGCCCGCCCTCAGCCGCACTGCCCGCGAACAGGCCGAACTGCTCGCCGCCCTGCCGCCACGCTACGCCGAGGTGCTGCACGGCCTGCTGGACCGGCTGGAATCGAGTGCGTTGTTCTCGGAAGAAAGCTGCTCGTTCAGCCAGCAGGATCTGATCGCCAGCCTGCAGATGTGGATCGACAAGGCGCGCGGCCTGCTGGAATCCATCTGAACCAATGCCATTTTTCTGACAGCTATCAGCGCTTGATGGATAAGGTCCAGAGCCAAAAAAACAATGAAAACCTGGCGGTGAAACCTCACCGCGCCGCTTGCGCCAGCCGGCACAGCTGAAACGCCAGCCGATGCAGCGCCTGCCAGCCATTCGTCGGCCAGTCGGGCACCTTCAGGCCCTTGACGATGCCATCCACCTGGTGGGCCGATTGCAGCAGCCGCGCCAGTGCGGCATCGCTGGCCTTGGGCAGGATGCGCTCGAACAGACGCTCCTTGGGGCCCCAGATGCGGTTCTCGCGCAGGGCCATGGGCAGGGGGCGACCCGCGTTCATCGCGTCCTTCACGCGTTTCAGGGCGCGGATGTCTTCGGCCAGCGCCCAATGCACCAGCACCTCGGCCTCGCCCTCGGCCTGCAGGCCGTCGAGCATGCGCTGCACCCGACCCGCCTGCCCGGCCAGCACCGACTCGGACAGTTTGAACACGTCGTAACGCGCCACATTGAGCACGGCGGCCTCGACCTGGGCCTGCGTCAGCTCGCCCGGGGGGTGCAGCAGGGCCAGCTTCTGGATCTCCTGGTGCGCGGCCAGCAGGTTGCCTTCCACGCGGTCGGCAAAGAACTGCAGCGTGCGCTGGCCTTCTTCGCCCGCCACCACGCGCTGGCTTTGCGCGGCCAGGCGCTGGGCAATCCACTGCGGCAGCTGCGCGCGCTCGATGGGGTCGATCTGGATGGAGACTCCGTTGCCCTCCAGCGCGGCAAACCAGGCGCCGGTGCGCGTGGCCTTGTCCAGGCGGGGCAGCATCACCAGCGTGAGCGTGCTGTCGTTGCCCTTGGCCGCCTCGGCAATCTGCTGCAGCGCCACGCTGCCGTCCTTGCCAGGCTTGCCCGAGGGGATGCGGATCTCGATGATCTGCTTGTCGGCAAACAGGCTCAGACTGCCGCCTGCGGCCAACACGGCGCTCCAGTCAAAGTGGGCGCCGGCCACGGTGTAGCTGCTGCGCTCGGCATAGCCCTGGGCCCGGGCAGCGGCCCGGATGGCATCGGCCGCCTCCTGCTGCAGCAAGGGCTCGTCGCCATGCAGTACATAAAGCGGCGACAGACCCCGTTGAAGATGCGGTGAGAGTTGGGCCAGGGCGACTTGCATGCGGCAAAGTTTATCGCCTCGCCATGCACCGAGCGCCCACCGCCGCCAGGACGCCCGCGCACGGTGCACAACGGGGGGCACGGACTGGTCTGCTGTTTTGCTGTTCATGGGTGCCCAAAGCCCCGAGAATTCCGTCCGGGCACCAGCGCCCGCATCAAACTCCACCGCCTTCCCGGAAAGCACCAGCACCATGCCCCCCAACGCCCTGCGCAGCACCCAGCCCATCAGCCTGATCGGCGCCCCCACCGACATTGGCGCGGGCGCGCGCGGCGCCTCCATGGGCCCCGAGGCCCTGCGCGTGGCCGGGCTGCAGGCGGCGCTGCAACGGCACGGGCTGCAGGTGCTGGACCGGGGCAACTTGAGCGGCCCGTCCAACCCCTGGCAGCCGCCCGTGGACGGCTACCGCCACCTGCCCGAGGTGGTGGACTGGAACCAGCGCGTGTGCGATGCCGTGTATGCCGAGCTGCAGCGGGGCCACCTGCCCATCCTGCTGGGCGGCGACCACTGCCTGGGCCTGGGCAGCATCAGCGCCGTGGCGCGCCATTGCGCCGAGGCGGGCAAGCAGCTGCGCGTACTGTGGCTCGATGCCCACGCCGACTTCAACACCAGCCAATTGACCCCCAGCGGCAATGTGCACGGCATGCCCGTGGCCTGCCTGTGCGGCTTTGGCCCGGCCGCGCTGACACAACTGGCGGGCATGCCCGGCGGCGGCCCGGCGCTGCGCCCCGACCAGATCCGCCAGATCGGCATCCGCAGCGTGGACGAAGGCGAAAAGCGCTTTGTGCACGAACAGGGTCTCGAAGTCTTCGACATGCGCCACATCGACGAGGTGGGCATGCGCCAGACCATGCAGCAGGCGCTGGCCGGACTAGATGCCCACACCCACCTGCATGTGAGTTTTGACGTGGACTTTCTCGACCCCGACATCGCGCCCGGCGTGGGTACCACGGTGCCCGGCGGCCCCACCTACCGCGAAGCGCAGCTGTGCATGGAGATGATTGCCGACAGCGGGTGCCTGGCCTCGCTGGACATCGTGGAGCTCAACCCCGCCCTCGATGTGCGCAACCGTACGGCCGCGCTGGCCGTGGACCTGGTGGAGTCGCTGTTTGGCAAGAGCACGCTGATGCGCGCGCCGTCGGCATCAGCGCCTGCGCCTTGAGCAGGCGTCAGCGCTTGGCCACCGCCAGCCGGCGCAGCAGTTGCTGCACGATATCGGTCTGCATGTTGCGGTACAGCAAGGCCTCTTCGGCCTCCTTGGCCAGGGCGATGGCTTCGTTGTAGCTGATCTCGCGCTGCTGCAGCAGCTCGGTGTTGGGGATCAGCTCTTCGCCGGCCGGCGTGCGCAGCTTGAAGCGCACGCGCAGGCGCAATTCCAGCTCGCGCACCTGGCCCGAGGCATTGAGGCCCACCACCACGCGCTCGCGCTGCTCCGACAGCAGGTCAAGCACGGCCTCGGCGGTCGGCAGGTCGGCAGGATCGCGCAGCACCTTCAGTGTGCTGCCCGAGCCCTGCAGCGTGCGCACCAGCTCCCGCGCCAGGGACGAGCCCTGCGGTGCCGCCACGTAGAGCGTTGCGAAGGAAAACTCGGGCACCCCCCGCAGGCGAAACCCGCAGGCGGCCAGCAGTGCCACGGGCGCGAGGGAGAGCAATGTGCGCTTGTGCATCACGGTCACACTACCACGTTCACGAGACGGCCGGGCACCACGATGACGCGCTTGGGTGCGGCGCCAGCCGCGTGCGCCACAAACGCCTCGCTGGCCAGCGCGATGCGCTCGATCTCGGCCTTGTCGGCCTGTGCCGGCACATGGACGGAGCCGCGCAGCTTGCCGTTGACCTGCAGCATCAGCTCGATCTCGTCCTGCACCAGCGCATCGGGATCGACCTGCGGCCAGGGCGCATCGAGCAGATCACCCAGAGACCCGGCGTAACCGAGCTGCGACCACAGGCTGTGCGCCACATGCGGCGTGGCCGGGTACAGGCAGCGCAGCAGGATACCGAAGCCTTCGACGAGCGCCACCTGGGCGCCGGCCGAGTCGGTGGCCTTGAAGTCTTCGAGCGCGTTGATCATCTTCATCGCGCCCGAGACCACGGTGTTGTACTGCATGCGCTGGTAGTCATAGTCCACCTGCTTGAGCACGGTGTGGATCTCCAGACGCAGGGCCTTGGCCTCCTTGCCGAATTCCACATCCTTGAGGGCTTTGGCGCCAGTCACGCCTGCGCCGGCAGCTTCCAGATCCATGGCAGACAGCTTCAGGCCGAAGTTCCACACGCGGCGCAAAAAGCGGTAGCTGCCCTCCACCGCCGCGTCGTTCCACTCCAGCGTGGCTTCGGGTGGAGCGGTGAACATGGTGTACAGGCGCGCGGTGTCGGCGCCGTACTTCTCGATCAGGTCCTGCGGGTCGACGCCGTTGTTCTTGGACTTGGACATGGTGCCCACGCCCTCGTAATCGATGGGCGTGCCCACGGGCAGCAGGCCATCGCCGCTGGTGGCCTCGTTCTTCAGCTTGGCGCCGATGATCTTGCCGCCCTCGTCCAGCACATGCTCCACGTCGTGCGGCCAGAAGTAGTCCTTGCCGCCCTTGGCGGTGCGGCGGCTGTAGATGTGGTTGAGCACCATGCCTTGCGTGAGCAGCTTGGTGAAGGGCTCATCGACCTTGACCAGCCCCAGGTCACGCATGACCTTGGTCCAGAAGCGCGCATACAGCAGGTGCAGGATGGCGTGCTCGATGCCGCCGATGTACTGGTCCATGGGCATCCAGTAATCGGCACCTTCCGCAACCATTTTTTCAGCGTTCTTCGGATCGCAATAGCGCATGAAGTACCACGAGCTGTCCACGAAGGTGTCCATGGTGTCGGTCTCGCGGCGCGCGGCCTTGCCGCAGACCGGGCACACGACACCGGCGTGAAAACCCTCATGCTTGTGCAGCGGGTTGCCCGAGCCGTCAGGCACGCAGTCGGTGGGCAGCACCACCGGCAGATCTTTCTCGGGCACGGGCACGGCGCCGTGCTCGTCGCAATGAATGATGGGGATCGGTGTGCCCCAGTAGCGCTGGCGGCTCACGCCCCAGTCGCGCAGGCGCCAGGTGGTCTTGGTCTCGCCCAGGCCCTTGGCCTGCAGGGCATGGGCCACGGCGGCCACGGCGTCCTTGTAGGAAAGGCCGCTGAAGCTGTCGGAGTTGATGGTGACGCCGCGCTGCTTGTCGCCGTACCAGTCGTTCCACTGGTGGTAATCAAAGTGCTCGCCATCGACCAGCACCACCTGCTTGATCTCGATGCCGTACTTGAGGGCAAAGGCAAAGTCGCGCTCGTCGTGCGCGGGCACGCCCATCACGGCGCCGTCGCCATAGCCCATGAGCACATAGTTGCCGACCCAGACTTCGACCTTTTCCTCGGTCAGCGGATGCGTGACAAACAGGCCCGTGGGCATGCCCTTCTTTTCCTGCGTGGCCAGCTCGGCCTCGGTGGTGCCGCCGCTCTTGCATTCTTCGATGAAGGCTGCCAGCTGGGGGTTCGCCCTGGCGGCGTGGGCGGCCAGCGGGTGCTCGGGCGCCACGGCGCAAAACGTCACACCCATGATGGTGTCGGCACGCGTGGTGAACACGTACATCCTGCCGCCGCCGATCAGCGCGCCATCGTCGCCTGCAATGTCGTGCGGGAAGGCAAAGCGCACGCCTTCGCTCTTGCCGATCCAGTTCTCCTGCATCAGCTTCACACGCTCGGGCCAGCCGGGCAGCTTGTCACCGGTCACGAAGTCGAGCAGTTCCTCGGCGTAGTCGGTGATCTTGAGGTAGTAGCCGGGGATCTCGCGTTTTTCCACCGTGGCGCCGGTGCGCCAGCCCTTGCCGTCGATCACCTGTTCGTTGGCCAGCACGGTCTGGTCCACCGGGTCCCAGTTCACGACCTGGGTCTTGCGGTAGGCAATGCCCTTTTCGAGCATCTTCAAAAACAGCCACTGGTTCCAGCGGTAGTACTCGGGGTCGCAGGTGGCGACTTCGCGGCTCCAGTCGATGGCCAGGCCCATAGCCTGCATTTGCTTCTTCATGTAGGCGATGTTCTCGTACGTCCACTTGGCGGGCGGTACGCCGTTCTTCAGCGCCGCGTTCTCGGCCGGCAGGCCGAACGCGTCCCAGCCCATGGGCATCAGCACGTTGTGGCCGTTCATGCGCAGGTAGCGCGTGAGCATGTCGTTGATGGTGTAGTTGCGCACATGGCCCATGTGCAGCTTGCCGCTGGGATAGGGCAGCATCGAGCAGGCGTAGAACTTCTTCTTGTTCGCGTCTTCCGTCACGCGGTAGGCGTCGGTGGCGGTCCAGTGGTCGTGCGCCGCGCGCTCGACGTCTTGGGGAGAGTATTTTTCTTGCATGGAGGCTCTGCTGGGTGAGAGGGAGGCAGCCGCTGGGCGGCTTTGGCAGATTTTAGGCGGTGACGGGCGCGGCGCCGGGCCTTGCACTGGTGGCTCAGGGTGCTGCTGCGGGCTGCTCGGCGACAAAACCGATGCGCTGCAGCCCCGCGCTGTGGGCTGCACCCATGACTTCGACCACGCGGCCATAGGGCACGGCCGCATCGGCACGCAACTGCACCTCGGTGTCGGGCCGGGCGGCACCAATGCGCTGCAGCCGCTCGGCCAGGGCGGCCTGCGACAAGGGCTGGTCGTCCAGATAGGCCTGACCGCTGCGGTCCACCACCAGGGTCACGAATTGGGGCGCGTCGCCGGGCGTGGCCCCTTGCGCGCGGGGCAGGTCGAGGCGGATGGCACTGGCCAGCAAGGGCGCCGTGAGGATGAAGATCACCACCAGCACCAGCATCACGTCCACCAGGGGCGTCATGTTGATGTCGCTCATGGGCTGGGGCCCGGGGGTGCGCTCCAGCCGGCCGAAACTCATGCCCCCACGCTCCCCGCTGCGCCTGGTTCGCTGCCCCCCAAGGCGCTACCTTGAACAGGGGCCGTGTCGGCCAGCAGCTCGCGCAGGTCGCGCGCAAAACCTTCCAGGTCGGCCTCGATGCGGCCAATGAAGCGGCCGAACACGTTGTAGGCCAGCACGGCTGGAATGGCCACCGCCAGGCCGGCAGCCGTCATCACCAGGGCCTCGCCCACGGGGCCGGCCACGCGATCAATGGTGATCTGCCCGGCACCTGCCATGGCGGAAAGCGCATGGTAGATGCCCCAGACCGTGCCCAGCAAGCCGACGAAGGGCGCCGTGGAGCCCACCGTGGCCAGCAGCACCTGTCCCCACTGCAATCGCCCCAGGGCACCATGCAGGGCATCGCGCAAGACGCGGGTCAGCTGCTGCGACAGGCTCCCGGAGGTGGCCAGGGTGGCCTGTGCACCGGGATTCGACTGATTTGCTACTGAATTTGCAGCAACAACCAAAGGAAGAAAAAGCGCTTCACGGTCAAAGGACGGCAGACGCTGCGCCGCGATGTCCAGCGATGGCGCCTGCCAGAACGCCGCCGTGCAGCGCGCCACGTCGGCCGTGGCCCGGTGCATGAGGCGCATCTTCCAGAAGATCACCACCCAGCTGGCCACCGACATGGCCAGCAGCAGCAGGGCCGTGCCCTGCGTCACGGCATCCCCCTGGCGCCACCAGTGCAGTGCGTCCATACCGGCTCGCTGCGGGGTTAGTTCAGGCCCAGCACGTCGAACATGTCGAACATGCCGGCCTTGCGGTCTGCGAGAAAGCGCACGGCACGCAGGCTGCCCTGGGCATAGGTGGCACGGCTGGACGATTTGTGGGTGATTTCGATGCGCTCGCCAATGCCGGCGAACAGCACGGTATGGTCGCCCACGATATCGCCCCCGCGGATGGTGGCAAAGCCGATGCTCGACGGATCGCGCTCGCCGGTGACGCCCTCGCGCGCATAGACGGCGCATTCCTTGAGGTCGCGCCCCAATGCTTCGGCAATCACTTCCCCCATCTTGAGGGCCGTGCCCGAGGGGGCATCGACCTTGTGGCGGTGGTGGGCTTCGATGATCTCGATGTCGTAACCGGTCGCCATGGCCTTGGCCGCCATCTGCAGCAGCTTGAGCGTGACGTTGACGCCCACGCTCATGTTGGGCGCCATCACGATGGCGGTGCGCTGGGCACATGCCGCGATCTCGGCCTTCTGCGCCTCCGTGAAGCCCGTGGTGCCGACGACGGCCTTCACACCCAGTTCGGCGCACACGGCCAGGTGGGCCAGCGTGCCTTCGGGGCGGGTGAAGTCGATCAACACATCGGCGTTCTTCAGACCCGCACGCACATCCGCGGTGATGGCCACTCCGCTGGCGTGGCCCAGGAAAGCCGTGGCGTCCGAGCCGATGGCGGGGCTGGCCGCCACGTCCAGCGCACCGGCCAGCACCATGTCGTCGCTGGCGCGCAGGGCCTCGATCAGCATGCGGCCCATGCGGCCGGACGCGCCCGCCACCGCGACGCGCAAGGAAGGGGAAGCGGCTGGGTTGGGCAAAGAGTTGCCTGTCATGTGATTCCTGTATCGGTGGATGTGGCGGGTAACGCCGGGTGCCGGAGCCCCGGGCCGCAGCCCTTAGCGCACAGGCGCTTCGAGCGGAGGGTAAGAGTTGGAAGCGGGCTCGGCAGGTGCAGGCACGGGGGCCTTGGGCGCGCGCTCGGGTGCGGGGAAACGCGCCAGCTGGGCGTCGGTGGCCTCCAGCACGGGCACCTTGCCCTTGGTGGAGCGCGATCCCAGGGACGCCACAAACTCGGTTTCGGAGGGCATGGTGTCACTGTCAAACCGCTGCAGCAGATCCCCCTGGAAGAACACGGTGAGCTTGCGCGTCTGCAGCTCCTGGCCGGGACGCTGGATGGTGAACACGTATTCCCAGCGCTCTACGTGGAACAGGCTGGTCACCAGGGGCGTGCCGAGGATGTCGCGCACCTGCTGCCGGCTCATGCCCGGCTGAAGCGCCTCGACCTGCTCGCTGGAAACGAAGTTGCCCTGCACCACAGCCACCTTGTAAGGCGTCACGATGCTCGCCAGGCGGTTGCTGGCACTGTCCAGGCTGCTGCAGCCGGCCAAGGCCGCCAGGCAGGCACCGATGAACAAGGTCACGCCCGGGCGGGCGCTGCAATGGGCTTTGACGGGCATGGGAAAGGGTCGTAAGGCTATGATGAATCCATTGTAGCGGCTGGTCCTGCGTGGCTGGTCGAGCCCGCTGGCGCACGAAAGACAGGGTCATGACGAATATCGACGAACTCAAAAGCACAGGCCTGAAGGCAACCCTGCCGCGCCTGAAGATCATGGAGATTTTCCAGAAGGGCGCGCAACGCCACATGACGGCCGAGGATGTCTTTCGCGTCTTGCTGGAAGAGCGCTCGGACATCGGGCTGGCCACGGTCTATCGGGTGCTCACGCAGTTCGAGCAGGCGGGCATCCTGATCCGCAGCAATTTCGAAAGCGGCAAGGCGATCTACGAACTCAATGAAGGCCAGCACCACGACCACTTCGTGTGCACATCCTGCGGCAAGGTGGAAGAGTTCTACGATCCGGAAATCGAAAAACGCCAGCAGATCATTGCCAAGGCCAAGGGCTGGGTGGTGCAGGACCACACCATGGCCCTGTATGGCCAGTGCGCGCACTGCGCCGCTAAATGAACCACCCCTGAGTCGCTTCGCGTCCCGTCCCGGTGCGTCTCCCTTCAAGGGCCTGCGGATCAGTCCCCTGAGTCGCGCTCCATGGCGCGGCGGTGCCGCTCCACGAATTCCTGGTAGGTATCGATGCCGCGCAACTGCAGGATGGTGTTGCGCACGGCCGCCTCCACCAGCACGGCAATATTGCGCCCCGCCACCACCTGGATCACGACCTTGAGCACTGGCACGCCCAGCACGTCCTGCGTCAGGGGCTCGTAGGGCAGCCGCTCGTAGTCACGCTCCAGCGTTTCCTTGCGCACCAGGTGCACGATGAGCTTGAGGCGCATCTTGCGGCGCACGGCGGTCTCGCCAAAGATGGCGCGGATGTCCAAAAGACCGATGCCGCGCACCTCCAGCAGGTTTTGCAGCAGCTCCGGGCACTTGCCCTCGATGGTGGTCTGGTTGATGCGAAACAGGTCCACGGCATCGTCGGCCACCAGGCCGTTGCCGCGCGAGATCAGCTCCAGCCCCAGCTCGCTCTTGCCCAGACCGGATTCGCCCGTGATCATCACCCCCAGGCCCAGAATGTCCATGAACACGCCATGCATCGTGGTGCGGTCGGCAAAGTGCTTGGAAAGGTAAGCCCGCAGCACATCGATGACGAACGCCGAAGACTCGTGCGTGGCGAACATCGGGATCTGTGCGCGCTCGCACATGGACAGCAGCGCATCCGGCGCGGCCTGGCCGTCGGCCAGCACCAGCACCGGCGGCTCCAGCGTGACGATGCGCCCGATGCGGCGCTGGCAGTCTTCCGGCGTGGCGTTGGTGAGATAGGCGATTTCGCGCTCGCCCAGGATCTGCACCCGGTAGGGATGTATGTAGTTGAGGTAGCCGACGAGATCGGCGCCCGAGCGTGCCGCGCGCACCGCCACCTCGTCAAAGCGGCGCTCTGAGGCGCCCAGGCCTGCCAGCCACTCCCATTTCAGGGTGCCCCGGAATTCCTCGAACAGGACATCGGCGCTGACGACGTTGGGCTTCAAGGCAGTCCCGCCAGGGTCAAGGGAAAAATCAGGCCACCTGGGTGGACTGCCACTCGGCGATCATGCCGTGCAGCACCGTGGCATCGTCGCAGGCCTTGAGCTTTTCGCGCAGCACCGAGTCGCTCAGCAGTTCGGCGATTTCCGAGAGGATTTCCAGGTGCTTCTGGGTTGCCGCCTCGGGCACCAGCAGGAAAATCAGCAATCCGACCGGCATTTCATCGGGTGCGTCGAAGCCAATCGGCTGCGCCAGCTGGAAAACCGCGGCCATCGGCGCCTTGAGCCCCTTGATGCGGCCATGTGGAATGGCCACGCCGTGCCCCAGGCCGGTAGAGCCCAGGCGCTCGCGCGCAAACAGGCTGTCGGTGATCAGCGCCCGCGAAAGACCGTGCAGGCTTTCAAACAGCAGACCCGCTTCTTCAAAAGCACGCTTCTTGCTGGTGGCGTCAACGCTCACAAGGACTTGAGCAGAGGGCAGGATAGAGGCGAGTCGGTTCATGGTCAGGGTAACAATTATGCATACATTGGCAAAAACCCTGATAGCCACGCGCAGGGCAGCAAAAAGCCGCCCGATGGGCGGCTGCGGTTGGCAGGCTGCACCTGCATGGTTTATGCGAGCATTTCGCGCTTGGATGCGTCGTGGTGGTCCTGGATGCGGTCCTTGTGGCGCACAACCTGGCGATCCATCTTGTCCACCAGCTCATCCACTGCGGCATACAGGTCGAAGTGGGAGCTTTCTGCAAACAGGTCGCTGCCCTTGACGTGGATATTGCATTCCGCTCGCTGCCGTTTCTCCTTTTCCTTTTGCTTCTCTACTGTCAGCAGTACCTTGACGTCGACAACCTGGTCGAAATGGCGCGTGATCCGGTCCAGCTTGGTGGTGACGTAGTTGCGCAAGGCGGGGGTCACTTCGATGTGGTGACCGCTGATCGTCAGGTTCATATGAAAGTCTCCTGTGGCTCTCTGTGACAAAAATGCCGCCCTGGATCAAAGAGCGGCCCGGGGAACTCGGATGCATCCTTCGGCGTGAATTCACTATGCCCCCGCACCAGACCAAAAGCAATCCCATACCGCCCCCGGCGGCCGGGTTATGCCGGCGCAGGTGCCATGGCGGCCAAAAGCGCGCACAATGAGCAGGTTATGGGCACACCCCTTGCGCGCCACTGCACCCCGGTGCCGCCCACCCACCCCGCAGGCAACCGCCCCGCCAGGCCAGCGCACAGGCCACCCATGGCCGCAGCGCCCGACCAATCCACCACCACGTAAAATCCGCCGGTCCGAAGCTGCCTGTTTTTTCGCAATTTCTAACAATTTCCGGCCCCTGACCCGCCCTCCGCTCCGCCAGCCCGCACCACCACCATGACCCAGCCCAGCATCTCTGCCCTGCACACTTCTGCCCTGACCTCGCTGCCCCTGCTGGCGCGTGGCAAGGTGCGTGACAACTACGCCGTGGGTGACGACCGCATCCTGATGGTGGCCAGCGACCGCCTGTCGGCCTTCGACGTGATCATGGGCGAGCCCATTCCCGGCAAGGGCGAGCTGCTCACGCAGATGGCGCTGTTCTGGTTCGACAAGCTCGGCCATATCTGCCCCAACCACCTGACGGGCGACGACCCCGAAAGCGTGGTCAGCCCTGCCGAGGCGGCGCAGGTGCGCGGCCGCTCGATGCTGGTGCAGCGCCTGCGGCCAATCCCCGTGGAAGCCGTGGTGCGCGGGTATCTCGCCGGCAGCGGCTGGAAGGAGTACCAGGCGTCGCAGTCGGTCTGCGGTGTGCCCCTGCCCGCCGGCCTGACCAACGCCGCCAAGCTGCCCGAGCCCATCTATACGCCTGCCGCCAAGGCCGCAGCGGGCGAGCATGACGAAAACATCACGTTCGAGCGCACGGTGGAAATGATCGGCCTGGACCTGGCCACGAAAATCCGCGACCTGAGCATCGCCATCTACAAGGCCGCGGCCGAGATCGCGCTGGCGAAAGGCATGATCATTGCCGACACCAAGTTCGAGTTCGGCCTGGCGCCCGATGGCACCCTGGTGCTGATGGACGAAGTGCTCACGCCCGACAGTTCGCGCTACTGGCCCGTGGAAGGCTATGCCGAGGCATTGGCCCAGGGCGAAAACCCGCCGAGCTACGACAAGCAGTTTGTGCGCGACTGGCTGGAGCAGGCCCAGGTCAACGGCAAGCCCTGGGACAAGACCGCGCCCTCGCCCCGCCTGCCACAGGCCGTGATCGAAAAGACCGCCGCCAAGTACCGCGAGGCGCTCGAACGCCTGACGGGCTGAGCGCAACCCGGCAAAGGCAAAAGGCCCCGCGGGGCCTTTTTTCATGCGGTGAGCAGCGCCGTCAGCTCAGCACGACGGAGCTCAGGCGGCGGCGGTAGGTTGCCACCACCGGGTCCTCGGGCGGAATCTGGCCTTCCGCCACCTTCACCTTGGGTGGCTCGATGATTTCCAGGATGGCCACATAGGTCTTGCGCGCCGCCTCGTCGCCCCAGGCCTTGTCGCGCATCAGGATTTCGAGCAGTTCGTCCATCGCATCGGTCCAGCGCTGCTGCGCCATGAGCCAGCGGGCGCGGGCGAAGCGGCTGTCGAAATCGCGCTTGTTTGCGGCAATTTTCACATCAAAATCGGCTCCCGCGTTTTCACCATATGCGCCAGCAGCGACAAAATCAAGCGCATCCATCCAGGCCTTCAGGGCACCGAGCTTGCGCGACGCAGCGGCCTTGGCGATCACCGGGGCAAATGCCACCTTGGCGTCGTCTTCGCGGTCCAGTTGCAGCAGCAGCTTGACATAGTCAAAGCGCGCATCGTCATTGGCCGGATCGGTGACCACGGCATGCTGCAGCTTTTCGAGCGCGGTGTCGGTATCGCCTTCGGCCAGCGCATCGAGCGCCTCCTCTTCCTCGGCTTCTGCCTCCAACACTTCGGCCGAGGGCAGATGCTTGTCGAGAAACGCGCGCACCTGGCCCTCGGGCAAGGCGCCCATGAAACCGTCCACGGGCTGTCCGTTCATCAGCAGCACGCAGGTGGGGATGCTGCGGATGCCGAACATGCCGGCGATCTGCTGCTCCTGGTCCGAATCGATCTTGACCAGCTTGAAGCGGCCGGCGTATTCGGTTTCAAGCTTTTCCAGCACCGGGCCGAGCGACTTGCAGGGGCCGCACCAGGGCGCCCAGAAGTCCACCAGCACGGGCACGTTCATCGAGGCGGCTACCACCTCGGCTTCAAAATTTTCTACGGTGACGTCAATCATGGTGGTGCAGGGCTTAGAGTGGAGCGGTTTGCGTGCTATTTTGGCCCATCGAAATGCCCCCGCGCCAGCCGGGGAGGCGCAAAAAGTAAAATCGCGGGTTCCACCTACAGCGGTGCAGCGGGCGCGGCCCGCGGTTCAGCACCTCCAACACCATGAAACCCATCCAGATCGGCGTGGTCATGGGTTCCAGCAGCGACTGGGACACCATGCAGCACGCAGTGCAAATCCTTGCGCAATTCGGTATTTCGCACGAGGCCCGCGTGGTCTCCGCCCACCGCATGCCCGACGACATGTTTGCCTACGCCGAGGCGGCCGCTGGCCGGGGCCTGAAGGCCATCATCGCCGGCGCCGGCGGCGCCGCCCACCTGCCCGGCATGATTGCCGCCAAGACCACCGTGCCCGTGCTGGGCGTGCCCGTGGCCAGCCGCCACCTGCAGGGCGTGGACTCGCTGCACTCCATCGTGCAGATGCCCAAGGGCATCCCCGTGGCCACGTTTGCCATTGGCACCGCTGGCGCCGCCAATGCCGCACTGTTTGCCGTGGCCCTGCTGGCCTCTGAAAACCCCGAACTGCGCCAGCGGCTCGAAGCCTTCCGTGCCGAGCAGACCGAGGTGGCGCGCAACATGACCCTGCCGCCTGCCGCATGAGCCAAGACACTTCTCTCCCACCGCTGCTGCCGGGATCCACGCTGGGCGTGCTCGGCGGCGGCCAGCTGGGCCGCATGTTCGTGCACCAGGCCCAGGCCATGGGTTACTTCACCGCCGTGCTCGACGCCGACCCCACCAGCCCCGCCGGGCTGGTGAGCCACCACCACATCCAGACGGACTACGAAGACCCGCAGGGCCTGGCCGAACTGGCCCGCCTGGCGGATGCAGTGACCACCGAGTTCGAGAACGTGCCCGCCGCTGCCCTGGCCGCGCTGGCTGCGCAATGCCCGGTATCACCCGCCGCCAGCGCCGTTTCGGTGGCGCAGGACCGCGTGCGGGAAAAAGCCCATTTCGTGGCCTGTGGCGTGCCCTGCGCACCCTATGCCGTGATCGAAACCGCCGAGCAATTGGCCTGCGTTTCAGCCGATCTCTTGCCCGGCATTTTGAAAACCGCCCGCATGGGCTACGACGGCAAGGGTCAGGTGCGCGTCAAAACCGCTGCCGAGCTGGCCGCCGCCTGGGATGCCGTCGGCAAGGTGCCCTGCGTGCTGGAAAAGATGCTGCCGCTGCAGCTCGAATGCTCGGTGCTGGTGGCACGCGGCGTGGACGGCGCCATGGTGCACCTGCCCGTGCAGCGCAACCTGCACCGCGATGGCATCCTGGCCGTGACCGAGGTTC
Source organism: Acidovorax sp. JHL-9 (assembly GCF_000426205.1). Taxonomy (NCBI): domain Bacteria; kingdom Pseudomonadati; phylum Pseudomonadota; class Betaproteobacteria; order Burkholderiales; family Comamonadaceae; genus Acidovorax; species Acidovorax sp. JHL-9. The sequence continues at coordinate 25,143 of NZ_AUEX01000005.1, forward strand.
ACGAACAAAACTTGCCTCCAGCGATTGCGGAACAAGCGGTAAAAGCGGCGAAATCCGTGGCGCAAGGTCTGGACTACGTGGGCGTGCTGTGCGTGGAGTTTTTCGTGCTGCAGGACGGCAGCCTGGTGGTCAACGAGATCGCTCCCCGCCCGCACAACAGCGGCCATTACAGCCAGAACGCCTGCGATGTGTCGCAGTTCGAGTTGCAGGTGCGCACCATGGCCCGCCTGCCGCTGACGCAGCCGCGCCAGCACAGCCCCGCCGTCATGCTGAACCTGCTGGGCGACCTGTGGTTTGCACAGGGCGATGCAGAGCAGACACCGCCCTGGGCCGCAGTGCTGGCCCTGCCCGGCGCCCATCTGCACCTGTACGGCAAGCGCGAAGCCAAACGCGGCCGCAAGATGGGGCACCTCAACATCACCGCGGCGACCCCTGAAGCTGCGCGTGCCACCGCCCTGAAGGCCGCGGCCTTGCTGGGTATCGCACCGTTCTGATGGCGCCGCTGCAAGCATGATTCTGGACGGCACCCTGCCCGAATCCATCGCCGCCGCCGCGCGTGCCGTGCGCAGCGGCGCCCTGCTGGGCCTGCCCACCGAAACGGTGTATGGCCTGGCGGCCGACGCGAGCAGCGATGCCGCCGTGGCGCAGATCTTCGCCGCCAAGGGCCGCCCCAGCGACCACCCGCTGATCGTGCATGTGGCCGATGCCTCGGGCATCGGCCACTTCGCCAGCGCGGTGCCGGACTTTGCGCAAAAGCTGGTGGACGCCTTCTGGCCCGGCCCGCTCACCCTGATCCTGCCGCGCCTTCCGGGTGTGGCCACGGCCGCCACCGGCGGGCAGGACAGCGTGGGCCTGCGCTGCCCCGCGCATCCCGTGGCCCATGCGCTGCTGGCGGCCTGCGCCGCGTCCGGCGATGCCGCCACCCACGGCGGCCCGCCTGTGTGGGGCGTGGCGGCACCGAGCGCCAACCGCTTCGGCCGCGTGAGCCCCACCACCGCCCAGCATGTGCAGGACGAGCTGGGTGCCGACCTGCTGGTGCTCGATGGCGGCCCCTGCGCCGTGGGCATTGAAAGCACCATCGTGGACTGCACGCGCGGCGTGCCCGTGCTGCTGCGCCCGGGCGCCATCACGCGGGCGCAGATTGCGGCGGCCTGCGGCATCCAGCCGCTATCCAAAGAAGAGCTTCCAGCGCATACACCACGGGCATCTGGAACGCTGGAGGCCCACTATGCCCCTGCCGCCAAGGTGCGCCTGATGGACGCCCGGGCGCTGCAGACCGCGCTGGACCTGCTGGGCGCCGATGCGGCACACATCGCCATTTATGCCCGCAGCGCGCTGCACACACGCTCGTCCAGGCTGGTGATGCGCCGCATGCCCGATGACGCCGCCGCCGCCGCGCAGCAGCTGTTTGCCGTGCTGCGCGGCTTTGACGACCAGGCCGTAAAGCTGATCTGGATCGAGACCCCGCCCGCCACCCCCGAATGGGAAGGCGTGCGGGACCGGTTGCAGCGCGCCGCTGCGGCCTGAGAGGCTGAGCCCCGCGCTTTACATCCGTTGACCTTGCGTCGTTAAACTAGCCCCCCACTTTTCTGGAGAAATACATGGCAGCAAATTGGATGCGCCGCACCTTCGTGGTTGCCGCATGTGCGTCGGCAGCGTTGCTGGCGGCCTGTGGTTCGAGCACGATCGAATCGAAGCTCACGCCCGACCGCTTCATTGCCTTTGGCGATGCCTTCAGCGACGTGGGGCAAAAAGGCGCACGCTATACCGTCAACGACGGCTCCGTCAGCAACTGGACGCAACAGGTTGCCTCGCGCTACGGCAAGACCATCACCCCTGCGGCATCGGGCGGCCTGAGCTATGCCGTGGGCAATGCACGCGTTTCGGCCAAGCCCGATGCGGCTGGCGACGCCACCACCCTCACCATCACCGAGCAGATCGACCGCTTTCTGGCCGGCGGCAGCTTTGGTGCCAGTGACGTGGTGTTCGTCAACGCCGGGGCCAGTGACGTGATCGCGGGCATGGCTGCACTCAAGGCCGGCACCCAGACCGAAGCCAACATGTTGGCCGCAGCCCATGCAGCCGGCCAGGAACTGGCGGGCCAGGTGCGCCGTCTCGTCAATGCAGGCGCCAAGCAGGTGGTGGTAACCGGCACCTACGACATGAGCAAGTCGCCCTGGGCCACGGCCACCAACCAGGCGACCCTGCTCCACAACGCCAGCAGCCGCTTCAACGACGGCCTGCTGGTGAACATCGTCGATCTGGGTGCGACCGTGCTGTATGTGGATGCGGCCTACTACGTCAACCTGTTCACCAATGCCCCTGGCTCCTACAGCTTTGGCAACGTCACCACGCCGGTGTGCACCTCGGTGGATGCGGGCAACGGCATCGGGATTGGCACCGGCCAGGTCAATTCGGCCCTGTGCAATACCTCCACCTTGCTCGCTGGCGCCAACCAGGACAAGTATGTATTTGCCGACGCGGTCTACATGACGCCCTCGGCCCACCGCCAGTTCGGCAACTACGCCTACGACCGCCTGCGGGCCCGCTGGTAAGCCGCGCCGCGCACAGGCAGCAAAAGGCCGGCCCGAGGGTCGGCTTTTTTCATGCGCGCAGTGCCTGGCTATCGGACGGCATCCAACACTGCCCGCGCCTGGGCATGGCAGAACGGGGGCTCGTAGGTACCGTGGTAGTTGCCGTAATACGTGGCAAACGCCGCCGAGGCCGGATCGGTGGGCGCCTTGCCTCCGGGCCCGTACGTGGCCTGCACCAGCGCATCGACATCCACCGAAGTCACGTTGGTCAGCCCCCGGCTGTCAAAGTCGGCCTTCATGGCCTGCTGGTGGATGGCCGGCGGCACCGTGGGGTCGCCCGCACCACCGCACAGCAGCAAGCGCGCCCTGGGGCTCCAGCCCAGGAGGTCGTTCTTTTTGGCCGCCAGAAACAAGAGGTTGGTGCCACCGGCCTGGGCTGCAGCCAGGAACTCGGGCTGGAACACGAGGTCACGGGCCTGGTTGGGCGTGACGCCGGGGCCCCCGGGCAATGCGCCCGAGGACACCAGCGTGGTGGTGTCGAGCGTGGGGCTGGGCAACAGGGTCTCGATGTAACCCGAATAAGGCAGCTTGAAGGCCGTCTTGACGTCGGCATAGACATTGCCATACACCTTTTGCCACGAGGTCACCAGGTAAGGCACGAAGAACTGCACCCCGGCAATCGCATCGGGCACCCGCAGCTGGCCCGACAGGTTGTAGGGCCCCGCCAGGTGGGCTCCTGCCACCACGTTGAACTCGCCGGCATGGTCGCGCTCCGCCGCCCGGTGGGCGGCCATGGACGCATGGCCACCCTGCGAATAGCCGGTGAACATCACCTTGCCCGAGAGGTTGGCGCCCACGCTGGCCGCCGCCGCCCGCGCGGCGCGGACGGAGTCGAGCACCACCGTGGCTTCGGAATCCGCATGCAGATACGGGTGGTAGGCATAGGCCGATTTGGCGAAGCCCAGGTAATCGGTGGCCACCACGGCGTACCCTTGGGCGGCATACATCGCTGCCAGCAAGAAGGTTTCGCCGTCTTGCGGGTTGGCCAGCGTGCGGGGCTTCTGCACATCCGTGCCCTTGGCGTAGGCCACCAGGGGCGCGGGCGCGGTGCAGGCAGGGCCTCCCGGCACCAGCATCACGCCCGATGCGTTGGTGCTCTCACCCTCCCGCACGCCCACCGTGGTGTAGTTGAGCGCCACCACCCGGACATCGCACCGGGCCTTGCCGCTGATCGCCTGCAGGCCGCTGGCCGCCGTCGTGGCATCGATCTGTGCGGCGGTCAGCGTGGTCAGTGTCGCAGCCGGCTCCACCAGCGCACCCCGCTGCGGACCCTCCGAGCCCCCGCAGGCGACCAGCAACGCCGCGGCCGCGGCAACACAGGAAGGGCGGAAATACGTCATGAAGCGATCCCTTGGAGCGGTGAAGAGCCTCACATCGTGCGCGCACCCGCACTGCAGCATCCATAGGGAATTACGCGGCCCGCACCCGCGCCCAGACGCCTGGGCGACACCCCTGGGATTCAGCCCTTGCGGCGCGCGCCGTAGCGCAGCTTCATGCCCAGAATGGCGCCCGACAGTGCCAGCGTGACGGCATTGGCCGCAACAATGGGCCAGGCGGCCAGTGCCACGCCATAGGCCAGCCACAGCGCCACACCCAGCGTGAAGGTGCCGTACATGCCCAGCGAGATGCCGCTGACGTCGCGGGTGCGGAACGTATGCAGCGCCTGGGGCAGAAAGCTGCAGGTGGTCAGGGTCGCAGCCAGGTAGCCGATGAGGTCGTGCAGGGGCATGATGTGAATTGCTTTGAGGCTATTGATCGCGCGCGGTCCAGTCCACCAGGGCGTCGAGCACCGGCCGCGCGGCGCCCGCCTGTGGGTGGTTGACGATGGCCACCAGCACATAGCGGCGGCCGCTGGCGGCATGCACATAGCCGGCAACGGCCATCACGTCGCGCAGGCTGCCGGTCTTGAGGTGGGCCGCGCCCGCACGGCTCTGGCTGCGACGCAGCGTGCCGTCCACGCCGGCAATCGGCAGGGAAGCCACCAGCTCGGGCATCACCGGCGACTGCCAGGCGACCTGCAGCATGCGCGCCAGGGACTGGGCGCTGATGCGGGCCTCGCGGCTCAGGCCAGCGCCGTTGTCGGGCAGGGGCGGTTCGGCATCACCGATGCGCCCCTGCCACCACTGGCGCAGCGTGTCGCGCGCGCCGTCGAACGTGGCCACGCCATTCCTGCGCAAGGCAAGCGTGAGGAACAGCTGCTGCGCCATCACGTTGTTGCTGTATTTGTTCACGTCGCGCACCACCTCGGCCAGAGCGGGCGATGTGGCCACGAACACCGGCATGAGCCCCGCAGGCACCTTGCCGTCCCGCACGCTGCCCGTGAGCTTGCCGCCCAGTTCGCGCCACATGCCCTCCACGGCGCGTGCGGCAAAGCCTTTGGGGTCGGGGAACGCCGCCGCCCACACGCGCTCGCCACAGCGGGCCGGATACGCACCCTGGAACGCGGTACGTGCCGGGTCGGCCAGCTCGGCCCGCAAGGCGGCGCGCCAGTCGCCGCACTCCGCGCCGGTGGCGGCCAGTGGCACCGTGGCCTGGCGCTGCACGCCGGCCAGTGGCGGGTCGTACTGGATGCGCGCCAGCCCGGCGGTGGCATCGGGCACAAAGGTCATGGCCACTGCGTGGTAGTTCAGCAGCAAGGCATCGGGCGCCGCGTTGTAGGGGCGCAGCGGCTCGCCGTCGAAGCGGGCAGCATCATGGTCGGGCACGCCAAAAGCGGTGCGGTCCAGCACGATGTCGCCCACGATGACCTGGATGCCCTGGCCCTGCAGGCGGCGCAGCAGCAGCCACAGGCGTTCCATCACCAGCTTGGGATCGCCCTGGCCCTGGATATACACGTTGCCCTTGAGGCTGTCGCCCTGCACCATGCCGTCCACATACACGGGCGTATTCCAGGTGTAGGCGGGGCCCAGCAGGTCGAGGGCCGCGTAGGTGGTCACCAGCTTCATGACCGAGGCGGGGTTGGTGGCGACCTGCGCGCGGTGCGCCAGCCGCGGTGCCTGGCGGCCGGCCTCTGCATCCACCACCAGCACGGACAGGGCCTCCCGGGGCAGGCGGGCACGCGCCAGTGCCGCCTCCACCTCGGCAGGAAGCGATGCCGGCGCCTGGGCATGGGCTGCACCACCCACGGACAGAAGGCACAAAAACCACCAGCGCACCATGGCCGCGCGGCAACCAGCAGGAACAGACATCATCGGCCAAGTCTATCGCCGGGGTGCATTGCGCAGACCGGAAAATCCCGCAGCGCGCTGGTGCGCCCCTGATAATTGCACTCCGAACCCAGACCCACCCGGCCCCATGAACCTGCTTGCCTTCGACACCAGCACCGACACCCTCTCCATCGCCGTGCAGGCCGGAGATGCCTGGTGGCAGCACACCGGACCGGGGGGCGCGCAGACCTCGGCCACGCTGGTTCCCGCCATTCGCACGCTGCTGGCGCAGGCGGGGCTGTCCTTTGCCACGCTGGACGCGATCGTGTTTGGCCGCGGCCCGGGCTCGTTCACCGGCCTGCGCACGGCCTGCGCGGTGGCCCAGGGGCTGGCCTTTGGTGCGCGCGGCGGCGCGGGCGTGCCGGTGCTGCCGGTGGACACCCTGCTCGCCGTGGCCGAGGAAGCCCGCCACCAGCACGGCTGCACCCAGGTGGTGGCCGTGCTGGACGCGCGCATGGACGAGGTGTACGTGGCGCATTGCGAATGGCAGCCAGACCAGGGCGGCGCTGCCGGCCACTGGCGCACCGATGGCGACTTCGGCCTGTGCGCCCCCGAGGCCGTGCAGGTGCCCGCAGGCTGGACACTGGCGGGCAACGCCGGGGCCGCCTACGCCGGGCGCCTGGCACCCGACGCCCTGCACGCCAGCGCGCTGCCCACGGCCACGGCCCTGCTGCGGCTGGCCCCCGCCCTGCTCGCAGCGGGCGGCGCCGTGCCGGCCCGCGAAGCCCTGCCCCGCTACATCCGCGATAAAGTGGCCTACACCGCTGCCGAACGGGCGGCCCTGCGTGCAACCCCGCCCGCACAGACAACACCATGAGCGCCATCCTCTCGCCCCCCGCCCATGCCCCCGAGGCACGCTTTGAGCCGCTCACGCTGTTCCGGCTGGACGACGTGCTGGACGTGGAATGCAGCGCCTATTCCCATCCCTGGACACGGGGCAATTTCACCGACGCGATGGCCTCGGGCTACCAGGCCCAGCTGCTGATGGCGGGCGACCAGCTGCTGGGTTACTTCGTGGCCATGATGGGGGTGGACGAGGTGCATCTGCTCAACATCACCGTGGCCCCGGCCTGCCAGAGGCAAGGCTGGGCGCGCGTGCTGCTCGACGCCCTGGCGCTGTGGGCGCGCGGGCGGGGTGCCCAGTGGCTATGGCTGGAAGTGCGCGTGAGCAACGAGCGCGCCCTGCATGTCTACCAGGCCCACGGTTTTCGCCGCGTGGGCGAACGCAAGCGCTACTACCCGGCCCCTGGGGGCCAGCGCGAGGACGCCGTGGTCATGAGCCTGCCGTTATGAGTCCGCTGCCATGAGCCTTCACCTCGATGCGCGCCAGCGCGCCATGCTGCAAGAGATGGGTGTCACCGTCTGGGCCCCCGCAGAAACGCCGGCGCCTGCGCCCCCGCCCGTGGCCGATGCCGTGCGTTCCCAGCAGACTGCGACCGCGCCCGCCGCGCACCCGCCGGCGATGGCTGCGGCGGATGCCGGCTCCCGGACGGCACCGCATACCGCACGGGAACGTGCAATCCCCCCGGGCGTCGCCCCGGCCGTCCAGCCGCCCATGCCGCAGGGCGGCAGCGCACCTGCGCTGATCCTGCATGCGCCGCAGGCGCTCTACCCCGCGGCCGACCCCGCGCAGACGCCGGCAGGGCTGGGTGCTGGCTGGCTGGTGGTGGCCGAAAGCCTCTCGCCCACGGAGCCCCTGGCGGGCGAAGCGGGCCGCCTGCTGGACAACATGCTGCGGGCCATGCGGCTGCACCTGCACCCCCGCGTTTTTCTGGCGATCCTGGAGCGCCCCCCGGCCAGCGCCGCTGCAGCGGCCGCCAATGTCACCGCGGCACTGGAGGAAGTGGTGGCGACGCTGCACCCCGCCATGGTGCTGGTACTGGGCCATGTGGCGGCCCGGGCGACCCTGGCGCGCACCGAACCCCTGGGCCGCCTGCGCGCCGAGTTGCACCAGCTGGCGGGATGCCCCGCCATCGTCACCTACGACCCCGCCTTTTTGCTGCGCGCCCAGGGCAACAAGGCCGCTGCCTGGGCGGACCTGTGTCGTGCGCTGGCGCTGGTGCAGGCCACCCCCGCCAGCCCCTGAAAGCCTGTCGACGATCTCGCAGGGATCGTCAACAGGCCCTGAGAATCGGGGTACGCCGCCCCCGCCGGCCCGCGTCACACGCACGCCACGGGCCGGTGCCATAATTCGCGGCTTGCACTTTGACGGAGAAAACCCCGTGGAAACCTACCCGAGTTGGTAGCTTTCAGCTCCCCGGCCTGCCCGTGGGGATGAAAGCACCCCCAAACCCCACTGCAGATGCCACCAAACAGGGAGTGAGCCATGCTCAATATCTTTTCGCTTGCCAACGGCCGTTTGTTCCAGGAAGAAATCGAATCCCTGGAAGAACTCACCCGCTTTCAGCCCATCTGGGTCGATCTGGAAAACCCCACGATCGAGGAAAAACGCTGGATCAAGCAGCACTACGGCCTGTCCATCCCCGAAGACGCGATGGACGAGGACATCGAGGAATCCGCCCGCTTCTACGAAGAAGACAACGGTGACCTGCACATCCGCAGCGACTTTCTCATCGACGACAACGATCAGCCGCGTTCGGTGCGCGTGGCCTTCATCCTGAACCTGACCAACCCCACGCTGAAAAGCAAGGGCGTGCTGTTCTCGATCCACGACGAGGACGTGCCCGTGTTCCGCCTGCTGCGCATGCGCGCACGCCGGGCACCGGGCCTGATCGAGGATGCCAAGGAGGTGCTGCTCGCACTGTTCGACGCCGACGCCGAGTATTCGGCCGACACGCTGGAGAACATCTACGACGAGCTGGAGAAGGTCAGCAAGCAGGTGCTGGCCGGCGACGTGACCGATGCCCGCGCCGGCGAGGTGCTGGCCGCCATCGCCCGCCAGGAGGACTTGAACGGACGCATCCGCCGCAACGTGATGGACACGCGCCGCGCCGTGAGCTTCATGATGCGCAGCAAGATGCTCAGCTCCGACCAGTTCGAGGAGGCCCGCCAGATCCTGCGCGACATCGAGTCGCTGGACAACCACACGGCCTTCCTGTTCGACAAGATCAACTTCCTGATGGACGCCACGGTCGGTTTCATCAACATCAACCAGAACAAGATCATCAAGATCTTCTCGGTGGCCAGCGTGGCGCTGCTGCCGCCCACGCTGATTGCCAGCGTGTACGGCATGAACTTCCAGCACATGCCTGAGCTGGCGCAGACCTGGGGCTACCCGTACGCCCTCGCGCTCATGGTGGCCAGCGCGCTGGGGCCCATGTGGTACTTCCGCAAGCGCGGCTGGTTGAAATAGCCCCCCTGTGGCGCTGACCTTGGGCGCGTCAGTGGCAAACAATGGTCGAATTGACCATTAACGCTTACCGAAAAGCGCCAGGAGCTATCAATTTCATAGCTTTTGCAGAAACCCGTGCACCATGTGGTCGGCATAGCGGCTGGCCACGGTCTGCACAAACAGCGCGAAGTCGCCGTGCGCGGTGTCGTCGGCGCGGTCGGAGATGGTGCGCACGGCGGCAAACGGCACGCCGTAGTCCAGGCACACCTGGGCCACGGCGGCACCTTCCATTTCCACGGCCAGCACGTCGTGGCCCGCGTCGCGCAGCAGGGTGCGCAGCCGGTCGGACTCGTGCGCGGCCGAGACAAAGCGGTCGCCACTGGCCATCAGGCCGTGGTGCACTCGCTGGGTGGGGTTGGTGGTTTTGAGATCAAACTGCCCTTGAGCGCTTGCCACGCAAGCGCGGGCAGCGTCCAAAAGCAGAGCCGACAAAGCCGCATCGCAGGCCAGTCGTGCCCGTGCGTAGCCGGGCAGCTCCCAGCGCGGGAACAGGGGCGAGGCATCCATGTCGTGCTGCACATAGTCCTGGGCCACCACCACATCGCCCACCCGCACACCATCGCCCACGCCACCGGCCACGCCCGTGAACACGATGCGGTCCGCACCAAAGCGCTCGATCAGCGCCGTGGCCGTGGTGGCCGCCGCCACCTTGCCGATGCCCGAAAGCGCCAGCACCACGCCGTGGCCGTGCAGTGACCCGGTCCAGAAGGTACGCCCCGCGTGCACCCTGCGCTGGGGCTGCTGCAAGCTGGTGACAAGGCCGGATTGTTCTTCGGGAAGTGCGCTGAGGATGGCCGTGGTCATGAAAATAGCCTCTGAAAAAGAGAAGGCGACCGAAGCCGCCCGCAAGGGTGAAGCGGGGCACTGCGGCCCCGCGGCCTCACTTCTTGTCGCGCAGTTCGCGGCGCAGGATTTTCCCGACGGGTGTCTTGGGCAGCTCGGTGCGGAACTCGATCACCTTGGGCTGTTTGTACCCCGTGAGCTCGCGGCGGCAGAACTCGCGCACATCGGCCTCGGTGAGGTCGGGCGACTTCTTCACGATCACCAGCTTGACGGCCTCGCCCGACTTCTCGTCGGGCACGCCCACCACGGCGCATTCCAGCACGCCCGGGCAGTTGGCCACCACCTCCTCGACCTCGTTCGGGTACACGTTGAAGCCGCTGACCAGCACCATGTCCTTCTTGCGGTCCACGATCTTGAAAAAGCCGCGCTCGTCCACGACACCGATGTCGCCGGACTTGAAATAGCCGTCTTCGGTCATGACCTTGGCGGTCTCATCGGGGCGCTGCCAGTACCCGGCCATCACCTGCGGTCCCTTGATCACGATTTCGCCGGGCTGGCCCACGGTGGTGACCTCATGGCCATCATCGTCGAGCAGCTTCATGTACGTACTGGGCAAGGGCACGCCAATGGTGCCGGTGAATTCCTTGGCGGTCACCGGGTTGCAGCTGGCCGAGGGGCTGGTTTCCGACAGGCCATAGCCTTCGCAGATGGGGCAGCCGGTCTTTTCGAGCCACAGCTTGGCCACCGCGCCCTGCACCGCCATGCCGCCGCCCACCGATACCTTGAGGTTCTTCCAGTTGACGGTGTTGAAGTCGGGGTGATTGGCCAGTCCGTTGAACAAGGTGTTGACGGCCGGAAAACTGTGGAAGGTGTGCTTGGACAGCTCCTTGAGCACGGCCGGCAGGTCGCGCGGATTGGGGATCAGGATGGTCTTGCCGCCTGTGCGCATGGACAGCATCATGTTCACCGTGAACGCGAAGATGTGGTACAGCGGCAGCGCGCAGATGCTGGTGGGCTGCTCGCCGGCGGGCACCTTCTTCATGACCGGATCGTTCCAGGCCTCGGACTGCAGCACATTGGCGATCACGTTGCGGTGCAGCAGGATGGCCCCCTTGCTCACGCCCGTGGTGCCGCCGGTGTATTGCAGCAAGGCGATGTCGTCGGGCCGGATGTCGGGCTTCTTGAACGTGCCACGCGTGCCCTGGGCCACCGCATCATTGAAACGCACGGCGCCCGGCAGGTTGTAGGCGGGCACCATCTTCTTGACGTTGCGCACCACGTAGTTGACCAGAAGCCCCTTGAGCATACCCAGCTGGTCGCCCATGGCGCACAGCACCACATGCTTGATGGGCGTGTGCGCAATGCAATGCTCCAGCGTGGAGGCAAAGTTCTCGATGATCACGATGGCCTTGGCACCCGAGTCCTTGAGCTGGTGCTCCAGCTCGCGCGGGGTGTACAGCGGGTTCACATTGACCACGACAAAGCCTGCCCGCAGGATGGCCGCCACCGCGACGGGGTATTGCGGCACGTTGGGCATCATGATGGCCACACGGTCCCCCTTGACCAGGCCCAGGCCCTGCAGGTAAGCCGCAAAAGCACTGCTCAAGGCATCGGTCTGTGCAAACGTGACCTCCTTGCCCATGAAGCTGTAGGCGATGCGGTCGGCGTATTGGGTGAATGCCTCGTCCATGAGGGCAACGAGGGAGGGGTAGTGTGACGGGTCGATGTCGGCGGGCACGCCTTGCGGGTAGGCGGCCAGCCACGGGCGGTCGGTCATTTGCGCGGTCTCCAGGTAGGTTTTATTGCGGCCATGAAAACACGCCGGCTTTTTTCAGCACGGCCGTGCTTTTTCTGCGGACGGATTATGCCCGTCAGCCTTTGAGCGCGGCGAGTACTTCGTCAAGCATCTTCTTGGCATCGCCGAACAGCATGCGGTTGTTGTCCTTGTAGAACAGCGGGTTGTCCACCCCCGCATAGCCCGAGGCCATGGAGCGTTTCATCACGATCGAGGTCTTGGCCTTCCACACTTCGAGCACCGGCATGCCCGCGATGGGGCTGGTGGGATCGTCGAGGGCGCTGGGGTTCACGATGTCGTTGGCGCCGATGACCATGGCCACGTCGGTCTCGGGGAAGTCCTCGTTGATCTCGTCCATCTCCATCACGATGTCGTAGGGCACCTTGGCCTCGGCCAGCAGCACGTTCATGTGGCCGGGCATGCGGCCCGCCACCGGGTGGATGCCAAAACGCACGTTGACGCCCTTGGCACGCAGGGTCTGGGTGATCTCGTTCACCGTGTGCTGGGCCTGGGCCACGGCCATGCCGTAACCGGGCACGATGATGACGCTCTTGGCCTCGCGCAGCAGCTCGGCGGTCTCGGCGGCGCTGACGGGCACCGCCTCACCCTGCGGCTCCGCTGCATCACCCTTCTTGGCGGGCGTGCCAGCGCCCGAGCCGAAGCCGCCCGCGATCACGCTGATGAAGTTGCGGTTCATCGCGTTGCACATGATGTACGACAGGATGGCGCCCGAAGAACCCACCAGTGCGCCGGTGACGATGAGCAGGTCGTTGGAGAGCATGAAACCCGTGGCCGCCGCCGCCCAGCCCGAATAGCTGTTGAGCATGGACACCACCACCGGCATGTCGGCGCCGCCGATCGCCATGACCATGTGGATACCGAACAGCAGCGCGATCACCGCCATCACCATCAGCGGCACCATGCCCTGCTCTATCGTCTCGGCGCGCAGGAACTCGCGGCCGAACCAGACCACCACCAGCAGCGCGGCCAGGTTGAGCCAGTGGCGGCCGGGCAGCAGCAGCGGCTTGCCGCCGATCCTGCCGTTGAGCTTGCCGAAGGCGATGAGCGAGCCGGAGAAAGTCACGGCACCGATCAGGATGCCGACATAGATCTCCACCTCGTGGATGATCTTCTCCGCGCCCTGCAGCTGGATCGAGGTATCGACATAGCTGGCAAAGCCCACCAGGCAGGCCGCGAGGCCCACCAGGCTGTGCATGAGCGCAACCAGCTCGGGCATCTGGGTCATCTTGACGACCTTGGCGGCATACAGGCCGATGCCGCCGCCGACCACCAGCGCGCCGACGATCCAGGCCATGCCCGAAGGGCTGACGCGGGGGCCGAACACCGTGGCCAGCACGGCCAGCGCCATGCCGACCATGCCCAGCAGGTTGCCCCGGCGCGAGGTTTCGGGGTTGGAGAGCCCACCCAGGCTCAGGATGAACAAAATGGCCGCTCCCAGGTAGGCAACGGTAGCGAGACTTTGGGACATGTGCGTCTTTCCTTGGCTTTGTCGTTGTTATTTGCGGAACATGGCGAGCATGCGGCGCGTCACGGCAAAGCCGCCGAACATGTTGACCGCCGTGAGCACCAGTGCGGCAAAGGCCAGCCAGAGAATCAACCCATCAGGGCGCCCGTTGACGCCGGCATCGGGTGGCGCAATCTGCACCAGCGCGCCGATGGCGATGATGCTGGAAATGGCGTTGGTGACGCTCATCAGCGGCGTGTGCAGCGCGGGCGTGACGTTCCACACCACCATGTAGCCGATGAAGCAGGCCAGCACGAACACCGTGAAATGCCCCAGGAAAGCCACGGGCGCATAGGCGCCGACGGCCCAGAACAGCAAGGCCAGCACGGCAAAGACGATGGTCAGCGTCTTGGCGGACATGGGTTCACCCGGGCCGTGGCTGGATTTCTTCACGGCCACGGGGGCCGCCGCAGCCTTGGGCGCAGGCGCAGGTGCCTGCTTGAGCGGCGGGGCGGGCCAGGTGATCGCGCCGTCCTTGACCACGGTGAGGCCCCGGATCGCGTCGTCCTCCATGTTGACCACGGCCACGCCGTCCTTGGCCTTGCACAACTCTTCGGTCAGGCGCAGCAGGTTGGTGGCATACAGCGTGGACGACTGCTTGGCCAGGCGCGAGGCCAGGTCGGTGTAGCCGACGATGGTCACCCCATGGCGCACCACGGCCTGGCCAGGCACGGTCAGCTCGCAGTTGCCGCCCTGCTCGGCGGCCATGTCCACGATCACGCTGCCGGGCTTCATGCTCTGCACCATCTCGGCGGTGATGAGCTTGGGCGCGGGCTTGCCCGGAATCAGCGCGGTGGTGATGATGATGTCCGCGTCCTTGGCCTGCTCTGCGTACATCTGCCGCTGCGCGGCCTGGAAGCCTTCGCTCATGACCTTGGCATAGCCGCCGCCGCCCGAGCCCTCCTCTTCGTAATCCACCTTGACGAATTCACCGCCCAGCGACTTGACCTGGTCGGCCACCTCGGCGCGCGTGTCGTTGGCGCGCACCATGGCCCCCAGGTTGGCTGCGGTGCCGATGGCGGCGAGGCCCGCCACGCCCGCACCGGCGATGAACACCTTGGCGGGCGGTACCTTGCCCGCCGCCGTGATCTGGCCGTTGAAGAAGCGGCCAAAGGCGTTGGCCGCCTCGATGACGGCGCGGTAGCCCGAGACACCGGCTGTGGAGGTCAGCGCGTCCATCTTCTGCGCGCGCGAGAGCGTGCGCGGCAGGCAGTCGATGGCGAGCACCGTGGCCTTGCGGGCCGCCAGCTGCTGCATCAGCTCGGGATTCTGGGCGGGCCAGATGAAATCGATGAGCGTCGTGCCCTCGCGCATCAGCGCCACTTCGTCATTGCTGGGCGGACGCACCTTGAAGACGATGTCCGAAGCGGCCCACAGGGCGGCAGCGTCGCCGACGATCTGGGCCCCGGCGGCGCGGTAGGCGTCATCGCTGAAATTGGCGGCATCCCCGGCACCCGACTCCACGGCGACCCGGAAGCCCAGCTTGATCAGCTTTTCCACCACCTCGGGCACGGTGGCCACACGCTTTTCGCCGGGGAAGGTTTCCCTGGGTATGCCGATGCATTGCACCGGTGGAATGGGGTTTGCCTGCATGAATGGTCTCCTCCAAGTTGAGTGATCGTTGCGCGAGCCCCGCTGTGGCTTGCTGCGCTATCGAACCGGGCCGCGATGCTCCGCCCACGCACCCGTGCGCGCTAACTGACCACGAGCTTACATGAAGAAAATGCAAGGCCCACCACCTCCAGGACCCTCTCGCCTGGTTGGCCCCCCCAAAACGCCAACCGGCAGCACAAGGGCTGCCGGTTGGCGCTGGAGGGGGGCGCAAAAACGTCAGTTGACCACTTGGGCCAATTCGCCCGCAGTGTATTTCTGGGCCATCACGGTCAGCGATGCTCCCTTGATCTTGCCCCCCTGGCCTTCACAGCCGAACTCGATGTAACGCTGCTTGCAAATCGCCTTGGCGGCTTCGCGTGCGGGCTTGAGCCATTCGCGGGCATCGAACTTTTCGGGGTTTTCGGCCAGGAACTTGCGCACCGCGCCCGTCATGGCCAGGCGGATGTCGGTGTCGATGTTGATCTTGCGCACGCCGTGCTTGATGGCTTCCTGGATTTCGGCCACGGGCACGCCATAGGTTTCCTTCATCTTGCCGCCGTACTGGTTGATGATGGCCAGCAGCTCTTGGGGAACCGAAGACGAGCCGTGCATCACCAGGTGGGTGTTGGGGATGCGGGCATGGATTTCCTTGACGCGGCTGATGGCCAGGATGTCACCTGTGGGCGGACGGCTGAATTTGTAAGCGCCGTGGCTGGTGCCAATGGCAATGGCCAGGGCGTCCAGCTGGGTGGCCTTGACAAACTGGGCAGCCTCTTCAGGGTCGGTCAGCATCTGGCTGTGGTCCAGCTTGCCTTCGGCACCAATGCCATCTTCTTCCCCGGCATCACCCGTCTCCAGATTGCCCAGGCAGCCCAGCTCGCCCTCCACCGTGACGCCGAACTGGTGCGCCAGCCCCACCACCTTGCGCGTGACTTCGACGTTGTAGTCGAACGACGAAGGGGTCTTGCCGTCCTCCATCAGCGAGCCGTCCATCATCACCGAGCCAAAGCCCAGGTCGATCGCGCCTTGGCACACCTTGGGCGAAGTGCCATGGTCCTGGTGCATGACCAGCGGAATGTGGGGGTACATCTCGGCAGCCGCCTGGATCAGGTGCTTGATGAAGGGCTCGCCCGCATATTTGCGCGCGCCGGCGCTGGCCTGCAGGATGACGGGCGCACCCACCTCGTCGGCTGCAGCCATCACGGCCTGCACCTGCTCCAGGTTGTTGACGTTGAAGGCAGGAATGCCATAGCCGTTGGTGGCAGCATGGTCGAGCAGTTCGCGCATCGAGACGAGGGGCATGGTGGTGAAGTCCGTTCAGGGTTGAGGGAGGCGCTGACAGGCAGCCGGCGCGGTGGTAACCGCTTGGTAACCTGGATTTTACCCGGCCGCCACAGCGCTGGGGGGCGGAAAATCCAGACGGTAGCAGGTGGTGAATGGCGCCGGCGCAGCCGCCACGCCAAAAGTGCCGTGATGCATCTGTGCCACACGCAGCACAATCTCATGCCCCAGGTGCAGGCTGTCCGTCGGGCGCGCGACGCTGGCGTTGCCCGCAGCCGCCTGGGCACGCCCGCCGTCGTCACACACCTGCAGCCAGACCGCCCCGGTGTCGGACTGCCCTATCTGCACGGAAATCCGGGTGCCATGCGGCGTGTGCCTGAGGGCGTTTTCGACCAGATTGCGCAACGCCAGGTCCAGCAGCACGCCATGGCCCGCCATGGGCAAAGCCTCGGGCGCCACCACGGCGATCTCGCCCCCCCGCTGCCAAGCGGCCTGGGCATAGTCGGCACACACAGCGCGCGCCGTGGCGGCCAGGTCCACCGGCGCCTTGGCTTCGTGCAGCTCGGCACGGCTGGCCCGGGCCAGCGCCAGCAACTGGGTCAGCACGTGGCCCGCACGCAAGGCATCCTGCTGTATCCGCGCCAAGGCCTGTGCCTGCGCGTTCGGGTCCAGCCCACCGCCCAGCGCACTGGCCTGCAGCGCGATCGAAGACAAGGGTGTGCGCAGCTCGTGTGCCACCTCGTTGGCCAGACGGCGCTCGCGCACCAGCGCGGCCTGCTGCCGCTCCAGCAGGGTATTGATAGAGGCCACCACCGATTCGAATTCGCTCCATGCGTGGCGCGACGCCAGCCGCTGTGCGATGGCAGGGTCGAGTGCAGCCACATCCGCAGACAGTGCATACAAGGGCCGCAATCCCCGGTGCAAGGCCAGGCCCAGGGCCAGGGCCACCACCGGCAGCAGCCACAACCCCGGCTCGACCATCTGGTCGGCGATGTCCTGCGCCAGCTCGTCGCGCTCGCGCAACTCCAGCAGCACCATGACCTTGCGGGTTCCGGCCTCATCCCATTGCGAAAAGCTGCGCCAGGCCACGGCCTGCGGCCCCAGGCTCAGATCGGCGAACCCCTCGGCCTCATTGAAGGCAGGCAATGGTGCGCTGCCGCTGTGCGCCAGCACATGCCCCGCAGCATTCCATTGCACCACGCTGATGGACTGCTGGTAGTCATGCGCCTTGAGCCAGGGCATGGCGGGGCGCCGCTTAGTGACGGCCTGGTCCACGGCTTCAACAGCGCGCAGATTGATGAGCAGCGCCGCCACACTGGCCAGATGGCCGTCGGTCAGCTCATCCGCCTCATTCACTCCGGCGCGGTACCCCATGAACACGAAGCTGCCCCACACGAGCACCAGCGCCCCCAGAGACCACAGCAGCAGATGCCGGGTCAGCGAGTGGCGGACCGGGCCCCGGGAGGAGCGGGCAGCGGAACCCGGCGCTGTCACCCCAAGGTCTCCTGCGGCATGAAGTAACCCACGCCCCGCATGGTCTGGATGCACCCGCTGCCCAGCTTGCGACGCAAATGGTGGATGTGCACTTCGACCGCGTTGCTTTCAATGGCCGATTGCCAGCTGTACAGGCGCTCTTCGATCTGCTGGCGGGACAGCACCCGGCCCCGGGCCTGCAGCAGCACGAGCAGCACGGAAAACTCGCGCGGCGACATATCGACCGGTTTGCCGGCCTGCACCACCGTGCGCGCAGCCGGATCCACTTCGATATCGCGGTAGCGTATGGTCGGAGAAGCCCGGCCTGCCGCCCGGCGCAGCAGTGCACGCAGGCGTGCATCGAGTTCATCGACATCAAAGGGTTTGACCAGATAGTCGTCGGCCCCCTGGTCCAGGCCGGCGATGCGCTGGCTGACCAGATCGCGGGCCGTCACGATCAGCACCGGGGTCGCAGGATCGGGCAGCGCTGGCGCGCCAGCGGCCGGCGGACTGGCGCGCAGCCGGTGCAACAGCGCCCCGCCTTCACCGTCGGCCAGCCCCAGGTCCAGCAAGACGGCGTCAAAGCGCTCGGCACGCAGGGCGCCCCAGGCCGACGCAATGCCATCGCACACATCCACGGCATAGCCGCGTTGCTGCAGGTTGGTGCGCAGCCCGTTGGCAATGCCTGCATCGTCTTCGACCACTAGGATTCGCATGGCCCGATTGTCACCGCGACTGCACCCAGAAAAAAGTTTAAGACCCCGTTAAGCGCCCACACCTATCGTGCCGAACATGTCGCAGTCAAGCCTTCCTTCCGCCTCGCCACCCCACTCCCTGCGCAGCACCCTGGCCTGGACCCTTGGCGCATTGGCATGCCTGCTGGCCTGGGACGCCCTGGGGCAGGACCGGGCACTGGCCCATGTTTTTGGCTCGGGCACCGGTTTTCCGATGCGCGAGCAGTGGTTCTTCACGCAGGTACTGCACGAAGATGCCCGCCACCTGGGCTGGCTTGTGGTGCTGCTGCTGATCCTGGGCATATGGTGGCCGATGGGCCTGCTGCGGCGCATCGACCTGGGGGAGCGGCTGCAACTGGCCGCCAGCGCGCTGGTGGCGCTGTTTGTAGTGAGCAGCCTCAAGAGCCTGAGTGCCACCAGTTGCCCCTGGGATCTGGCCGAGTTCGGTGGCGTGGCCCGCTACGCATCGCACTGGGCCCTGGGCATCGTGGATGGTGGAGGGGGGCGCTGTTTTCCCGCGGGCCATGCCTCGGCGGGGTTTGCCTTTGTGGGCGGCTACTTTGCGCTGCGGCGGCGCCAGCCGCGCGCCGCGCGCCTGTGGCTGGCGGCATCGCTGGTGGCAGGCCTGATTCTGGGCGGCGCCCAGCAGGTGCGTGGTGCCCACTTCATGAGCCACACCCTGTGGACGGGCTGGCTGTGCTGGACCACCGGCTGGCTGTGCGACCTCGCGGCTGCCGCGCTGCGCCGGCGCCTTGCGCTTGCCGACAGCCCACAACCCGGCGCGCCGCCGCCTGCAGCCAGGTGACCTGGCCGTTGTTCACACCGTGAACGGGGTCAGCTTGCGCGGCAGATTTTCAGCATGTTGGTGCCACCGGGTGCGCCCATGGGTTCGCCGCAGGTGATGGCATACACGTCGCCGCTTTGCACAATGCCACGGCTCTTGAGGTGGCCTTCGGCCTGCGCGAGCGCCGTGTCGCGGTCGGCGCTGGTGTCCATGAGCAAGGGGCGCACATTGCGGTACATGGCCATCTTGCGCTGCGTGGCCACCTTGGGCGTCAGGGCGTAGATCGGGATATGGCTGCGGTGGCGGCTCATCCACAGGGCAGTGGAGCCGCTGTCGGTCATGGCCACGATGGCCTTGGCCTCCAGGTGGTGGGCCGTGAAAAGCGCCCCCATGGCAATGGACTGGTCGATGCGGCCGAAGGTGCGGCCGGTGAAGTCGGCATCCAGCCGATGGTCCTCGGCCGCCTCGGCGGCGGCGCAGATCTTGGCCATCTCTTCCACGGTTTCCAGGGGATACTTCCCGGCCGCCGTCTCGGCGCTGAGCATCACCGCATCGGTGCCATCGAGCACGGCGTTGGCCACGTCGCTCACCTCGGCCCGGGTGGGCACGGGGTTGGTGATCATGCTCTCCATCATCTGCGTGGCGGTGATGACCACCTTGTCGAGATCCCGCGCCATGCGGATCATCTTTTTCTGCAATGCGGGCACGGCCGCGTTGCCCACCTCCACCGCCAGGTCGCCGCGCGCCACCATGATGCCGTCGCTCACGCGCAGGATGGACTCCAGGTGCGGAATGGCCTCGGCGCGCTCGATCTTGGCGATCAGCCCCGGCTTGTGGCGGTATTCCGCCGCCGCCACGTTGCACAGCTGGCGCGCCATCTCCATGTCGGTGGCATTCTTGGGAAAGCTCACGGCCACATAGTCGGCCTGGAAACCCATGGCCGTGCGGATATCTTCCATGTCCTTGGCGGTGAGCGCCGGCGCCGTGAGGCCGCCGCCCTGCTTGTTGATGCCCTTGTTGTTGGACAGCTCGCCGCCAATCTTCACCGTGGTGTGCACGGCCTCGCCGCGCACGGCGTTCACCGTGAGAACGATCAGGCCGTCGTTGAGCAGCAGCACATCGCCGGGCTTCACGTCGCGCGGCAACTCCTTGTAGTCGAGTCCCACGCCGGCCAGATCGCCCGGTTCGTTGCGGGAGGCATCCAGCACGAACGGGGCGCCCTGCTCCAGCTGCACCCGGCCTTCGGCAAACTTGCCGACCCGGATCTTGGGACCCTGCAGGTCCGCCATGATCGCCACCTCGCGCCCGGCGCGCTGCGCAGCGGCGCGCACTGCCGTGGCGCGGTCGATGTGGTCCTGCGCCTTGCCGTGGCTGAAGTTCAGGCGCACCACGTTGACGCCGTTGCGGATCATGCGCTCGAGCAATTGCGGGTCGCTGGAGGCGGGGCCCAGGGTGGCAACAATCTTGGTGGCGCGGCGGGTGGACATGGATGCGTCTCTTTCACTGAACGTGTAATTAAGTTTCCATTTTTACACGGAAGAGGTTACAAGCGCGGAACCACTGGTCGCCATGCCGCCTGGCCACAGCACTGCAGGCACCCGCTTCAGGCGCGCATCAGGGCCTCGATCTCGTCGGCCTGCACCGGCACGCCGCGCGTGATCAGTTCGCAGCCCGCCTCGGTGACGATGGCGTCGTCCTCGATGCGGATGCCGATGTGGTGAAACGCCTCGGGCACACCCGCGGCGGGCCGCACATAGATGCCCGGCTCGACGGTGAGCACCATGCCCGGGCGCAGCACGCGGCTGGGGCGATTGGTGATCAGTTCGCCCGAGAGCGGATCCTTGCGCTGGCCCACCTGGCCCACCTCGCCGGGCTCCACGTAGCTGCCGCAGTCGTGCACGTCCATGCCCAGCCAGTGGCCGGTGCGGTGCATGTAGAACTGGAAGTACGCCCGCTGGTCGATCACGTCCTGCGCCGTACCCACCTTGTTCTTGTCGAGCAGGCCCAGGTCCAGCATGCCCTGCGCCAGCACGGCCACGGTGGCGTCGTGCGGGTCGTTGAAGCGCGCGCCCGCCCTGGTGGCGGCCACGGCGGCGTCCTGGCTGGCGAGCACCAGGTCGTAGAGCGCACGCTGTGGTCCGGTGAAACGGCCATTGGCCGGAAAGGTGCGCGTGATGTCGCTGGCATAGCCGTCGAGTTCGCAGCCGGCGTCGATCAGAACCAGCTCGCCGTCGCGCACGGGCGCGGTGTCGGCGCGGTAATGCAGCACGCAGGCATTGGCCCCCGCCGCGACGATGGAGCTGTAGGCGGGGTATTGCGAGCCCTGCTGGCGAAATTCGTGCAGCAACTCGGCATCGAGGTGGTATTCGCGCACCTCTTCACCCGCACGCAGCATGCGGGCCGAGCGCTGCATGGCGCGGATATGGGCGCCGGCGCTGATCTGGCTGGCGCGGCGCATGATGGCCTGCTCGTGTTCATCCTTGACCAGGCGCATCTCGTCGAGCAGGGTGCACAGGTCGTTTTGCACTGCGGGGCACAGCGCACCGTAGCGCACGCGGGCGCGCACGGCATTCAGCCAGCCCTCCACCCGGGCGGCCAGCCCGCCGTGCGTGGCAAACGGGTACCAGACGCAGGCCCGGTTCTCCAGCAGACGCGGCAGCTGCGTGTCCAGATCGCTGCTGGCATGGGCGGCCTCCACGCCCAGCGCGGCAGGCGCCGCCGCGGGGCCCAGCCGGTAGCCGTCCCAGATCTCGCGCTCGAGGTCCTTGGGCTGGCAAAACAGCGTGCTGCGGCCTTCCTGCGTCAGCACCAGGCAGGCGCCCGGCTCGGTGAAGCCCGTGAGGTAATAGAAATAGCTGTCGTGGCGAAACAGAAAGTCGCTGTCCCGGTTGCGCTGGCGCTCGGGGGCCGTGGGGATGATGGCGATGCCGCCTTCGCCGAGCATCGCGGCAAGGCGGGCCCGGCGCTGGGCGTAGATGGATGTCGGTAGACTCATGCGCTCATTTTGGGCCCTCCGGGCGAAGTGCTGCCTGCCACCCGGCGAATTTCCTTTCACTTTCCGGCTTATCGGTGCCGCACCCGCACGGGCACCTCCTTCCCTTTCTCCATCGCATGCCTGATTTGTTCACCTCCCTCTGGCAATTCACCCTGGCCACCTTCGTGCCGTTGCTGGGGCTCGTGTTGATCGTCGCACTGCCCATCTATGGTGTGTATGTGCGCTGGATCGACATCCCCCGCAAATGGCTGCTGGCCCGGCGCACGGTGCAGGTGCTGCTGGCCGTGGCGCTTCTGTGCAATGCCTGGCTGGGCGTGCGGCTCTACCTGTCGCACAGTACCCAACAGGCCTGGCAAGACGGCGCTTCCGTCCGCGCAAGCCGTGAGCGGTTTGTGCTGCCCCAAGACCATGTATATGGCGAACTGACCATCCCTGCGGGCAGCCTCATCAACCGCCGGGACCCATTCGACAAGGGCGAACCGGACCGCCCGCTGGCGTTGCATGGCCTGGAGGCTGTGCGCTTTGCGCAGCCAGTGCAGGTGGCTGGCGTGTGGGCCAGCGCGCTGCAAACCGTTCCCATGCGCGTGGAGCTGGCGCAGGACCAGCGTATCGGCCCGCTGCACCGCTTTGACAGCGCCAGCCAGAGCTGGGTGCCCAACACCGTCGTGTCGGCACTGAACTGCAAGAAGGGCCAGATTGCCCTGTTCCACGTGCCGCACATTGCCTACGACATCCAGGCGGAGCTGGACAAACCCGCACCCGATGGGCCACAGGCCCGGTTCCTACCCAGCCAATGGCTGTTTCGCAACTGCGAGACGGGCCCGGCCATTGCCATCGAACCCGCACATGGCAACCGCGCCCCGGCAGACTCGCCATAACCGTCTCAACGGTTGAGCTCTGCCAGCCGCTCGGGCGTGCCGACATCGGTCCAGCGGCCGATGTAGAGCGAGGCCGATACCCGGCCAGCGTCCATCGCACGGCGCAGCAGCGGGGCCAGCGGCGCGGCGATGCCGCCGGGGTTGCCCGCCGGGATATCACACCAGGGCGCCGCAAAAAGTTCAGCACGCAACAGGGCGATGGTGCTGTAGGTGTAGCGCGGCGTGGGGTCGTTGGCGGGCAGGTTCAGCGCCACGCCGCCGGCCGACAGGCCAAAGTCGCCACGCGGGTTGTGTGCCGGGTTGGGCACCAGCCACAGGTGGGCCAGATGGTCGCTGGCGGCAAAGGACTGCACGGCGGCACGGTCGAACGCGAAGTCGGGCGCAAACACATCGCCCGCCGCCAGCCAGAAAATGGGGCCCAGCTGCGGCAGGGCGCGGGCAATGCCGCCGGCCGTTTCCAGCGCGGCGCCAAAATCCACGCCCTCATGAGAGTATGAAATCGATAGCTGCTCGTGTTTACGCAGCGCTTCCTGCATGCCATTTCTGCTGGAAAAATAGGCCGGAATCTGCTCGCCCAGCCAGGCGGTGTTGATCACCACGCGCGACACGCCGGCGTCGGCCAGCGCCTGCAGATGCCATTGCAGCAGGGGCTGGCCCTGCACCTGCAGCAGCGGCTTCGGGGTGGTATCGGTCAGGGGCCGCATGCGTTCTCCGCGGCCTGCCGCCAGCACCAGGGCTGGCACCTGCACAGCAGTGGACTGCGTCATTGCACCGCTCCGGTGGCGGGCCCCACGGCGCCGCGCTGCAAGGCATGGCGCTGCACCTCGGCAGGGTCGAAAAGGGCCAGCAGCGCATCCATCAGGGCCTGTGCCCTGGCCGAATGGTCGGCGCCAAAGTTGCAGACATACACATCCAGCGTGACGGCGCTCTGCTCGGGCCAGGTGTGCACGCACAGATGCGACTCGGCCAGCAACACCGTGGCGGTTACCCCGCCAGGGCCTTGCTCCGTGGCCGGGAAGCGGTGGAACAGCTGGCCCACCGCCTGCAGCCCCGCCGCGCGCACGGCATCCGTGCAGGCCAGGGCCAGGGCGGCGGCATCCAGCAGGCGCTGGGGAGCGCAGCGGCAGCCACGCAGATCGGCAGTGAGATGCAGTCCTTGCATGGCCTGCACTGTAGTGCATGGCCGCCGCTGCCCAGGTCTGCCGCAGGCCCATTCAGGCACACGAAAGCCGCCCCGGTAAAATGCGGGGTTTCCCCTGAACCTCCCACCCCCTGACCCCTCCCCCATGGCCAACACCCAGCAATCCCAACAGATGGCCAACGCAATCCGCGCGTTGGCCATGGACGCAGTTCAACAAGCCAACTCCGGCCACCCCGGCGCGCCCATGGGCATGGCCGACATGGCCGTGGCGCTGTGGAGCCGCCACCTCAAGCACAACCCTGCCAACCCCCAGTGGTTTGACCGCGACCGTTTTGTGCTGAGCAATGGCCACGGCTCGATGCTGCTGTATGCGCTGCTGCACCTCACGGGCTACGACCTGCCGATGGGCGAACTGAAGAACTTCCGCCAGCTGCACAGCAAGACCGCAGGGCACCCCGAAGTGGGCCACACCCCCGGTGTCGAAACCACCACCGGCCCGCTGGGCCAGGGCATCACCAACGCCGTGGGCTTTGCGCTGGCCGAGAAGCTGCTGGCCAGCGAATTCAACCGCGAAGGCCATACCGTGGTGGACCACCACACCTACACCTTCCTGGGCGATGGCTGCCTGATGGAAGGCATCAGCCACGAAGCCGTGTCGCTGGCCGGCGCCTGGAAGCTCAACAAGCTGATCGCCCTGTACGACGACAACGGCATCTCCATCGACGGCCAGGTCGCCCCCTGGTTTGCCGACAACACTCCGCAGCGCTTTGCGGCCAGCGGCTGGAACGTGATCGGCCCCATCGACGGCCATGACGCCGACACGGTGGACGCCGCCATCGAAGAGGCCAAGCAGCAGACCGAGCGCCCCACCCTCATCGTGTGCAAGACGCACATCGGCAAGGGCAGCCCCAACCGCGCCAACACGGCCAAGGCCCACGGCGAGCCGCTGGGCACCGACGAAATCGCACTCACGCGCGCAGCCCTGGGCTGGACCAGCGAGCCCTTCGTGATTCCGCAAGACGTGTATGCCGACTGGGATGCCAGGGCCAATGGCCAGGGTTTTGAATCCGTCTGGAACGAGCGTTTTGATGCCTACAGCAAGGCCTTCCCCGAACTGGCTGCCGAGTTCAAGCGCCGCATGGAAGGCAACCTGCCCGCCCATTTTGCGCAAGTGGCCGTGGACACCGTGGTCGCCGCCCACACCAAGGGCGAAACCGTGGCCAGCCGCAAGGCCAGCCAGCTGGCGCTGGAAGCCTTCACCGCTGCCCTGCCCGAACTGCTGGGCGGCAGCGCCGACCTGACCGGCTCCAACCTCACCAACACCAAGAGCACGCCCAACCTGCGCTTTGACCCGCAAGGCGCCGTGGTGCAGACCGAGGTCGAGGGCGGCAGGAAAATCGGTGGCCGCCACATCAACTACGGCGTGCGCGAGTTCGGCATGGCCGCGATCATGAACGGCATTGCGCTGCATGGCGGCTTCATCCCCTACGGCGGCACCTTCCTGACTTTCAGCGACTACAGCCGCAACGCCATCCGCATGGCAGCACTGATGAAGCAGCGCGTGATCCACGTCTTCACGCACGACTCCATCGGCCTGGGTGAAGACGGCCCCACGCACCAGTCGGTGGAACACGCCGCCAGCCTGCGCCTGATCCCCAACCTCGACGTCTGGCGCCCCGCCGACACGGCAGAAACCGCCGTGGCCTGGAGCGTGGCCCTGAGCAACCGCGACAAGCCCACAGCCCTGCTGCTCTCGCGCCAGAACCTGCCCTACGCACCCAAGCGCGACCTGGGCGACATCTCGCGCGGCGCCTATGTGCTGTCCGAGCCTGCGGACGTGGGTCTGAAGAAAAAGGCCCAGGCCGTGATCATTGCCACCGGCTCCGAAGTGCAGCTGGCCCTGAAGGCCCAGCGCCTGCTGGCCGACCAGAAGATCGCCGTGCGCGTGGTCTCCATGCCCAGCACCACCACCTTCGACCGCGAAGATGCCAAGTACAAGAGCAGCGTGCTGCCCGCAGGCCTGCCCCGCGTGGCCGTGGAAATGGGCGTGACCGACGGCTGGTGGAAATACGGCTGCGCGGCCGTGGTGGGCATCGACACCTACGGCGAATCGGCCCCGGCGCCGGTGCTGTTCCAGCATTTCGGTTTCACCGAAGAGAACGTGGCAGCCACCGTGCTGGCCGTGCTCCAGCGCAAGTGATCTGGCAAGGGGCCCCGCAGCGATGCGTGGCCCCTTTGGGTTTTGGATTTTCGGAAATCAACTTTGGAGAGACTATGACGATCAAGATTGGTATCAACGGCTTCGGCCGCATCGGCCGCAACGTGCTGCGCTCGGCCATCCAGAACTTCAGCGACATCGAAGTCGTTGGCATCAACGACCTGCTGGAGCCCGACTACCTGGCCTACATGCTGCAGTACGACTCGGTGCACGGCCGCTTCAAGGGCGAAGTCTCGGTGGAAGGCAACACCCTGGTCGTCAACGGCAAGAAGATCCGCCTGACGCAAGAGCGCGATCCGGCCAACCTGAAGTGGAACGAAGTCGGCGCCGACGTGGTGATCGAATCCACCGGCCTGTTCCTGGACAAGGCCTCGGCCCAGAAGCACATTGATGCGGGCGCCAAGAAGGTGCTGCTGTCGGCCCCCTCGAAGGACGACACCCCCATGTTCGTGTTCGGCGTGAACCACGACACCTACGCCGGCCAGGCCATCATCTCCAACGCCTCGTGCACCACCAACTGCCTGGCCCCCGTGGCCATGGTGCTGAACAACAAGTGGGGCATCAAGCGCGGCCTGATGACCACCGTGCACGCCGCCACCGCCACGCAAAAGACCGTGGACGGCCCGAGCAACAAGGACTGGCGCGGCGGCCGCGGCATCCTGGAAAACATCATTCCGTCGAGCACCGGCGCTGCCAAGGCCGTGGGCGTGGTGATCCCCGCCCTCAACAAGAAGCTGACCGGCATGTCCTTCCGCGTGCCCACCTCCGATGTGTCGGTGGTGGACCTGACGGTGGAACTGGACAAGGCTGCCACGTACGACGAAATCAAGGCCGAGATGAAGGCCCAGTCCGAAGGCGCCCTGAAGGGCGTGCTGGGCTACACCGAAGACAAGGTGGTGGCCACCGACTTCCGTGGCGACACCCGCACCTCCATCTTTGACGCCGACGCCGGCATTGCACTCGATGGCACCTTCGTGAAGGTCGTGAGCTGGTACGACAACGAATGGGGCTACTCGAACAAGTGCCTGGAAATGGTGCGCGTGGTATCCGCCAAGTAAGCGCTGCTGCCCCATGGAAAACGCGCCTTTCGGCGCGTTTTTTTATGCCTCGCCCGGGAAGACCGGGCTCAGCCCACCGTGCAACAGTGCTTATTCCTGCGCTTCACGGATGGTGTCGCGCCCGTGGCGATCCTTCGCCCGGCCCAGGTCGGCGTCCAGCGCGCGCATGAGCTTGTCCATGGCGCCGATGAAGGCGGCGGCCATCTTGTCGGCATCGGCCGTCACGGTCACCGGCGGGCGATTGGCCACGCGGGCCTCGACGCGGCAGCGCTTGTCCTCCACGCCCGATTTGCCAGCATCCACGTCGCTCAGAAACACCTCCACGCGCGTGAGGTGGTCCCGAAACCGCACGAGCCGGGTGCCAGCCTCGTCCTGGATCCATTGCGCGAGCGACTCTCCACCCTGGATGTGGTCGTCGGTGTGTACTTGTACTTGCATAGGGCGCTCCTTGTGAAAATGAAACGGCATGGCGACAGGCCATGACCACCCGTCTGCCTTCATCATGCACGCAAGCGCAGCCCGAGACTTGACGTCCGTCAATGGCAGTTCACCACCTTGGAAAACAACGCCACGGCGCACGCACCCGGCGCCAGTGCCGGAACGGGCATGTACGGCACTTTCCTACAGACGTGGCCGGGGTGTGGTGCTACAAACACAATGGCACACCGCCCTCGCACAGTCTTGCTGCGCACTGCGCCTGTTCCCCATCGGAGCCTCTTCATGCCCGCTTCCCGCCGCCTCAAGATTGGCCTGTCGGCCTGCTTCCAGCATGCCGACCCCACCCGCCCGTTGTTCACTGGCAAGACCCTGCAGTACGTCGAGCAATCGATTGCCCACTGGCTCATGTCGGCCGGTGCCATGGTGGTCATGGTGCCCTGCCCCACGGGCGAGACGGCACGCGGCGACGTCACACTGGACCACTATGCCGAATGGCTCGATGGCATCGTCATGCACGGTGGCGCCGATGTGTGGCCCGGCAGCTACGGCGAGGAACCCCTGCGTGAAGAATGGGTGGGCGACCGCGTGCGCGACCTGTACGACCTGGCCCTGGTGAAAGCGTTTGCCCAGGCCGGCAAACCCATTTTTGGTGTCTGCCGGGGCCTGCAATTGATCAACGTGGCGTTTGGCGGAGCGCTTTACCAGGATCTGCAGACCCAGCATCCGGGCGCGCTGCAACACCGCAATGCCACCACCTACGACCAGCATTTCCACGACATCCACATCGTGCCCGGCACGCATCTGGCGCAGCTGTACCCGGAAAAACCGCGCGCGCGTGTCAACAGCATCCACCACCAGGGCATCAAGCGAGTGGCTCCGGATTTTGTGGTGGAGGCTCTCAGCGAACCCGACGGCGTGCCCGAAGCGATCCGCCTGCAAGCGGCGCCCGGGCGCGGCTACATCGCCGCCACGCAGTGGCACCCCGAGTTTCACCAGATCGGCTCGGAAACCCTGGACGACACCGCGATCCTCAACGACTTTCTGGCCGCCTGCAGCGCCAGCAAGGCGCGTCCAGCAGCGCCCGGCCCCGGTCCGCTGCACCTGCGCGCCGCACGCCTGCTGCGCCAGGCGCTGCGGCGGCGCCATTGACGCTCTCCCACTCGGGACACTAGCGGCCCACCGGCATCAATGCTGGTGGCCGTGCGCCCCGTGCACGTGGCGGTGGGCGATCTCTTCGGCGCTTGCAGCGCGCACCTCGGTCACCTTGCAGCTGAACTTCAGTGCCTGGCCCGCCAGCGGATGGTTGCCATCCAGGTGCACTTCGGGGCCCTTGATCTTGACGACGTTGAACACCTGGGGCCGGCCATCGGCGCCCGCGCCCTGCAGCTGGCCGCCCACCTTCACGCCCGGGGGAAACTCGGCTTTGGGGATGGTGCGCACCAGGCTTTCGTCGCGGGCACCAAAGGCGTCTTCCACCGCCAGATCGAGTGCCGTGCTGAAGCCGACGGCCTGGCCTTCCAGCGCCGCTTCGACCTTGGGGAAGATGTTTTCATAGCCGCCATGCAGGTACGACAGGCTGCCGCCGTCGAGCGGCTTGCCCTGCGGCGTGGTGACCTTGTAGGTGATGGTGACGGCGGAGTCTTTGGTGATGTTCATGGCAATGGCTTTCGGGAACCGCGGCGCATGAACCAGGCCCATGCACCGCACAAAGCAGCCATTGTCGGCGACTCGGGCCATTCCAGGGCACGATCAGGGCTCCCCCGCCGCTTCACCCCAGGCATTGCCGCGCGCATTCGAGCAGGCTGCGCGCCCAGCGCGCGCGGGCCGAGGTATTGAGCCACAGCAGGCCGACCTTGCGCGCATCCGGGGCACGGCCGTCGCCGCCCGGCAGCGCCAGCGTGCATACATCGCGCCCCTGGGACAGCACGCGGCCGATGTCGGGCACCAGGCCCACGCCCAGGCCCTGGTCGACCATCATGGCCACGGCCAGCACCGAGTTGAGCTCCATGCGCTCCACGGGAACTATGCCCTGGGCCTTGAGGTAGCGGTCGGCCAGGCGCCCGCCAGCCAGCGCGCGGTCGTAGCGCACCAGGGGTCGGCTGCGCAGCAGCGCCAGCGGGTCCTGAAGCGCGTCCTCCCGGCGGCACAGCACGACCAGGGGTTCCTCGCGCAGTTCGGCCCAGCAGACGGTCTTGGGCAGGTCGAAGGAGGGCTTCAGGCAGATCAGCACGTCGAGTTCGGACTGCACCAGGGCCGTGTACAGCTCGGGCGTGAGCCCGGCGCGCACGCTGATGTGAACCTGCTCATGGCGGGCCACGAAGGCCTGCATGACGGCGGGCAGAAAGCCGTGCAGGGCCGTGTTCACCGTACCCAGGCGCAGCTCGCCGCCGTCGGCGTCGCCCAGCACCCATTCGCGCAGGCCGTCGAAGTCCTGCAGCAGCCGCTGCCCGCGCTCGAACAGGCGCTCGCCGGCCGCGGTGGCGCGCACGCTGCGGCCATGGCGCACCAGCAGGCAAGCGCCGAGCCCGGCTTCGAGCACGCGCATCTGCTGGGCGATGGCCGAGGGGCTGAGGTCGAGCTGGCGCGCGGCTTCGGACATGGAGCCCGTCTGCACGACGCGCAAGAAATTGTGTATGTACCTGAGATCCATTTGACACATTTTCTTCAAACAAATGCCAGCCGCAAGCCCTGTTTTCCGGCATCGGCCTGGACCATACTGCGGGCAACGAACTTCCAAGGAGACAAGAAAATGCGCGAGTCCGATGTCCTCAGCAGCCGCCAGTGGCTGTCCACCGCGGCGGCCGGCCTGGGCGCTGCCGCCCTGCCCGCCTGGGCACAGCGGCGCAGCACGCGCATCGTCGTGCCATTTGCGCCCGGCGGCGGCAACGATGTGCTGGCGCGACAGATGGCGCACGGCCTCAACGAGGCCTTCGGCTACGGCATGATCGTGGAGAACAAGGCCGGCGCGGGCGGCAATCTGGGCACGGAGATGGTGGTACGCGCACCCGCCGACGGCAGCATCTTTCTGCTGGGCCATACGGGCACGGTGTCCATCAATCCTTCGCTCTACCCGGGCCTCAAGTTCAATGCCTCCACCGATCTGCAGCCGGTGGCCATGTTCGCCTCCTCGGCCCTGCTGCTGGTGGTGCCGGCGGCTTCACCCGCCAAGAGCCTGGCCCAGCTGGCCGAGCTGCTGCGCCGCCGCGGCGGCGAACTCAATTACGCCTCCAGCGGCTCGGGCACGGGCGGCCACCTCACGGGCGAGATGTTCGCCCACGCCCTGGGCGCCAAGGCCATCCACGTGCCGTACAAGGGCACGGCCCCGTCGCTGACCGATCTGGTCGGCGGCAATGTGGACTTCAGCTTCGGCGTGATTCCGGCGGCCATGGCGCTGGTGAAGGCCGGCAAGCTGCGCGCCCTGGCCGTGACCGGCGCCACACGCCAGCCGCAGCTGCCCGACGTGCCCACGGTGGCCGAGTCGGGCGTGCCGGCCCTGGCGGATTTCGAAAGCTCGCTGACCTATGGCGTGCTGGCCCCCAAGGGCACGGCGCAGGAGACGGTCAATGCCCTGGGGCGCGACATTCTCAAGGTGGCGGCCTCCAGCAGCTTCCAGTCGCGCCTGGAGGTGGAAGGCGCCGTGCCGCTGCTGGGCGACAGCAGGCAGTACGCAGCCCGCATCCGCCAGGAAAGCAGCAAGTGGGCGGCGGTGATCAAGGCGTCGGGAGCCACGGCCTGAGGCCGGCGCGCGCAGCATGACCCTGGTGAACGACTATCTGGGCCCGGCAGGCGGCGGCGCCTGGTTTTCCGATGCGCAATGGCTACAGGCCCTGCTGCGCTTCGAGTCCGGCCTGGCCCGCGCGCAGGCCGATTGCGGATTGATTCCGGAGCCCGCGGCCCAGGCCATTGCCCGCGCCTGCGCGCAGGCGCCGCTGGACCGCGACCGCATTGCCGAACAGGCGCGCGCCAGCGGTGCGCTGGGCCTGGCCCTGGTGAAGCCGCTGCAGCAGTGGCTGCAGGCGCACGCGCCCCAAGGCCTGCCCTGGCTGCACTGGGGTGCGACCACGCAGGATGCCGTGGACACGGCCAGCGCCCTGCTCACCCAGCAGGCGCTGCAAGCCCTGCTGGCTGAGCTGCAGGCCCTGGTCGCAGCGCTGGTGGAGCTGGCCACGCGGCATGCGGCCACCCCCATGCTGGCGCGCAGCCTGCTGCAGCCCGCGCAGATCACGAGCTTCGGCTTCAAATGCGCGCAGTCGGCCGCGGCGCTGCAACGCAGCATCGACCAGCTCGCGCAGCTGGCGCCCCAGGCCTTGTGCGTGCAGCTGGGCGGCGCCGTCGGCAATGGCGCGACGCTGGGCACGCACAGACTGGCGGTGGAGCAGGCGCTGGCGCGGCACCTGGGCCTCGGGGCCAGCGGCCGCAGCTGGCATACGCAGCGCGACACCTGGATGCGCCTGGCCATGGAAGTCGCCGTCTGCTGCGGCAGCCTGGCCAAGCTGGCGCGCGACTGGTCGCTGATGTCGCAGTACGAGGTGGGAGAGATCAGCGAGGCCGTGCGCGGCAGCACTTCCAGCGCCATGCCGCACAAACGCAATCCCGTGCACTGCATGCAGGCCGTGGCCCAGGCCCAGGCCGTGCCGCCGCTGGCCGCCCTGCTGCTGGGCTGCATGGCCCAGTCCCATGAGCGCGCGCTGGGTGAATGGCAGGCGGAAGTCGCCCACTGGCCCGAGCTGTGGCGCCACGCCCATGGCGCGGCCGCCGCACTGCGCCAGGCGGCGCAGACGCTGCAGGTCCACCCACGGCGCATGCTGGAGCATGTGGCCAGCCTGCGGGGCCTGGTGTTTTCGGAAGCCTGCGTGCATGCGCTGGCGCCCTTCACCGGCAAGCATGAGGCCCTGGCCGCCGTGGAGCAGCTCGCGCCCCTGGCGCTGGAGCAGCAGCGGGACCTGCAGGAGCTGCTGGTGCCATGGGCCGCCGGCCGCACCGCGCCCGCACAATTGCCAGCGCTGCGCCGCGCGCTGGCCCTGGCCTGCGAACCGCAGCAGGCCGTACAGGCTTCGCAGCGCGAATGCCTGGCCCTTCTGGCCAGCCGTGCGGCAGCCACCTTGGAAGAAAGCCCTGTCAATGCAGAACACACCGACATCTGCCCCTGAAGCCGCCGACAGCCTGCAGCGCGGCCTGGCCAATCGCCGCCGCGTGCTGGGCGATGCCTGGGTGGACCGGTCCGTGGAGAGCGCCAATGTGCTCAATGTGGAGTTCCAGCGCATGATCACCGCCTATGCCTGGGACGGCATCTGGAGCCGCCCGGGCCTGGAGCGCAGCACGCGCCGCATCATGGTGCTGGCCATCACGGCCGCCATGGGACGCTGGGAGGAGTTCGAGCTGCACATACGCACGGGCCTGCAGGCCGACCCGGCCGACAGCGAGGCCGCCCCCCTGGACCTGGACACTATCCGCGAGGTACTGCTGCAGACCGCCGTCTACGCCGGCGTGCCCGCAGGCAACACCGGCATGGCGGTCACGCTCAAGGTGCTCAAGGACCTGGGCCGCACGCCGGAGGCTGCCCGCTTCGTTCCCTGAGCTTGCCGTCTCAGCTTCTCAGGCCTGGGGAGGCTGTTCGTCGGCTTCCGCGCCCGGATAGCGCGCAAAGCGCCGCGCCTCGGTGCCGTGCACCGGGTCCTGCTCGGGCCACGGCCAGCCGCCGAACTGGGTGCGGCGGTAATCGTTCATGGCCTGCATGATCTCGGCTTGCGTGTTCATCACGAAGGGGCCGTACTGCGCCACGGGCTCGCCCATCGGCTGGCCCTGCAGCAGCAGGCATTCCACGGCGCTGGCGCCGGTATTGGCCAGCAGCCAGTCCTGGCCGGCGACCACTTCCAGCGCGGCGTGGCGGTCCACCTCCTGCGGGCCCACGCGCAGGCTGTCGCCCACGAAGAAGTACAGCATGCGGCGCGTGCCCTGGCCTTGTGCCGCAGGCAGCGTCCACTGGGCGCCGGGCTCCAGATGCAGCGTCCAGATGGCCACGTCGCCCTCGGGCTGCGAGGCCCAGGACTCGGGCGGCGGCGCCAGCGGTGCGGGTGCGCCGGGCAAGGCACCCGCCACCACCGTCACCGTGGTGGCACGGCCTGCGGCATCGCGGTGCACCAGGCGCGGAATGTGCTCGTTCCACAGCATGGTGAAGTGCGGCGCCACCATCTTGTTGCGCGCGGGCAGGTTCAGCCAGATCTGGAACAGTTCGAGCGGGTTGGGCTCGGTGGCGTTGAGCAGCGGAAACATCTCCGAGTGCTGGATGCCCCGCCCGGCCGTGACCCACTGCACATCGCCTTCGCCAAAGCGCGCGGCCGCGCCCAGCGAGTCGGCATGGTCGATGAGCCCCTTGCGCACCAGTGTGACGGTTTCAAAACCGCGGTGCGGGTGGCCGGGAAAGCCCGGCACGGTATCGCCGTGGTACATGCTCCAGCCGTCCTTGCGGCTGAAGTCGCTGCCGATCTGGCGGTCTTCCAGCGACACGGCGGGCGCAAAGGCGCCGTTGCCTGCGGGGTAGGCATCGTCATGGTGGGCGCAGAACAGGAACGGGTCCATCGTGGGCCACAGCGGGCCCAACGCCTGGGCTTGCATGATGGGCTGGATGGCGGTGGTGGGGGACGACGGCATCAGGGACTCCTTGGCAGGTGCGCCACCACGATGGGGCGGCACGTGGGTGGAATATGGGGCCAACGCTACCGCAGCAAAAGTGCGCCGGATGGAACACTGCGGTGCACTGCACAGGACAGCGGAATGGGCCCCTCCGACATCGTGCAAGGCGCACAGCCTCTCTGGGCAGCATATTCTGGATGAAATACGCCTCAAGCGCTTTGCATCAATTGCCAAAAGCTATCAAAACAGAAGCGTTCTGCACCACAGCGAATTCAAGGCTGCTGGCGCACAAAGGCCACCGTCAGCCCCTTGGCGGTGACCGTGATGGGCCCCGGCTGCAACCCCAGGCCGTCGAACACGGCCGTGTCTTGCGGGCGCAGCTGGTGCAGCGTGACTTCGC
The DNA here is from genome assembly GCF_000426205.1 of Acidovorax sp. JHL-9. Classification (NCBI taxonomy): domain Bacteria; kingdom Pseudomonadati; phylum Pseudomonadota; class Betaproteobacteria; order Burkholderiales; family Comamonadaceae; genus Acidovorax; species Acidovorax sp. JHL-9. The sequence goes on from NZ_AUEX01000005.1 coordinate 60,024, forward strand.
GCAGCGCCTGTTCGGCCAGCACCGGGCCGTAGGCGTTGAGGAGTTCGGTGACGGCGGGCTTGAGGGTGGGAAAATCCAGCGGCCCCAGCCGGATCTGGTGGGCGCGCAGGCTGCGGTCGCTGGCCTCGTAGCGCAGCGCAAACTCCACATCGAAACTGCCCGCATGGCTGCGCCGCAGCGCGGGTCCTGTCGCATCCACCGCCATGGCCGCGCCCAGGCGGTTCACCTCGGGCAGCAGGCGCAGGCGCGGCGCCTGCACCGTCAAATCCAATAGCCCCTGCACTGGCACACTGCGCGGAAACTTCTGCCCCACCATCTCCTGCAACTGCGCCAGCGGCACGGTGTAGCTGGGCTGGGCCTGCACACCGCGCGCGCCCAGCAGCGCCGCCCCCCCCAGGGCCAGGGCCAGGGCGCGGGTGGCGGTGGTCAGAAATCGTCGGCGATGCAGCATGGGTGGTCTCCTGGAATGCAGGTGGGACACGGATGCGGTGAAAAGGTGCCGCATCTGCGGTGCGGTGTAGTTGCTGAAAGTTTCTTCACGCAGTGCTGCATGCGGTTCACCGGAACCTGTGCAGGGTCTCACAGGGAGTCATGCACAGGTTCTCAGCGCCCCACCACCGACCAGCCGGCCTTCTGGTTGCTCTTGTCGTTCTCGTACTCCCAAGCCGTGCCGCAGCGGTCGCACACATAGCGGGTGATGGTCACTTCACCGTGGTCGCGGTCTTCCTTGCGGTTGCCGCGCTGCACCAGTTCGGCGTGGCCGGGCGCCTTGCGCCAGTTGCGCTGGATGCCCTGGCAGGGCTCGCACAGCGCCATGGGTTTGAGTTCGTTCTGTCGTGCCAGGTCTTTGGTCATGGGGGGAGCCCTGGGGGCTGGTGTGTTGGGGGTGGGCCTGGCTTGCAGCCAGCAGGGCGGCTACTGTAAGGCACCGGCGCAAGGCACCGGAGTTTGCGAGCAGGCTCAGGCCATTGTGCTGACATCGCGCAGGCGCTGGTGCAGCGCGTTGCCCTCGTCCACCGGCAGCTGGTTCTTGGCCTGCAGGTAGTGGTGGGTGAACACATCCAGGTAAGCCTCCAGCGTCTGCGCCGCGCGGGTCTCGCCGGCCAGTTCGAGGCACAGGGCTGCCACCTCGCAGGTGCACAGGTGGTCATCGCGCAGGGTGTGGCGCAGGCGGTAGCGTGAGCGTTGCCCGGGCTGCAGGCGGAGCACGGGCAGGCGATCCAGATAGGGGCTTTTGCGAAACATGCGGCGCGCCTCGGGCCAGGTGCCGTCCAGCAAGATGAACAGCGGGCGCTTGCCGGTGGTGCCGCGCGGGGCGTCGGTGTCAGCGTTGCGGGGCAGGGCCTCCACCATGCGCTCGGGCGCCACGCCTTCACCCGGAAACACCACCACCGGCTGCCACTGGGGATCGGCCAGCAGGGCCAGCAGATCCGGGTGCACCGCGGTGCGCGCCCAGCCGAAGGCAAAGGTGTCGGCCACCACATCGGCGATCAGCCAGCCGGTGTTGCTGGGCTTGAGCGCCTCGACATCGCCCATCAGCAGGCACACACCCGCGCGCGTGGGCACGGCCGGGCGCAGCGCGCACAGGCAGTGGCTGGGCAGCAGGCGGCAACCAGGGCAGCGCTCGCCACGCGGGCCGCCACGCGCCAGAAAAGGCTTGGAGCTGCGCGCCAGGCGCTCGGCGCGCTGGCGGGCGACGGCATGGGGTGGTGCGGGCACGCAAGACATGCTCAACGCCCGCCCGCGCATTCCAGCGCGAACAGCGGCACTTCGCAGCGGTGGCTCAGCCACACGCCGCCGCCGATCTCGGCAAACCCTTCCTGCAGGCCGCGCCGGTACAGCTCGGCCCGGTGGCGAAACAGGCGCGGGTCAGTCAGATCGTCGTCGATGATGTCGCGCTCGTAGTCTTCGCGCGTGACGGCTTCGACATACAGCGCGCCCCGGCTCAGCTGGCCCAGATTGCGCAGGGCCAGTTTCAGGTCGGATGGGTTCAGGTAGGGCAGCACGCCCTGGCAGATCACCAGATCGAAGGGCTCGGCCGGACGGCCGGCCACGTCGGGCGCCTGGTAATCCACCACCGAGCCGCGCTCCCAGCCAAAGCGGCCGCACAGGTATTCGCTGAACTCCACGCCGTGGTAGCTGGCCTCGGGAAAATGCCGCGCCAGCGCCGCGCGCCACAGGCCGATGCCGCAGCCCACATCGAGCACCCGCTGCACCGGCACGCGCAGGTATTGCAGGTAACTGCAGACAAAGGCGCCCAGCCGCTCGGCGTGCTCGGGGTCGATCACGCTGGTTTTCTTGTCGTAGTAGTAGCGCTGGTAGTACGCCTCGTCGAACCATTCATCACTTGCAGATTTCACTCGCCACTCCTTCGGCCATGGGACGCACTACACCTGCGTACCCGTATGCCGGAGCAGGCAGTGCCGACTACCGTATGCGCCCAAGTATCGCGCAGCGGGTGGAGGCACGGCTGGCGCCGGGCCATTGCCGCCGGGCGGTGCACAGGGCTGGCGACAGAAAGCTCACGGCTTGGACACCCTGAAGCCAACGCCGCAGTCTCTGCACAGGGTGTGGGCAACCCCTAATCGACCGACGCACCCGACGCCTTCACCGCGGCGCCCCACTGCTTTATTTCGCGGGCAATGAAGTGATCAAACTCGGCGCCCGTGGTGGGTGCGGGCTCTGAACCCCGATCCCGGATGAAGCGCGCCAGCGGCTCGCCACGCAACAGATCCACCACCTCGCGGTTCAGGCGCTGGATGATCTCGGGCGGTGTGCCCTTGGGCGCCATCAAGCCCAGCCAGCCCACGGCCTCGAAGTCCTTGAACTCGGGCACGCCACTCTCGCGCACTGTGGGCACTTCGGGCATTTGCGACGAGCGCTGCGCCGATGTCACGGCCAGCGGGACCGCGCGCTTGCTCTGAATATGCGGCAGCGCGGCCGTGACCGAATCCACCATGAGCGGCACCTGCTCGCCCAGAAAATCCGCCTGCGCCGGGCCGCTGCCCCGGTAGGGAATGTGGGTGATGAACACGCCAGCGCGCGACTTCATCATCTCGCCCGACAGATGCTGTGTGCCCCCAATGCCTGCGCTGGCATAGTTGAGGCGGCCCGGCGCCTTGCGCGCCTGCTCCACCAGCTGCTTCATCGACGTGATGCCCGCGCCCGGCGTGGCCAGAAAGATCAGTGGCACCTTGGCAATCAGCGAAATGCCCACCAGGTCTTTGGTGGGATCGAACGACACCTTCTTGTAGAGCGTCTGGTTCACCGCCATCGCGCTGCCCGCTACCAGCAGCGTGTAGCCATCGGGGGTCGAGCGCACCACGAACTCGCTGCCGATGTTGCTGCCCGCCCCGGCCTTGTTTTCGACCACCACGCTCTGCCCCAGGCGCTGGCCCAGTTGCTCGGCCAGCGCGCGCGCAAAGATATCGGTGGCCTGCCCGGTCGGGAATGGAACGATCAGCTTGATGGGCTTGTCAGGCCAAGCCGCATGGGCCTGCGACGCGCAGCCCAGGGCGAGGCCGGCGGCCACGGAAAGTACAAGACGGCGATGCAGCATGGGGCGTGTCTCCTTGGGTTTTTTGTGACGGTGTGCAGCCCCGCAATGCGAAGCCGATGCCTGCGGCTTGCTGGGCCTGCCCACCCATTCTGCCGCGACCACATCCCCATGAAGCATTCACCGTGCTTGCGCGCTCCACTCTGCCCGCCCGAGGTCATGGTGGCACTCGATACGGCCAGTTTTTTCCGGCGGGAGCCTCAGCGCAGGTGCACGCCGCCATTGGAAAAATCCCTGCGAATGTGGGCGTCAAGCGCGCACCCATTTCGATGCCCCATCCTCGTGGCGTAAAAACCCCGACGGATCGGCAACCACGCAGGTGATGCAAAAGTGCGTGGCAGCGCCTGGCAGGCGACGCCCATGGCCGCACATCACACCACCTGCAGATACCGCCCCGCCAGCTCTTTCTGCGCGGCGGCATCCACGCCCAGCACCTCCACCAGATACGCCTGCACGCCACCAAAGTCGTTGTCCACCGAGTGCAGCGCCGCATCCAGAAACTCCTCCTGCACGCGCCACAGGACGCGCAGCACTTCTTCGGGGGCGTGGCTGCCCATGCCGGGCGGGCGCTGGTAGAGCGCGTTGGTGAGCAGGTAGTCGTGCATGACCACATCGCGCGGCACGCCCAGGGCGAGCAGGATGAGGGCGGCGGCAAAGCCGGTGCGGTCCTTGCCGGCGGTGCAGTGGAAGACTGTAGGCGCGTCGCTGGCCAGCAGCAGGCGAAACAGCGCTGCAAAACGCGGGGCGTTGTCGTGCACGAAGCCGCGATACGTCTCCTGCATCAGCGCCACGGCGTCTTGCGCAGTGAGCTGGCGGCCAGCGCGTTGCAGCTCCAGGGCACGCTGCACCACGGTGGGTTCGATGGCCAGCGGGTGCCGTGCCACGCCAGGCAGGGCGTAGGCATGGGCCGCGCTTTCGGCCTGGCCGCGAAAATCCACCGCGCGGGCCACGCCCAGCCCGGCCAGCAGGGCCTGGTCTTGCGGTGTGAGGGCCGCCAGGTGGTCCGAGCGGAAAAGGCGGCGCCACTTCACCGGCTGCCCGCCGTGGCCGGTGTAGCCGCCCAGGTCGCGGAAATTGCTGGCGCCCGTTAACGGCAGGGAGCGTGTGGGGCTGCTGGAAAGTGTGGAAGCTTGCTGCTGCATGGCCAGGGTTTGGAGTGCGTGGACGGGAGGTGGGTCCAGCTTAGCCCATGCGGGTGACAGTGTATGGCCCGCTCTGTCACCACCTCCTGCCCCTCAGCCCAGGTGATTGCCCAGGATGCCCGCCAGCTCGAACATGCCCGCGCTGTCCTTGCCGAATACGGCGCGCAGCTTGTCGTCGGCGACGATGGTGCGCTTGTCCTTGGGGTCCTGCAGGTTGTGGGCCTTGATGTATTCCCACATCTTCTTCACGGCCTCGGGCCGGGCCACGGGCTCGGCGCCGATCACGGCGGCCAGGGCAGCGCTGGGCGCCTTGCCTGCGGCGGCCTTGCGCGGTGCCTTGGCGGCGGCGGTCTTGGTGGCCGCAGCTTTCTTGGCGGGCGCCTTTTTGGCTGCGACGGTTTTGCCTGCGGCACCTGCGGTTTTGGTCGCGTAGGCGCCAGCGGCGGACTTGCGTGGCGGGAACTTGGATGGCGCAAACTCGAAGTTGACCTTGCCCGCCTCCTTGTCCCACGCCAGGTGGGCCTTGAAGGCGCGGCGCGTGCGCATGCTCACGAACTTGTCGAGCAGGTCGGTCTTGCCGGTCTCCAGCAGCTTGGTCATCTGCTCGCGCTCCACGGGCTGTTGCAGGATGATCTTGCCGCTCTTGAAGGTGCAGCTCGGCGTGGGCTGGGCGGCGGTGGGCACGGCCTTGCTGCACACGTAGTTGCTGCCGTGCTCGTGCACTTCAGACCCACAGATGGGGCAGGTGCCCAGCGATGCGTCTTCAAATTCCACCAGCTCGCCGGATTCCTCGGCATTCTTGTCGTCGCCAAAATCGAATTCGAGCTTGTAGTTGTGCGCCTCGTCGTCGTACTTGATGACGATCTCGGACGTGAACGGCCAGCCCGCCTTGGAGCGGAAGCCCTCCAGCGGGCCGATCTTCCTGTCGCGCAGCAGCTGCTCGGCCTCGGCCGTCTCGAAGGTGCGCCCGGCGGGCGACTTGCCGAAGCTGAAGCCGCAGCCCTCGGCGCCGGGCTTGCCCACGCAGGCGTAGCGGCGGTAGTTTTCCTTCACTACACCGCCGCAGTTGGGGCAGGGCGATTCGAGCGTGGCGTAGTCGCCAGGGATGGTGTCGCGGTCGTATTCCTTGGCCTTCTTGACCATGCGCTCGGTCATGGCGGCGATCTCCTGCATAAAGGCTTCGCGGCTCAACTGCCCCTTTTCCATCTGCGAGAGCTTGTATTCCCACTCGCCCGTGAGTTCGGCGCGGCACAGCTCCTCCACCTCCAACCCGCGCAGCAGCGTCATGAGCTGGAAGGCCTTGGCCGTGGGGATGATCTCGCGGCCTTCGCGCAGCATGTATTTTTCGGTCAGCAGCCCTTCGATGATGGCCGCGCGCGTGGCCGGGGTGCCCAGGCCTTTTTCCTGCATGGCAGAGCGCAGTTCTTCGTCGTCGATCTGCTTGCCGGCGCTTTCCATGGCGCCGAGCAGCGTGGCTTCGGAGTAGCGTGCGGGCGGCTTGGTCTTGAGGCCCTTGGGGTCCACCTGCAGGGTGTTGACCTTCTCGCCGGGCTGCACAGCCACGAGGTTCTGGCCCTTGTCGCCGTCCTTGCCGCCTTCCACTTCGTCGGCCGCTTCCTTGCCGTAGATGGCCAGCCAGCCCGGCTTGACCAGCACCTTGCCTTCGGTCTTGAAGCTGTGCGGGGCCACGGTGGAAATACGCGTGGTGACGGTGTACTCGGCGCTCGGGAAGAACACCGCCATGAAACGGCGCACGACCAGGTCGTACAGCTTTTGCTCGGCTTCGCTCAGGCCACTGGGTGCCTGCAGCGTGGGGATGATGGCAAAGTGATCGCTCACCTTGCTGTTGTCGAAGATGCGCCTGGACGGGCGGATGTAGTTGTTGTTCAGCGCCGTGAGCGCGTGCGGCGCCAGGTGGCGCATGCCGCTGTCGGCCAGCATCTCGAAGGTCTGCTTTGCCACCGGCAAATAGTCTTCGGGCAGCGCGCGCGAGTCGGTACGCGGGTAGGTCAGGGCCTTGTGGCGTTCGTACAGGCTTTGCGCCAGGGCCAGCGTGGTCTTGGCGCTGAAGCCGAACTTGCCGTTGGCCTCGCGCTGCAGGCTGGTCAAATCGAACAGCAGGGGCGATGCCTGGGTGGTGGGCTTGCTCTCTTCGGTGACGGTGGCCTGCTGGCCGCGCACGGCGTTGGCAATGGCCTGTGCTTCGGCGGCAGACCACACGCGGTCGGCCTTGGCCTCGGCATCCTCGCCCTTCTTCCACTTCGGGTCGAACCACTTGGCGGGGTACTCGCCCGCCTGGGCGCCAAAGGTGGCGTGGATTTCCCAGTAGTCGCGGCTGATGAATTTGCGGATTTTTTCCTCGCGCTCCACCACCAGCGACAGCGTGGGCGTCTGCACCCGGCCCACGGTGGTCAAAAAGAACCCGCCGTCGCGCGAGTTGAACGCCGTCATGGCGCGCGTGCCGTTGATGCCCACCAGCCAGTCGGCCTCGGAGCGGCTGCGCGCGGCGCTGGCCAGGCCGGCCATCTGCTGCTCGGTGCGCAGGGCGCTGAAACCGTCGCGGATGGCCTGGGGCGTCATGGACTGCAGCCACAGGCGCTTGACGGGCTTGCCCAGCGGCTTGCTGCCACCGGCGTACTGCTCGATCAGGCGGAAGATCAGCTCGCCCTCGCGGCCCGCGTCGCAGGCGTTGATGAGTTCGGTCACATCCTTGCGCTTGGCCTGCTTGACCACCGCGTTCAGGCGGCTCTTGGTCTTGTCCACGGGCTTCAGATCGAAATACGGCGGGATCACGGGCAGGTGCGCAAAGCTCCATTTGCCGCGCTTCACGTCGAACTGCTCGGGCGCCTGGATCTCCACCAGGTGGCCCACGGCGCTGGTGACTACATAGCGGTCGTTCTCGAAGTGGTCTTCGTGCTTGTCGAACTTGCCGGCCACGGGCGTCAGTGCGCGCACGATGTCTTGCGCGACGGAGGGTTTTTCTGCAATTACCAGGGTCTTGGTCATTTGGGGGCTCTCGCCTGTCATTTGGCTTGCCCGGCTTGCGGGCGCTTCTACAATTCGGCTCTCACGCGCATGCACGCGCACGCACATGTGTGTGCACCATCAAGTTAACAGAGTTTTTGCCATGCCCCGCTCCGCATCGCCCGCCGCCCCCACTGTTGCACCAGGCCGCCGCATCCAGACCCGGCGCTCGGGCGTGCATGGCAAGGGCGTGTTTGCCGTGCAGGACATTGCCGAGGGCGAGGTGCTGGTGGAGTACACCGGCGAGGTCATCGGCTGGCAGGAGGCACAGGACCGCCACCCGCACGACCCCCTGCAACCCAACCACACGTTCTACTTCCATGTGGATGAAGACCATGTGATCGACGCCAAGTTCGGCGGCAATTCGTCGCGCTGGATCAACCACAGCTGCAACCCCAACTGCTACGCCGACGAGCGGGACGGCCGCATTTTCATCACCGCGCTGCGCAATATCAAGGCCGGCGAAGAGCTGAACTACGACTACGGCCTGATCATCGAAGAGCGCTACACCCCGAAGCTCAAGGCCGAATACCCCTGCTGGTGCGGCAGCCCCAACTGCCGGGGCACGCTGCTGGCGCCCAAACGCGGCTGGGCACCACCGGTGCCGCTGCCACCGTCGAGGCCGTCCTCCTCTAAAGCTAGCAAGACCGCAGAGGCGCCTCGGAAGGCCAAGCCGCGAGGCCGCAGCCAGTGAGCGCCACATCCCCCATCCGCTGGCCCGCCGAGGCCATCTGGGAGGCGGTGTCGCCACTGCTGCCGGGCTTCACCGTCGAGGTGCTGCCCACCATCGACTCCACCAACACTGAATTGATGCGCCGCGCCCGCGCCGGCCAGTGCGAACCCACCCTGCTGGTGGCCGAGCAGCAGACGGCAGGGCGCGGGCGGCTGGGACGGGTGTGGCAGAGCGACGTGGGGGCTTCACTCATGATGTCCCTGGGACTCCCGCTGGCACCGGCCGACTGGTCGGGCCTGTCGCTGGCCGTGGGGGTGAGCGTGGCCGAAAGCCTGCAGCCCGTGCCGCCGCCCCCGGGGGTGGAGCAGCCGGCACGCGTGGGCCTCAAGTGGCCCAACGACCTGTGGCTGGGGGGTGGCAGCGGTATGGCGGGCGACCGCAAGCTCGGCGGCATCCTGGTGGAGACGGCAAGTTTCGTCGCGCCCCAGGAGGCCGCAGCGGCCCGCCCCGCCAGCGCCCGTTATGTGGTGGTGGGCATCGGCATCAACGTGCTGCCGCGCAGCCCCGAGGGCCTGAGCATGGCGCCCGGCAGCCTGCAGGAGGTGGAGCCGGGGCTGGATGCCCCCACCGCGCTGCTGCGCATCGTGCCCCCGCTGGTGGCCATGCTGCAGTCGTTCGAAGGCTATGGCTTCGCGCCCATGCAGGCCCGGTTTGCCTCCCGCGACGTGCTGCAGGGCCGCGCCGTGACGCTCAGCGACGGGCAGGCCGGAATGGCCCATGGCGTGGCCGAAGATGGCGCACTGCTGGTGCACACCGCGCAGGGCATGCAGGCCATCACCAGCTCTGAAATCAGCGTACGGCCCGCGGCCGCGCGCCCCGCCTGAAAGACCTGCCCCATGCTGCGTCTTGCCGCCATCGTCCTGCTGCTGGCCAATGCCGGCTATTACGCCTGGTCGCAGGGCTGGCTGCGCACCTGGGGGCTGGCGCCGGTCGAACAGTCCGAGCCCCACCGCCTGGCGCAGCAGATCCGCCCCGAGACGCTGCGCATACTGCCGGCCCGCGACACCGCCCCGGTGGCAGCCCCCGTGGCCAGCGAGGCCCCTGCCGAGGCCGCCACGGTGTGCCTGCAGGCCGGTGTGCTGAACACGCGCCAGGCCGACGCCGTGCGCAGCGCCGCCGCCGGCCTGCCGCAAGGCAGCTGGAGCCTGGAACCCATCACCATTGCCGGGCGCTGGATGGTGTACATGGGCCGCTTTGCCGACGACGAGGCGCTGGAAAAGAAGCGCGCCGAGCTGCGCGCCCGCAAGCTGCCCTTTGACCGCCCTGGCAACCCTGCCCTGGAGCCGGGCCTGTCGCTGGGCCGCTTTGCCACCGAAGAAGCCGCCCAGCGGGCGCTGGCCACACTCAACGGCCAGGGCGTGCGCACCGCCAAAGTAGTGGCGGAACGGGCCGAGGCCCAGGGCTTCACGCTGCGCCTGCCCGCCCTGGACAGCGCCACGCACGCGCAGGCCGAAACACAGCTGCGCCAGGCCCTGGGCGACAAGACGCTGCGCACCTGCCCCTGAGGAAATTGAAAAAACGGCTGCAGCGCTCTACAGCAGAGCGCTACATGCTTCCATTCCAACGGCAAGCCACTGCCTGCACCCGGGCGGGCTCAACCCTGCGGGGCATCGGCGTCTGGCGAGCGCGCGGCAAAGCGCACCGTGAACCGCGCGCCCGGCGGTTGCTGGCCCGGGTGGGCATCTTCCAGCAGCACCTCGGCTGCATGCTGGCGCGCGATCTCCAGCACGATGGGCAAGCCCAGGCCCGAGCCGTCGGCCTCGCTGCCCAGCGCCCGGTAAAAGGGCTGGAAGACCAGCTCGCGCTCGGACTCGGGCACGCCGGGGCCCGAGTCTTCCACCTGCAGCAGCAGCACATGGCCAAAGGTGTCGGCCAGCACGCGGGCGGTGACCACGCCGGGCCTGTCGGGGGTGGAGGGGGTGTAGTTGATGGCGTTGTCCACCAGGTTGCGCACCAGCTCCTTGAGCAAGGTGGGGTTGCCGTCCACCCAGATGCCGGGAGCGCCCGGCTGGGCGCCGTCGTAGCCCAGGTCGATCTGCTTGTCGAGCGCGCGCGGCACCGAGTCGCGCACCACCTCGATGGTCAGGCGGGCCAGGTCGCAGGGCACACGGGCAATGCCCGCGCCGCTGCCCTCGGCGCGCGCCAGCGCCAGCAGCTGGTTGACGGTGTGCGTGGCGCGGATGCTGGAGCGGCCAATCTGCTGCAGCGAGCGCTTGAGCTCTTCGGTGCTGGTGCCCTCGCGCTGGGCCAGGTCAGCCTGCATGCGCAGCCCCGCCAGCGGGGTCTTGAGCTGGTGGGCGGCGTCGGCCAGAAAGCGCTTTTGCGTGGCCAGCGAGTCGCCCAGGCGCGTGAGCAGGTCGTTGACGGATGACACCAGCGGCGCCACCTCCAGCGGCACGGTGCGGTCGTCCAGCGGCGAGAGGTCGTCAGGGCTGCGCTCGCGGATGCGCTGCTCCAGCTGGTTCAGCGGCTGGATGCCACGCGCCAGCGCCAGCCACACCAGCAGCACCGCCAGCGGCAGGATGACGAACTGCGGCAGCATCACGCCCTTGATGATTTCGGTGGCCAGCACGCTGCGCTTTTCGCGCGTTTCGGCCACCTGCACCAGGGCCAGCGGCGCATCGGGCAGCGGCAGGCGCACCCAGATGTAGGCCACGCGGATCTCCACGCCGCGCAATTCGGCGTCGCGCAGGCGCACGTCGCCGGGCGCGGGGCGGTCGTCGTCTTCGGGTTGCGGCAGGTCGCGTTCGCCCGAGAGCAGCTTGCGCCCGGGGCCCATCACCTGGTAGTAAACGATGTCGGAATCGTCGGCGCGCAGGATCTCGCTGGCCGGCTGGGGCAGGTTGAACTGCACCTTGCTGTGCTGCACCGTCACCAGCTGCGCCAGCGCATGGGCGTTGTATTCGAGCGCACGGTCAAACGGCTTGTTGGCCAGGCCCTGCGCCACCAGCCAGGTCAGCGCCAGGCTCACGGGCCACAGCAGCAGCAGCGGCGTGAGCATCCAGTCGAGGATTTCGCCGAACAGGGAGCGCTGCTCGCGCTGGAAGATTTTCAAGGTTTCAAGCCTTTTTGGCCTCTGGCGCTTATCCAATAAGCGCCAAAAGCTATTATTTTTGCTTCAAACTTGGACACCGCACTCACCCACAGCCGGTGCAACTGGCGCGGCCCAGGCCAGTGCACCCGTGGAACTGGCTTTGCCAGGCCACCGGGTGCGTCCCCCTCCCGAAGGAGAGGGGGAAGGCGCGAAGCGACTCAGGGAGTGCATCCTTATCCAGGAATCTTTTCCAGGCAGTAGCCCAGCCCGCGCACCGTGGCAATGCGGATCGGGCCTTTCTCGATCTTCTTGCGCAGGCGGTGGATGTAGACCTCGATGGCGTTGTTGCTCACCTCCTCGCCCCACTCGCACAGGCGCTCCACCAGCTGCTCCTTGCTCACCAGGCGGCCGGCACGCTGCAGCAGCACTTCGAGCAGGCCCAGCTCGCGCGCCGACAGCTCGACCATCTTGCCGTCGATGGTGGCCACGCGGCCGGCCTGGTCGTACACCAGGGGCCCGTGCTTGATGGCGCTGCTGGTGCCGCTCATGCCCCGGCGCGTGAGGGCGCGCACGCGGGCTTCGAGCTCCTGCAGGCTGAACGGCTTGGCCATGTAGTCGTCGGCGCCGTAGTCCAGCCCCTTCACGCGCTCGTCCACGCTGTCGGCGGCGGTGAGGATGAGCACCGGCAGGGCCGAGCCCCGGCTGCGCAGGCGCTTGAGCACCTCCAGGCCGTGCATCCTGGGCAGGCCCAGGTCGAGGATGAGCAGGTCGAACTCGTTGTTGGTCATGAGCGCGGCATCGGCCTCGCTGCCGCTGGCCACATGGTCCACCACGGCGCCCGATCCGCGCAGCGTGCGCAGCAGGCCATCGGCCAGCACCTGGTCGTCTTCGGCAATGAGGATGCGCATGCGGGGTCTCCTGGTGGGGGGCAGCGGTCTGGCGCCGCGCCTGTGCCACGATTTTAGGCGGCGCAGCCCCGCAAATGCTGCGCACTTTGCCGGGAGAACGCGGCGGTGGCGCGCTGCCCCCCCCGGCCACCGCTGCCTTTCAGCGCGGATCGGTGGCCAGCAGCTTGTGCACCAGGGCCTGCAGGTCGGCCTGCAGGCGGGCCATGCCCTCGGGGTGCTGCGCCAGCGTGTGCTCGTCCATGTAGAGCTTGCGATTGATCTCGACCTGGATGCTGTGGCGCTGCTGCGCCGGGTTGCCGTAGCGGCGCACCAGCTCCACGCCTTTGTACGGGTGGTTGTAGTCCACGCTGTAGCCGCAGCCGCGCAGGTGCTCGCAGATCAGCGCCGACAGCGCCGGGCTGGCCGTGCTGCCGTCGCGGTCACCCACCACGAAGTCGGCATGCACGAGGCCCGGGAATTCCGTGGCGAAACGCCCGGCCACCGCGGGCATGGAGTGGCAGTTGAGGTGGATGCTGTAGCCGTGGCGCGCATGGGCCGCGTCGATGGCCGCGCCCACCGCCGCGTGGTACGGACGCCAGCAGCGGTCGATGCGTGCGCGCACCTCGGCCACGGACAGCAGGCGCTGGTAGATGGGCTCGCCGTCGTCGGTGAACTTCCAGACCAGGCCCTTGCCCAGGCGCACCTTGCTGAGCACCCGGGGGTCGGTGGAGAGGGGGTCGGTCCATTCACCATCGAGCAGCGTGGTGTCCAGTTCGGTGGTGTCGCGGTTGGCATCGAGGTAGATGCGGGGGAAATGGGCCTCGATCCAGGCCACGCCGAGCGCGGGGGCAAAGGCGTAGATCTTCTCGACATGCGTGTCTTCCGCGCGGCGCAGCGTGGCCAGGTCGAGTGCAGCGCCAAAGTCGGCGGGGTACTGGGTGCCGCTGTGCGGGGAATCGAGCACCAGCGGCGTCGTGCCGGGCTGGTACGACACCATGCGCGCGGGCGGCGTTGCGCCACCGGGCGAGCCCGTGGCACCGGGCTGGGCTTGCTGGAAGCGGTGGTTGATCAGTTTCAAGGCTGCATGCATAGGCAGAGTGTGCTTAAGGGGGGGCGGCCGGCCGCGCCGCCCGGACCCGACAGACCCCATGGTTATTCCGGTGCCTGTCCGGCTGTGGCCGTCGGGCCCGCAGGCCCGTGCTGCGATCAGTCGAGGCTGACCTTGGCGAATGCCGCCACGCCCTTCATCTTGTCGATTTCGCGGGCGATCTGGGCCGTGAAGGCCTTGGGCGTCGTGCCCGAGGGGTACAGCCCCTGCGCGGCCAGCCGCTCACGCACGGCGGGCTCCTGCAGGGCCTGGGCCACGGCCTGCTGGATGCGATCCACCGCCGCCGACGGCGTGCCGGCCGGCGCCACCAGGCCAAACCACGACGGATCGTTGTTGGCGGCATGGCCCAGTTCGCCGTAGGTAGGCACATCGGGCAGCACATCCAGCCGCTGGGGCCACGAAACGGCCAGCGCCTTGACCTTGCCGGCCTTCACGTGCGGCAGCGACGAAGCCACCTGGTCAAAGTACACCGCCACCTGGCCCGCCAGCACATCGTTGATGGCCGGGCCCGCGCCACGGTAGGGGATGTGCACCATCGAGGTGCCTGTGCTGCTCTTGAACAGCTCGCCCCACATGTGGCCGATGGTGCCGTTGCCCGGCGTGGCATACGACACCTTGCCAGGGTTGGCCTTGAGGTATTTCACCAGGTCGGCAAAGTCCTTGACGGGCAGCGCCTTGGGGTTGACCACGATGACGCCCGGGGCCTTGACGATTTCGGTCACGCCCACGAAATCCCTGGTGGGGTGGTAGGGCAGCTTGCTGTACACGGCGGGGTTCACGCCATGGGTGGACAGCGTGGCCACGCCGATGGTGAGGCCGTCTGCCGGGGCGCGGGCCACTTCCGCCATGCCGATGGAGCCGCCTGCACCACCGCGGTTTTCCAGCACCACGGGCTGCTTGAGGATGCGGGCCATGGCGTCCTGCAACGTGCGTGCCGTGATGTCGGTGGCGCCCCCGGGCGGAAAGGGGACGATCATGCGCAATGGCTTGCCCTCCTGGGCAAAAGACATTCCAGGCGCTAAAGATACGGTTGCCAATGTGGCCAGCAGGTGACGGCGTTGCATAGCTTGTTTCTCCTTTGAGATGCACCGAGGTTAACGAAAGGGATGCCATTGACCAAGCAATGGATATGCCTGATAACATTCCAATCTGGAATGTTTTGAGTACCCACCACCATGTCGCTGCGCCGCCTCGCGCCCCCGCTGCACCTGCTGCGCGCGTTCTCCACCGTGGCGCGGTTCGGCGGCGTCTCGCGCGCCGCCGAGGCGCTGCACCTCACGCAGAGCGCCGTCAGCAAGCAGGTCAAGGACCTGGAGACCTGGGTGGGCGTGCCGCTGTTCGAGCGCACCCGCAAGCGCCTGGCCCTCACCCCTGCCGGCGAACGCTACGAGAAGGCCGTGCAGGCCGTGCTGCTGCAACTCGAAGCCGCCACGCTGGAGCTCATCACCAGCGACGACGGCGGCGGCGCGCTGCACCTGTCGAGCCTGCCCACCTTTGGCGCCAAGTGGCTCATTCCACGGCTGCCGCAGTTCCAGCAACAGCATCCGCAGGTCACGCTGCATTTCGTGCCCTATGTGCACAGCTACAACTTCGAGCGGCCCGAGCTCGACTGCGCCATTTTGTTTGGCGATGGCCACTGGCCCGGCGCCCACGCCCACTACATCACGGGCAACGACGTGGCGCTGATCGCCCCGCGCACCAAGGTGGCCGACTGGCCCATCCATGCCCCGCGCGATGTGGCGCGCCACACCCTGTTGCGCCATGTGACCGTGCCCGAGGCCTGGCTGCGCTGGAGCGAGACGCACGGCGTGCCGGGCGCCATCGACCCGCTGGCCGGCCCGCAGTTCGACCAGTTCCAGACCATGATCCGCGCCGTGATGGCCGGCATGGGCCTGGCCCTGGTGCCGCGCTGCCTGGTGCAGGACGAAATCACCGCCGGCCTGGTGCGCGAGCCGCTGGCCGATTCCGCCCAGCGCGGCGGCTACCAGAGCGATGTGGGCTACTGGCTCTGCTACCCCGAAGGGCGCACGCAGCTGCATGCGCTGCAGTGCTTTCGGCAATGGCTGCTGGCCTGCGCCGCGCCGGTGGGTGCTCAGGCGCCGGTGTCGCCGCCCGCGTAGGCCTCCAGCCCAATGGCCACCACGGTGGCCACGTCGTTGCCCACCTCGGCGCGAAACTCCGCCTCCGCCTGCGCCACCGCGTCCCGGAACGCCTGCAGCCAGGCCAGACCCGTGGGTGTGAAGCACACGCGGCGCGCGCGTGCGTCCAGCGGATCGGCTGCGCGCGTGACCAGCCCCCAGGCCTCGCACTGGTCCACCAGGTGGGCCATGGCCTGCTTGGTCATGCCCGCGCGCTGGGCCAGGTCGGTCAGGCGGTCGCCCGACAGCGCAAGGTGCCGGGTGATGTGCACATGGGCAGCGGTCACCTGGTCGCGTGCCGCCAGGTTGGACAGGGCCAGCGGCACCTCGACATTGCGCGCCATGAGCTGCAGCACCCGGGCATCGAAGCGGCGCAGCGCGCTGCCCATGAGGCGCCCGAGGTGGGTCTGGCGCCAGCGGTCGTCTGGCCCCTGGGAAGGCACAGGGGAAGCGGCGGCAGGGGAAAAATCACTCATGCCAAATTGTCAGGCAAACTGACCAAAAATTGCTTTGTTTTGATTTCACAGCGCGCATAAACTACTGTTCAAGCATCCAGCCTGTGATTAACCGCAGAGCGATGCCAGCATCCAACCTGTTGTTTTTCAAGGAGTTTCTCATGGACGTCGCAGTCAAAGGCACCAACCCCGCATTGCCCGCAAACGCCGAAAAGGCCAAGGCCCTGGCCGCCGCGCTCGCCCAGATCGAGAAGCAATTTGGCAAGGGCACCATCATGCGCCTGGGCGAGGGCGAGGTGATCGAGGACATCCAGGTGGTCTCCACCGGCTCGCTGGGCCTGGACATTGCCCTGGGCGTGGGCGGCCTGCCGCGCGGCCGCGTGGTCGAGATCTACGGCCCGGAATCGTCGGGCAAGACCACGCTCACGCTGCAGGTGATTGCCGAGATGCAAAAGCAGGGCGGCACCTGCGCGTTTGTGGATGCCGAGCACGCCCTCGATGTGCAATACGCCCAGAAGCTGGGTGTGCAGCTGTCCGACCTGCTGATCAGCCAGCCCGACACCGGCGAGCAGGCGCTCGAAATCGTGGACAGCCTGGTGCGCTCGGGCGCCGTGGACCTGATCGTGGTCGACTCCGTCGCCGCCCTCACCCCCAAGGCCGAAATCGAAGGCGAAATGGGCGACAGCCTGCCCGGCCTGCAGGCCCGCCTGATGAGCCAGGCGCTGCGCAAGCTGACCTCCACCATCAAGAAGACCAACTGCATGGTCATCTTCATCAACCAGATCCGCATGAAGATCGGCGTGATGTTCGGCTCGCCCGAAACCACCACCGGCGGCAATGCGCTCAAGTTCTACGCCTCGGTGCGCCTGGATATCCGCCGCACCGGCACCATCAAGAAGGGCGACGACGCCATCGGCAACGAAACCAAGGTGAAGGTGGTCAAGAACAAGGTGAGCCCGCCCTTCAAGACGGCCGAGTTCGACATCCTGTTCGGCGAAGGCATCAGCCGCGAGGGCGAGATCATCGACATGGGCGTGAACGCCAAGATCGTCGAGAAGGCCGGCGCCTGGTATGCCTACAACGGCGAAAAGATCGGCCAGGGCCGCGACAACGCCCGCGAGTTCCTGCGCGAGAACCCCGACCTGGCCCGCGAGATCGAGAACAAGGTGCGCGAGAGCCTGGGCATCGCGCTGCTGCCTGCCGCCCTGCAAGCCGCACCCGCCGGCAAGCCCGCCAAGGGCGAGAAGGAAGACAAGTAAGCAAGGCAAGCAGCTGGCGCTTGTCCGATAAGCGCCAGTAGCCATCCATAGCAGAGCATCACCGCCATGGGCTTTGGCACCCTTTCCCTCAAGGGCCGCGCACTGCGGCTGCTGGCCCAGCGCGAGCATTCGCGCGCCGAGCTGGCCACCAAGCTGGCGCGCCATGTGCAAGAGGGCGATGACCTGAACGCCGTGCTCGACGAGTTGCAGGCCAAGGATTTCATCAACGCCGCGCGCGTGGCCGAATCGCTGGTGCACCGCCGCGCCGCGCGGCTGGGCACGCAGCGCCTGGTGCACGAGCTGCGCGGCAAGGGGCTCGACGATGATCTGGTGCGCGCCACGGCCGAACGCCTGCGCGCCACCGAACAGGAGCGCGCCCAGGCCGTCTGGCGCCAGCGCTTTGGCCGCGTGGCCACCGATGCGCAGGAGCGGGCGCGGCAGATGCGCTTTCTGGCCGCGCGCGGTTTTGCGGGCGATGTGGTGCGCCGCGTGGTGCAGTGCGGCAGCCCGGACGAAGAAGTGGAGTGAAAGCGCGGGAGAGGTTGCGGCAATCCTCCGTGGCCGGCTTCACCGCAGAATTGAAACCAGAAAAGCCGAAAGCACCTTGCCGATAAGCGCCGCCAGCTCTTCAATAATGCGCAAATCCGTCGCCGAATCTGCCCATCCGCTGTGCAACGCTCCGCAGCCGCGGGGCCTGCCGGCTCACAGACCCAGCATCAACTGCAGGTTTTGCACCGCCGCACCGCTGGCACCCTTGCCCAGGTTGTCGAGGCGGGCCACCAGCACCGCGTGGCGATAAGTTTCATTGGCGAACACGCGCAGCTCCAGCCGGTTGGTGTCGTTGAGCGCGGTGGGTTCGAGCTTGCCGTCTTCGGTGGGCGGCAGAACGCTCACCCATTGCGCAGGCGTGTTGCTTTGCGCGTAGTGCGCCGCCAGCGCGTCGTGCAGATCGGCCGCCTTGGGCTGGCCCGGCAGCAGATCCAGGTGCAGGGGCAGTTGCACCAGCATGCCCTGGCGGAAGTTGCCAACAGCGGGCACAAAAATGGGCCGGCGTGTCAGCCCGGTGTATTTCAGGATCTCCGGCAGGTGCTTGTGCGACAGGCCCAGCGCATACAGCTCGAACGGCGCCGCCTGGCCCTGCTCATAGGCTTCGATCATGGTGCGGCCGCCGCCCGAGTAGCCACTGACCGAGGGCAGCGCAAGCGGAAAGTCCTTCGGCACCAGGCCTGCATCGACCAGCGGGCGCAGCAAGGCAATGGCACCGGTGGCATAGCAGCCGGGGTTGGAGACGCGCAGCGCCTCGCGCACGGCCTGCGCCTGGCCCGCGGCCAGCTCGGGGAAACCAAACACCCAGCCGGGCGCAGTGCGGTGCGCGGTGCTGGCGTCGATCACCTTGACCTGGCGGCCGGTGGTCTTTTCGATGTCATCGACCATGGCCACGGTCTCGCGTGCGGCATCGTCGTGCAGGCACAGCACCACCAGATCGACACCCGCAATCAGGTCGCGCTTGGCAGCGGGGTCCTTGCGCAACGCAGGGGCAATGCTCACCAGCTCGACCTGCGGCATGGCCTGCAGGCGCTCGCGGATCTGCAGGCCCGTGGTGCCGGCTTCGCCATCAATAAAGATTCTGGACATCGGAAAGCTCCTGCAAGGGGGTGATTGCGCGCTGACCCACCCCTGTAAGCTTGGCACAAGGGATGGTGCATTGCAGCATGATACAGTCGCCGGCTGCCATGTCCCCGCCCGCGGCCAGACAATAGTCCATGGTAAACGGGTAAATACCACCCTTCCCTGAGAGAGACCTCATGAAGATTCACGAATACCAAGGCAAGGAAATCTTGCGCAATTTTGGTGTGCCCGTTCCGCGTGGCATTCCCGCATTCACGGTGCAAGAAGCCGTTGAAGCAGCCCAGAAGCTCGGCGGCCCCGTGTGGGTGGTCAAGGCCCAGATCCACGCCGGTGGCCGTGGCAAGGGCGGCGGCGTGAAGGTTGCCAAGACCATCGACGACGTCAAGCGCCTCGCTGGCGACATCCTGGGCATGCAGCTCAAGACGCACCAGACCGGCCCCGAAGGCCAGAAGGTCCGCCGCCTGTACATCGAAGACGGCGCCGACATCAAGAACGAACTGTATGTGTCGCTGGTGACCGACCGCGCCACGCAGAAGGTGGCCCTGATCGCTTCGTCCGAGGGCGGCATGGACATCGAGGAAGTGGCCCACTCCACGCCCGAGAAGATCATCACCGAGATGATCGATCCCCTGACCGGCATCACCGCCGAGCAGAGCAAGAAGGTGGCAGCCGCCATCGGCCTGACCGGCGCCTCCATCGACCAGGCCGTGGACATCTTCGCCAAGATCTACAAGTGCTACATGGACACCGACGCGTCGCTGGTGGAAATCAACCCGCTGAACTGCGACTCCAAGGGCAACCTGATGGCCCTGGACGCCAAGTTCAACTTTGACGCCAACGCCCTGTTCCGCCACCCCGAAATCGTGGCCTTCCGCGATCTGGACGAAGAAGATCCGGCCGAAGTGGAAGCCTCCAAGTTCGACCTGGCCTACATCAGCCTGGACGGCAACATCGGCTGCCTGGTGAACGGCGCCGGCCTGGCCATGGCCACCATGGACACCATCAAGCTGTTCGGCGGCGAGCCTGCCAACTTCCTGGACGTGGGCGGCGGCGCTACCCCCGAGAAGGTCACCGAAGCCTTCAAGATCATGCTCAAGAACCCCAAGGTCGAGGGCATCCTGGTCAACATCTTCGGCGGCATCATGAAGTGCGACACCATCGCCACCGGCGTGATCACCGCCTGCAAGGCCGTGAACCTGAACGTACCGCTGGTCGTGCGCATGAAGGGCACGAACGAAGAGCTGGGCAAGAAGATGCTGGCCGAAAGCGGCCTGCCCATCATCGCTGCAGACACCATGGCCGAAGCTGCGACCAAGATCGTTGCTGCCGTGTCCAAATAATTTTGCGGGACAGACCGCAGGCCGCGCAGCGGACAAGCTCTGTCCCCAACTGAATAGGTAACTCTCATGTCGATCTACATCAACAAAGACACCAAGGTCATCACCCAGGGCATCACGGGCAAGACTGGCCAGTTCCACACCGAAAAGTGCCAGGAATACGCGAACGGCAAGAACGCCTTCGTGGCCGGCGTGAACCCCAAGAAGGCCGGCGAGTCGATCTTCAACATCCCGATCTACGCCTCCGTCAAGGAAGCCGCGCAGCAGACCGGCGCCACCGTGTCGGTGATCTACGTGCCGCCCGCAGGCGCCGCCGACGCCATCTGGGAAGCCGTCGAAGCCGACCTGGACATGGCGATTTGCATCACCGAAGGCATTCCGGTCAAGGACATGCTGATGGTGCGCAACAAGATGAAAGCCAAGGAAGCCGCTGGCGGCAAGAAGACCCTGCTGCTGGGTCCCAACTGCCCCGGCCTGATCACGCCCGACGAGATCAAGATCGGCATCATGCCCGGCCACATCCACCGCAAGGGCCGCATCGGCGTCGTGAGCCGCTCGGGCACGCTGACGTACGAAGCCGTGGCCATGCTGACCGAAGTCGGCCTGGGCCAGTCGAGCGCCGTGGGCATTGGTGGCGACCCCATCAATGGCTTGAAGCACATCGACGTGATGAAGGCTTTCAACGACGATCCGGACACCGACGCCGTCATCATGATTGGCGAAATCGGCGGTCCCGATGAAGCCGAAGCCGCCCAGTGGTGCAAGGCCAACATGAAGAAGCCTATCGTGGGCTTCATCGCTGGCGTGACCGCCCCTCCCGGCAAGCGCATGGGCCATGCCGGCGCGCTGATCTCCGGTGGCGCCGACACGGCCGATGCCAAGCTCGCCATCATGGAAGAGTCGGGTTTCATCATCACCCGCAACCCGTCGGAACTGGGCAAGCTGCTCAAGGCCCAGCTGAAGTAATTCTCGTAAGCAGAATTACGGACGACCCGGGCGCCCTCGCCCGATAAACTGGCTGCTCCAAAAAAACAGAAGCGCCCGAAACCAAGGTTTCGGGCGCTTCTTGCATTCATAACAATGGAGTGAAGTCATGGAATTTCTGCACAGTGCCGATTTCTGGATCGGTCTCATCAAGATCGTCTGGATCAACATCATCCTGTCCGGTGACAACGCGGTTGTCATTGCACTGGCCGCGCGCTCCCTGCCGCCGCACCAACAGCGCAAGGCGGTTTTCTGGGGCTCCGGCGCGGCCGTGGTGTTGCGCATCGTGCTGACAGTGGTGGCTGCCAAGCTGCTGGAGCTGTCGTTCCTGCAGATCGTGGGCGGCTGCCTGCTGCTGTGGATCGGCCTGCAACTGCTCAGCGACGACGGCGACGAGGAGGGCGAATCCAAGTCCCACGGCAACCTCATGGCCGCCGTGCGCACCATCCTGATTGCCGACCTGGTGATGAGCCTGGACAACGTGATTGCCGTGGCCGCCGCCGCCCATGGCAACCTGGTGCTGCTGGTGCTGGGCCTGGCCATCAGCATTCCGCTGGTGATCTTTGGCAGCACGCTGATGATCAAGCTGATGGAACGCTTTCCGGTCATCGTGGTCCTGGGTGCGGCCCTGATCGGCTGGGTGGGCGGCGAAACCATTGTCAGCGACGCCTCATTGCACGACTTTGCAGTGGCACACCCGGCCCTGCACTACGTGGCCGCCGCACTGGGCGCCACGTTCGTGGTGGGCATCGGAAAATTCTGGCCACGTCTCCGGCGTGCCGCGTCCTCACAGTAACCAAGACGGCATGGGTTGTGACAAAAATGACACACCCATGACACACCCATGACACCCCGCTCCCCGCCTCGGCGGAAAAAAGGGCCGGCATGGAGCGCCGCCCCTGCCAACCAGGGCAGATGACCCCTTGGCGATGCCCAGGCCGACGCGGGCGCAGAAATTGCTTTTAACCCGTGCCCCACCGTACGACCGAGAGCCGTTGTTGATCATGCAAAGCCATCGCCATCCATGAACCCAGGCATGGTCCCGATTCCTGCCGCCATGGCACGGCCAGACAAAGCACTCGTCTATGATGCGAAGCACGATGCCAATGGGCCAGACATGGCAGATTTCCAGACACCGGCGCTGGAACTTGCCACGCTCCGCAATTCGGGGCTTCCACCGAATTCGGCTGCCTGACGACGCACGCGGCAACCTCCATGACCTATGAATTTTTTGCCCGCACCGACTGCGGACGGGTGCGCAACAACAACGAAGATGCGGTGGCCATCGACCGTGATGCGCGCATCACAATTCTGGCGGACGGCATGGGCGGCTACAACGCGGGTGAAGTGGCCAGCGCCATGGCCACCACCTTCATTCGCACGGAGATGGCGCGCTGGCTGGCCCAGGCCGGCAAGAATGCACCGGCTGCCGATGTACGCAGGGCGCTTGAGATCTGCGTTGAAAACGCCAACCATGCCGTGCTGGGCGCATCCCTTTCCAACCCCCTTTATGCAGGCATGGGCACCACGCTGGTCGTGGGTGTTTTTCGGGATGCCCGGCTCATCCTGGGGCACATCGGCGACTCGCGCTGTTACCGCCTGCGCGGCGGCGTTTTGCAGCAAATCACGCGCGACCACTCGTGGCTGCAGGAACAGGTGGACGCCGGCTTGCTCACGCCCCAGCAGGCCGCCGCATCCAGCAGCCGCAACCTCGTCACGCGTGCGCTGGGCGTAGAACCCCACGTGCAGATGGAAGTGAACGAGTTCCAGGTGGCCCCGGACGATTTGTTCCTCATGTGCTCGGACGGCCTGACCGACATGGTTTCCGATGCCGACCTGGCGGAAATGGTGCGCGCACCCCTGTCACTCGAAGAAAAAGCCACGCTGCTCATCGACACCGCCAATGCCCATGGAGGGCGCGACAACATCAGCGTGCTGCTCGTGCACATGGCGGCAGGCGGCAAAAAACGAGGTTTCATGTCCCGGTTGATCAGGACCGCATGATGCCGCTCAACCCCCCAATACCCCAACACCGCAGGAGTGGATCATGCCCAGAATGATCGTTTCGATCGACAGCGTCGTCATCAAGGACGTCGAATTGACCAAGGAGCGGACCACGCTGGGTCGGCGCCCCTACAACGATATCGTGATCGACAACCTGGCCGTCAGCGGCGAGCACGCCGTCATCCACATGGCCGATGGCGGCGTGGAAATTGAAGACCTGGGCAGCACCAACGGCACCTATGTCAACGCCAAGTCCGTCAAGCGCCAGGAACTGCGCAACGGTGACGTCATTGAAGTCGGCAAATACAAGATCCGCTTCCTCCAGGAGGCCGAGGGCGAAAATTTCGAAAAAACCATGCTCTTCAAGCCAGGCATGGTGCCACCGCTTGCGGCAGCCTCCCGCGCTGCAACAGCGCCCACTCCGCCTGCAGCCAAGCAGCCTGCGGCGATCATCCGGGTGATGTCGGGCGCGGCGGCCGGGCGCGAGGTGATCCTGCAGAAAGTGGTCACCACCATCGGCAAGCCCGGCGTGGCCGTGGCCTCCATCACCAAGCGCCACCAGGGCCATGTGCTGGCGCATGTCGAAGGCCCCGACATGCCCCTGGTCAACGGTGCCGCCATCGGCGCTACCCCCCTGCCCCTCAAGCACGGCGACCGGATCACACTCGCAGGCACGGAAATGCAGTTCGAGCTGGCGTGATGCTTCGGGCGTGTGGCTGGCTTGCCATCCCTGCGCCCCTATTCGCTTGGAATGCAGACCGGGCGGTTGAGCGCATCACAACCCAGAGTAAGGCGGTGGCCTGAAAGTTCGCGAGTTGGGCTGCTCGGGCGCCATTGCCCAGCGCAGCCTGCACCTGGCACCCCACACCCTGGCGCAACTGCAAACCGGCAAACCGTGCCCCCTCTACATCACGCACACCAAGCCGTCCGAGACGCAACTGATCGTCGAAGAACTCCGCCACTTCGACGCCATTGCGCAGCCCGGCGGCCGTGCCCCGCATGACATTTCGTGGCTACAGACGGGGCAAGAGTTTGAGGTGCGAACGCCAGTTGCCAGCAGGCGCAGCACACGATATGTAAGCCGATCTTGCATTTCGTGACACACATGGCAGACAAAAATGTCTCCCGCCGGGTGCGACATTGCCGGCGCCCCTGCGCATTCATATTTTTATCAGCCCACCGAAAGCACTCAGATACGCCTTGTTGCACTCTCCAGTGTGGCACGGATACTGCTTATATCTGCACGAACCTGAAGAATTCTTCTGCAGGTTTTCATTTGCAATTGACTCCGAGGAGAAATTTATGAAGCGTTCCATGCAAAAGGGTTTTACCCTGATCGAATTGATGATCGTGGTTGCGATCATCGGTATTCTGGCTGCCGTGGCTCTCCCTGCTTATCAGGACTACACCAAGCGCGCCAAAATGTCTGAAGTGATTCTGGCTGCATCCTCTTGCCGCACCGGAGTTACCGAGGCATACCAGGCATTGACTGCTTCCACCGCTCCAGCCGCGGACGCTTGGGGCTGCGAAAGTGCGTCGGCAACGAGCAAATATGTTTCCGCAATCCACACCGACGCAAATGGGTTGATTAAAGTCACCATCGCTGATGGTATTGACCCAAATGCTACGGGTAAAATTGTTCTGCTTCAGCCGCAGAATGCTACAGGAGCCAAATTGACCACTGCAAATATTCCAACGGCAGTCGGCCAGTGGGGTTGCGGTGCCAGCAGCACTGATATTTCTGTAATTACGAAGTTTTTGCCTGCAACTTGCCGCGCCACTATTACTCCCTAACGATTTACCGAACTGCTGCCAAGGAAATAAGTGCCTTGGGTAGCAGTGAAAGTAGAGTTTGAGGCGTACCGAACGAGCTTCGGATGCCATCACAAAAAAGCCCTGACGGGAGACTGTCAGGGCTTTTTAGTTGGGTCTGTCGTCTGAGCGTTTTGATCTCCTCCAACAAAAAGGCGATGGCAGACCCGCCTAAACCCTGTACCACTCAGGGTTTTTAACGGGATTCAATTCTTCGCACCAACAAAAGTAGGTGAAGAACCTTTCAATTTGACATTCAGAGAGAAAATTAATTGAAATCTGATTCTTTCCTCGCACAATCTGATGGATATGAAGTTAACAAACTTGACATGAAGGTTTTTCTACCTTTAATGCTCATGGCGTGCGCTTGGCTGGTGCCTAACCACTATGCGCCCTGGTCTTCCGCCTGGGGCGACGCATTGGCAATCGCCGGTCTGCTGGCGCTCTTGCCCGCTGTGGTGGCCGGTGCCGTCGCTGGCCGCCGCATTTCATGGTTGCTTTCGGGCATTGCCGCCTTGTGCAGCGCCGTGCTGGGGATACAACTTGTCACCGGGAAGCTGCTTTTTTCCGGCGATGCATTGATGGCGGCCTTTTATATAGGGTTGTGGCTGGCGGCAGTGGTGGCGGGTGGTTTGCTGGCCACACCGGCCGGCCGCAGCGACGGTGTAAACGCACTGACCGTGGCCTGGTTCTTCGCCGCGCTGCTGTCGATCGGTATTGGATTGGTGCAGTGGACGGGTGCGCTCAACCTGGGTATCTATGGCGCAGAACTCCCGCCCGGCGGGCGACCCTTCGGCAACGTGGCGCAGCCCAACCACTTGTGCACATTGAGCTTTTTAGGCCTGTGCGGCCTGTTGTGGCTGCACCAGCACCAAAAGGTGAGTGGCGCTGCATTTTGGCTGGGGGCCGGATTTCTGTTGCTAGGCATGGTGATGACGCAGTCGCGCACCGGCTGGCTACAAATCGGACTGCTGCTCGGTTGGGGCTTGGCGATGCGGGCGCGCGCGTGTCTGCGCATCACTCGCGGGCAGCTGCTGCTGCTGGGCGCGGCGTTTGCCGCAGGTGTGCTGCTGTGGCCAGCGGTCGGCGATGCGCTGCTGCTGTCCACCGGGCGTTCGATAGACGACCAGATGCAAGCCGGTGCGCGGCTGCCTTTCTGGCGGTCCATGCTCGATGCCATTGGGCGCGAGCCAATGTGGGGCTACGGCTGGCAGCAGGTGGGTGCCGCGCAGCAGCGTGTGGCGCTGGACCACCCCAGCGTTGGGGCCATGTTCGAGCACAGCCACAACCTGGTGCTGGATCTGTTGCTGTGGAATGGTGTGCCGATCGGTGGCCTGATAGTTGCTGCATTGGCCTGGTGGTTCATTGCCCACATTCGCGCCTGCCGTGATGCACGGGTAGTGTGGCTGCTGGCGGCTGTGGGAGGTGTGTTCCTGCATGGGATGCTTGAGTTCCCGCTGGAGTACGCATACTTTCTGATCCCGGTCGGGCTGGCGATGGGCGCCATCGATGGCGTGTCGCCGCTAGGTTTTGCGTCATTTCGGGTACCTCGCTGGGTGGCACTGTCGTTCACGGCCCTGCTGGGCGCCGTGTTCGTGGGTGTGACCACCGACTACCTGAAGGCCGAGGAAAACTACCGCACCCTGCGCATGGAATCGGCCCGCATCGGAGCGGAGGGCATCGTGACACCTGCGCCCGAGTTGCGCCTGCTCACGCAACTGGGCGCATTTTTGCAATTTGCCCGCACGGAGGCCACCCCAGGGATGGCGCCAGAACAGGTGGACTGGATGCGCAAGGTGTCCGAGCGTTTTGGCTATCCGCCAGTCATGTTTCGCTATGCACTGGCAGCGGGCCTCAATGGTCAGCCCGAGGTTGCACAACAAACGCTGGCACGCCTTTGCCGCATTCACGAGCCCCCCCGATGCACAGAGGCCCGTGAGGGCTGGGCGGAGCTTCAAGTGCGTTATCTACAGTTGCCTCCGTTTGCGGCGGAAAAATTGGGGGCAAAACCGAATTGAGGATTGTTTTTGTGCATTTGGCGCTTGCCGAAAGCGTTGACGGCTATCAGGACAGCAGAACCATCGGTGTCCGACTCCAATTTCAGGAACTTATCCTGATGAGTCGGCGCCGCCAGCCTTGGCCGCGATAAGCAGGATCGCCACCCCGGCACCCCGTCCACGTCAACCTGCCGCCGCCCCCGCCACAAAACTCCCCGACTTCCCCCCATGCTTTTCCACCACGCGCACATCGTGGATGGACATGCCCCGGTCCACGGCCTTGCACATGTCGTAGATGGTGAGCAGGGCCACCTGCACGGCGGTGAGGGCTTCCATCTCTACGCCGGTGGGGCCTACGGTTTCCACGGTGGCTGAGCAGAATATGCCGGTAGCATCCGGTTGACGTACGCTGGCAGCCTCGAATTCAAGCGCAACGCGGGTGAGTGCCAGCGGGTGGCACAGGGGGATGAGGTCGCTGGTTTTCTTGGCGGCCATGATGCCGGCGATGCGGGCAATGCCGAGCACGTCGCCCTTTTTGGCGTTGCCGGCCTCGATGAGGGCCAGGGTGGCGGGCAGCATTTCGATGCGGCCGCTGGCGATTGCGATACGGTGCGTGGCGGCCTTGGTGGCCACGTCAACCATGTGGGCCTGGCCCTGGGCATCAAAGTGGGTGAGTGCGGACATGGCGGGGTAACCGAATGAAGTGGGTGGGAAACTTTGCGAGGACGGGGCATCATACGTTCATGTGGAATCGCAAGCGCACCCCCTCGGGCCCCTTGGTGGCCATGGACTCCGTTGGGTCGAGAGAATGGTCAAAACTGCCTCAAGCCCTTGTTAAAAATGCGCTAACAGCTTCTTTGTTGATAGCACTTGCCACCTTGGCGCCGTTACCCGCCAAGGCCCAGCCCGGCCTGCCCACGCTGGGCGACGGCAGCGCGCTCACCACGGGCGAGGAGCGCCGCCTGGGCGACCGCATCATCCGCGAGCTGTACCGCGACCCCGACTACATCGATGACCCGGTGCTGGTGGAATATGTGCAGGGGCTGTGGCAGGCGCTGCTGGCGGCGGCGCGCGCGCGCGGCGAGCTCTCCCCCGAGCTCGATGAGCGCTTTGCCTGGGAGGTGCTGCTGGGGCGCGACCGCACGGTAAACGCCTTTGCGCTGCCCGGCGGCTACCTGGGCGTGCACCTGGGATTGATCGGCGTGGTGGCCACGCGCGATGAGCTGGCCTCGGTGCTGGCACACGAGTTGAGCCATGTCACGCAACGGCATATCGCGCGCCTGATGGCGCAGCAAAGCAAGCAGACGCCCTTGCTGCTGGGGGCGATGGTGCTGGCCGCACTGGCCGCCAGCAAGAACCCGGGGGCCGCCCAGGCCATGATGGTGGGAGGCCAGGCGGTGGCCATGCAGAACCAGCTCAATTTTTCGCGCGACATGGAACGCGAGGCCGACCGCATCGGCTACGGGCTGATGGAGCCTTCGGGCTTTGCGCCCCAGGGTTTCGTGAGCATGTTCGACAAGCTGCAGCAAGCCAACCGCCTCAACGACAACGGCTCGTGGCCTTATCTGCGCAGCCACCCGCTGACCACCCAGCGCATGGCCGACATGCACTCGCGCCTGCCACCCGGTGGCGCGACGCCGTCACCGCAGCCTGGCCTGGAGCACGCCCTGGTGGCGGCCCGGGCCCGCGTGCTGGCCAACCCCGGCGTGGATGCGCTGCGGCTGTGGATCACCGAGCCGCACAACAGCGGCTTTGCCAGCCAACCCGCGCCGCGCCGCGCCGCAGCGCTGTACACCGCGGCCCTGGCCAGCAACCAATTGCGCGATTTTGCGGCCGCGCGCACGGCCCAGGCGCGGCTGGACGAAATGGTGCGTGGCGATGCTGCCGCCCAGCGGCAATCGCAGCGGCTGGCGGCCGAGATCGCGTTGGCGGCGGGCCTGCCCGAAGCGGCGCTGCAGCGGTTGCCAGCAGAAACGGGCCGGCCGGAGCTGGTGCTGCGCACCCAGGCCCTGATGCGCCTGGGACGCCCCGCCGAGGTGACGGGCGCCCTGCAGACCTGGGTGACCACCCACCCGCACGATGCCACGGTGTGGCAGTTGCTGGCGAGCGCCTGGCAGGCGCAGGGGCAGCCGCTGCGCGCCGTGCGTGCCGAGGCCGAATCGCACGCAGCCCGCTACGACTATGCCGCCGCGGTGGACCGCTTCAAGGCCGGGCAGGACCTGGCGCGCAAGAGCCGCAGCGCCGCCGACTACATCGAGGCGTCCATCATCGACACGCGCCTGCGTGCGATGGAGTCACTTCTGAAGGAACAGGCCGCCGAGCGCTGATTCGATCAGCAGGCCCAGGGCCGAATAGATCAGTGAGCCCAGCAGGGCGGCGCCAAAGCCGTTGACGTGAAAGCCGTCCAGCACGCCGGCGGCAGCCCAGAACATGAGGGCGTTGATCACGAACAGAAACAGGCCCACGGTGACCAGGGTCACCGGCAGCGTCAGCACCACCAGCACGGGGCGCAGCACGGCGTTGAACAGGCCGATGACGAAGGCAGCAATCAGCGCCGACGTGTAGCTTTGCACCTGCACGCCGCTGTAGAGGTAGGCCACCAGCAGCAGCGCTGCAGCGCTGAGCAGCCATTTGAGGAGGAGTTTCATGCGCGCAGGATAGCACCGTGCCTGCCTTGGCAGACGGCCCTGTGCGCGCAGGATTACGCCAGGTCCAGCGCCAGCAGGGCGCCCAATCCGGTCAGCAGGCTGGGCAAGGTGCCCGGGAACGACAGGCGGGCCGGCGCAGGAGCTGGTCCGGCGGCGGCATCGTGCCTGGGCCGGCGGGCATCCACCACGCGGGCGGCGCCCAGTTCGGCCTGCAATTGCGCGGCCAGCTCCGGCAAGGGACCTTTGGCCAGCACCGTGGTCACGCGGCTGCCACCCGACGGCAGCAAAGGCAGCAATTGCGCGAACAGCTTCTCGGCCCATTTGTCGCGCCAGTTCTCGCGGGTGCGATGGCTCACCCATTTGCTGATGCGGTGCGTCATGCGCGGTGCGCAGGCCACCAGCACCCAATGCGTGGCGACAGCGGCCTCCGTTGCGAGCAAGGGCGCCAGGATCTGCTGCGCCTGGGCGGCGTCGTCCACGTACACAATGACTTTGTCCATACCACCTCCGAAAAATGGGGCCCATGACAAAGGGGGCATGCAGCCCCCTTTGCGTCAGCCGGTTGCCAGCGCGCACGCTGGCACGTGCAGATACGCCATCAGCCCTCGGCAGGCGCAGCAGCGGTGCGGCGCGCCAGGATCACCTTGCCAGCCGCCAGCACCAGCAGTGCGCCGGCCACGCTGGCTGCGTAGCGGATGGTGTCGGTTTGCGCGATCTTCAGCATCCACTGCCATTTGTCGGGGTTGGCGAAGACCGGGTCGGTCACCAGCATGCCGCCCGCGATCCAGCCCAGCAGCATGCCGCCGAGCGTGATGATGAAGGGGAAACGCTCCATGAGCTTGATGACCAGCTGGCTGCCCCAGACGATGATGGGGATCGAGATCAGCAAGCCCAGCACCACCAGCAGGAGCTGGTGCTCACCCGCGTTCTGCGCGGCGCCGGCAATGGCGATCACGTTGTCCACGCTCATCACCAGGTCGGCCACGATGATGGTCTTGATGGCGGCCAGCAGCTTGTCGCTGGTCTGGATGTCGCCATGGCCGTCTTCATCGGGGGCCAGCAGCTTGACGCCAATCCACACCAGCAGCAGCGCACCCACGAACTTGAGGAACGGCAGCGCCAGCAGCGTCATGGCAAACGCAATCAGGACCACGCGCAGCACGATGGCACCCGCCGTGCCCCAGATGATGCCCTTGGTGCGCTGGGCGGGTGGCAGTTTGCGGCAGGCCAGCGCAATGACCACTGCGTTGTCGCCACCCAGCAGGATGTCGATGATGATGATCTGGCCGAGTGCGAGCCAGAATTCGGGCGATGCCAGAAAGTCCATAAATTCCTCAATATCAATGGGCGAAAGGACGACCTGGCAGCCACTGTAGCGCCGAGCCGGTCCCTGGGATAGGGGGCCTGCGGGGGCGGATCAGAGGCCTGCCGCGCGGGGCAGAGCATGCGAAGGGACGGCCTTGATCAGCCCACAGCGGGCCCATCAAAGGTCTTGCTCGGTTCAGCGCTCTGGCGTGCGCTGAACCCGGACCGCCGGAAGCGATGCTTCGTATTGACGACGGTTCCGATGCCATGCGTCCGGTGGCCAACAGGTGGCACGGCCGAAGCACATGTCGGGAGCTACTCCCCTTCGAAGCGGCGATTGGAACACAGCCCGCACCGGGCATGCAAGATTCCGCTGCAGCGCCAAGGGCATTCATTCAAGAGAAAAAGGCCTGTAGCTCATTGCAGACAAGGATTTAAAGCTATCAAAACAGGATCTCACCGCGCGGAGCAACCACCGCGCGGCTATGATCCACGCCCTGTTGCCCTCCCGTCCCTGCTGCAACAACCGCCACCATGGCCGCCATCCACATCACCGACATCGAAGCCGCCATCAACCACTGGCGCGAGCGCGCCCCCGCCAGCGCTGGCGCGGCGCTGGCGCCCGAGATCAGCGCGCTCGGCGAGGTGTATGCGCGCATGGTGTTCCGCCACGAGAGCGAAGCCGACGAGCAGAGCCTGCCGGCCGCAGCGAGGGCCGCCTGGCTGGCCTGGTACGACACCACGCCCGACACGCCGTGCATTGCCATCTGCTCCACCAGCCAGGGCGACGACTGGTGCAAGGGCTGCGGGCGCAGCTTTGACGAAGTGCAGTTCTGGCCGGCCATGGGCCCCGCCGAAAAACGCGCCGTGTGGCGCCGCATCACGCTGGAGCACACCGCGTGGCGCTTCAACCGCTACGCCGAACGCGCGGCCGAGGGGGCCGGCGGTACCGCGCCGCCCTGACCGCGCCCCTGTACGCCCCGGCCGCAAAGCGCTATGGTGGCGCCATGCTGCGTCTCACCCAGGCCCCGAACATCGCCATTGCCACGCTGTGGGCCGACCTGCTGTGCGAGGCGGGCATGACGGCATCGGTGCAGCGGCAATACCTGGGGGCCGCAGCCGGGCACCTGCCACCCGACCAGTGCCTGCCCGAGATCTGGCTCGACTGCGACGAACACGCCACCCGCGCCCGGGCCTTGCTGCAGGAGCTGCAGGACTTGCCCCAGCGCCACTGGCGCTGCCGCTGTGGCGAGACGGTGGAAGGTGGTTTCGAGCAGTGCTGGCAGTGCGGCGCGCTGATGCCGCGGGGATAGGGAGCCCCCCTGAGCGGCTTTGCCGCTTCCCGCTGATGTGGGCCGCGCCAGTTTCACAGGCTGCGGGGCCGTGGATCAACCCAATGGCTATTTCCAGCGCACCGGCTCCACATGCACGCTGCCCTGCGTGCTGCTGAGGGTGATGGCCCCCTCCTGCACCGTGGCCTGCAGCTGCATGCTGCGCTCGGCCAGTTGCGCCAGCGCCTGCGAGGCCTCGGTGGGAATGCGCCACACCTGCAGCTTTTCGAGCCGCGAGAGCTTGGACTCGATGCCCTTCCACCAGATCTCGGCGGCATGGTGGAAGCAGTACACGATCACCGAATCGGCCTTGCTGCAGGCCTTGGTGAGCGGCTTGTCCTCGGGCTGGCCCACCTCGATCCACACGCGCTTGCGGCCGGTGAAGTCGGTCAGCGAGGCATCGGGGTCGTCCGGATCGGACAGGCCCGCGCCAAAGGCCAGGGTGGCGTCGCCGTTGCACAGGTCATTGAGCTGGTGCGCCGCAATGGCCAGCGCCGCCAGCCGCACCATCATGCGCTCGTCGGTTTCGCTGGGGTGGCGGGCCAGCGTGAGGGCATGGTCGGCGTAGTAGCCGTGGTCGATGTCGGCGATCGCAAGATTCGCCTTGAAGATGGTGGATTTGATGGCCATGCAGCCTCACTATGAAATAGATAGCTGCTGGCGCTTGATACACAAACGCCAGAGGCCAAAACGGCTAAAAACCAGTGGTCAGACGCGCCGCGCCAGTTCGGCGGCCTTGCCGGTGTAGCTGCCGGGCGTCATGGCCAGCAGGCGGGCCTTGTCGGCCTGCGGAATCTCCAGCCCGTTGATCAGCGCGTGCAGCGCCTCGGCCGTCACGGTCTTGCCGCGGGTCACTTCCTTGAGCTTTTCGTAGGCGCCCTGCACGCCATAGCGGCGCATCACGGTCTGGATGGGCTCGGCCAGCACTTCCCAGGCGGCGTCCAGGTCTTCGGCCAGGGCTTCTTCGTTCAGCTCCAGCTTGTTCAGGCCCGTGAGCAGCGAGGCATAGGCCAGCGCGGCATAGCCCAGGGCCACGCCCATGTTGCGCAGCACGGTGCTGTCGGTCAGGTCGCGCTGCCAGCGGCTGATGGGCAGCTTTTCGGACAGATGCCGAAGGAGCGCATTCGCCAGGCCCAGGTTGCCTTCGGCGTTCTCGAAGTCGATGGGGTTGACCTTGTGCGGCATGGTGGACGAGCCAATCTCGCCGGCCTTCAGGCGCTGCTTGAAGTAGCCCAGGCTCACATAGCCCCAGATGTCGCGCGAGAGGTCCACCAAAATGGTGTTGGCGCGCGCCACGGCGTCGAACAGCTCGGCCATGTAGTCGTGCGGCTCGATCTGGATGGAATAGGGCTGGAAGGTAAGGCCCAGGCCCAGCGGCTCGGGCGTCTCGATGACGTTCTTGCTGAAGGCTTCCCAGTCGAAATCGGGCCAGGCCGAGAGGTGGGCGTTGTAGTTGCCCACGGCGCCGTTCATCTTGCCCAGGATCTTGATGGCCGCAATGCGCTCGCTGGCGGCCTGCAGGCGCATGAGCACGTTGGCCATTTCCTTGCCCACCGTAGTGGGGCTGGCTGTCTGGCCATGGGTGCGGCTGAGCATGGGCACGTCGGCAAAGGCGTGGGCCATCTCGCGCAGCTTGAGGATGATGCGGTCCAGGCCCGGCAGCACCACCTGGTCGCGGCCCGCGCGCAGCTGCAGCGCGTGGCTGGTGTTGTTGATGTCTTCGCTGGTGCAGGCGAAATGCACGAATTCCGAGGCCTTTTCCAGCTCGGGACGGGCTTCGAATTTCGATTTGATCCAGTATTCGACGGCCTTCACGTCGTGGTTGGTAGTTTTCTCGATCTCCTTGATGGCGGCCGAATCGGCCTCGGAGAAATTCTTGACCAGGCCCAGCAGGTAGGCGCGGGCACCGGTGGTCAGCGGCTTGAACTCGGCAAATCCGGCATCGGACAGCGCGATGAACCAGGCCACTTCCACCTGAACACGGCGTTGCATGTAGCCGTGTTCACTCATGATGGGCCGCAGGGCGGCAAGTTTGCTGGCATAACGGCCGTCAAGCGGCGACAGGGCGGTAATGGTGGACAGGCTCATGGCGCGAGATTGTAGGCGTGCGCACCCGGTCAGCGCCCCGCGGGCCGCTGCCGATAGAATCGCCAGCGTATGGAACAGACAACCCCGCGCAACGGAAGAAACATGAAACTGATCGGAGCCAACGCCAGTCCTTACGTCCGCAAGGTGCGCATCGTGATGGCAGAAAAAAAGCTCGACTACCAGTTCGTGCAGGAAAACGTCTGGGCCGATGACACCGCCATTGCCAAATCCAACCCGCTGGGCAAGGTGCCCTGCCTGGTGATGGAGGGCGGCGAGGCGG
Source organism: Acidovorax sp. JHL-9 (assembly GCF_000426205.1). NCBI lineage: Bacteria > Pseudomonadati > Pseudomonadota > Betaproteobacteria > Burkholderiales > Comamonadaceae > Acidovorax > Acidovorax sp. JHL-9. The sequence continues at coordinate 94,775 of NZ_AUEX01000005.1, forward strand.
TGTTCGACTCGCGCGTGATCGTGGAATACCTCGACACGCTCTCGCCCGTGGGCAAGCTCATCCCCGCGCAGGGACGCGAACGCGCCGAGGTCAAGACCTGGGAGGCACTGGCCGACGGCCTGGTGGACGCGGCCATCCTCGCGCGGCTGGAGGCCACCTGGGCGGGCCGCCAGGACGGTGAACGCAGCCAGGCCTGGATCGACCGCCAGCTGCACAAGGTGAACGACTGCCTCAAGTCCATGAGCCAGGGCCTGGGCGACAAGCCGTTTTGCAGCGGCATCCACCTGAGCCTGTCGGACATCGCTGTGGGCTGCGCCCTGGGCTGGCTGGAGTTCCGCTTCCCCCAGATCGACTGGCGCAGCGAGTACCCCAACCTGGGCAAGCTGCTCGACAAGCTGATGCTGCGCCCGAGCTTTGCGGACACCCGGCCGTTCTGACCGTTCACGGAGCTTGGTGTCCCAAAAAAGATGCCGGCTCTTGCCGGCATCTTTGTTTCTGAGACAGACAGGGACCGCTATTGGGCCGCGCGCCGCTGCAGCCAGCGCATCAGCCCTCCGACAACGGGCAACTTTGCATACAGCTCTTCGGCGGCATCCCAGTAGTCGCGGTGCAGCGCCACCAGGCCCTGATCGTTCAGCACCAGGTGCGAGGCGCCGCGTACGGTCTGGGGCACACCCCGGTGGAAGTTCTTGAATGCGAACAAGAAATCCCAGGTCAGAAAACACTGCTGCCCCTGCACCACGCGGCCCGTGACCACGAAACGGGGCTGCTCCAGCGCCTCGAACATATGGGCAAAGATGGCTTGAATAGCGGGCACGCCCTGCACCTCGTTGAACGGGTCCTTGAAGCGCGCATCGGGGGCGTAGAGCTGGCCGATGGCGGCGATATCGGCCAGTGAAAGCTGCTCGAAAAACGCCGCCACGCGGGTGACGGCCTGCTCGGTGGACGCGGTGATTTCTGGTGGCTGCATGAAAATTCAAAGGCCTGTGAACTTGCGGACTGCCGGAAAGTACCACCGGTACGGCAGCACGCGCAGCAGTTTCATCACCCGCGTGAAGCGCTTGGGAAAGTGGATGTCGAAATGCCCACGCTCCCAGCCCCGCAAGATGGCCGCCGCCGCCGCCTCGGGCGAGATCAGCGCGGGCATGGTGAAGTCGTTGCGCACCGTGAGCTGCGTGGCCACGAAGCCGGGATTGATCACGCTCACGCCCATGCCCAGGTCATGCAGGTCCAGGTACAGCGCCTCGGCAAGGTGGATGAGCGCAGCCTTGGTGGGCCCGTAGGCCAGGCTCTTGGGCAGGCCCCGGAACCCCGCCACGCTGCTGATGAGGCTCACATGCCCCGGGTGCCCGGCCTGGGCTGCGGTGAGCATGGCGGGCAGCACGGCGGCCAGCACATGCAGTGCGCCGTTGTAGTTGATCTGCTCGTGGCGCAGCATCACGGCCAGGTCGAAGTCGGTGGCGCGCATGTCACGGTAGTAGCCCGCGCAGTAGCACACCAGGTCGGGCGCACCGCCCGCCAGCACCTGCGCGGCGGCGGCCTGCACCTGGGCCGGCTCGGCCGTGTCAAAGGCCAGCGCCGTGCTGCCGGGGTGCTGCCGGGCAAAGGCGTTCAGCGCATCGCTGCTCCGGGCCGAGACGATGACCTGCGCGCCGCGCGCATGCAGCGCCGCCGCCGTGGCCCGGCCAATGCCACTGCTGGCCCCGATGAGCCAGGCCCGGCGGCCCTGCCAGTCGCGCAAGGGTGGGTTGAGCTTCATGGTGCGCGCTTGGTAAAGGACAGGGTGATCTCGCCCAGGCGCACACCGAACTTGCGCATGGTCGCGCGGTTGAGCATCACGCGGTCGTCGATGAGGTACATCCAGTCGTCCAGATCGACGTGGTAGACCTTGCCATCCACGGGCAGGGCCAGGGTGTAGTTCCAGCGGAAGGCGTTGCCGCGCGTCTGGCCGTGGGCCGTGCCCACCACATCGTCGGCGGTGCCGGTATAGCGGCCGTCGGCGTGCTGGGTCAGGCGCCAGATGCGGCGCTGCGTGGTGCCGTCGGAATAGGTGAAGGCTTCGTCGAGCACGCCCTCGTTGCCCGCCCAGGCGCAGTCCATGACCACGGCGAAGCGCTTCACGATCTGGCCGCTGCGGTCCTGGAAGATGCCGTGGGCGTCGATCTTGCCGTTGAAATACCGGGCCAGGTCGAGCACCGGTTTTTCGCTGGCGTAGCCGTCAATGCGCTGGCTGGCGCAGCCGGACAGCACCACGGGCGCAGCCACTGCGGCGGAGAGGAGGAGGCGTCGTTGCATCATGGAATTCACCTGGAGTCGGATCAGGTTCGGGATGGCCGCAGGACCAGGGCAAGCAGCGCACCCGCAGCCAACAGCTTGAGCACACTGGGCAGCACGGCGTAGGCCATGCCCAGAGTCTGCAATCCCTCGTCGCTGCGTGTGCCCGGGGTGTAGCCCCACCAGCCCAGCAGCGGCAGCGCCAGGCCGGCGGCCAGCGCCAGGTTGAGCTTGGTGGCAAAGTTCCACCAGCCAAAGTACGCACCCTCGTGCTGGCCGCTGTCGCCCTCGGCCGCGATCACACCGGCCAGCAGGGCGCTGGGCAGGGCCAGGTCGGTGCCCAGGGCCACACCCGAGAGCGCACAGACCGCCAGGAACGGCAGCACATCGCCTGCGCCCAGGAACGCAGTCCACCCAAACACGGCAATCGCCAGCAGCATGCCCGCCAGCCAGGTGCGCGCCAGGCCCCAGCGCGCCACGGCGCGCAGCCACAGCGGGATCGACAGCGCTGCGCAGACGAAATAAGCGGCCAGGAACATCGGCTCCTGCGCGGGCGGGGCCTGCAGGCGGTCCTGGATGAAGAACAGCACCAGCGTGGCCGGGATGGCGCTGGCTATGCCGTTGAGCATGAACACGGCCAGCAGGCGGCGGAACGCAGGGCGCCCCCAGGGCCGCCACAGGCTGGCGCGCTGCGGCGGGCGATAGACGCCGACATCCATCGCCATCACCGGGCGCGGCGCCCGCGTCCAGGCCCACCAGCCCAGCAACAGGCTGATGGCAAACACACTCAGCATGACCGGCAGCCCCAGCAGCGCGGGCAGCACCGAGGCCAGCACCACGCCCACCAGCGCGGCACCTTCACGCCAGGCCACGATGCGGCCGCGCTGCAGCTCGTCGCCACCCAGGCGTGCGCCCCAGGACTGGTGCGCGATGCCCAGCTGGCTGTAGGCGGTGTAGGTGATGAGCAGCGCCACCAGCACCCAGGCCATCAGCGCATCGGCCCCGGCTACCTGCGGAAAGAACAGGCTGATCAGCCCCAGCGCCAGCACCATGGCCGACACCGCGCCCACCGCCAGCACGGCGCGCACCGAGCGGCCGAACAGGTGGTCGGACAGGCGGCCCAGCAGCGGGTCCGACACCGCATCGAACAAGCGCGCCGCCAGCAGCACCGCGCCCAGCGTGGCCAGCGGCATGCCGAACTCGCGCGCGTAGTGGTTGGGCAGCAGCACATACAGCGGCAGCGCCACGAATGCCAGCGGCAGGCCCAGCAGCCCATAGGCCAGGCCCTGGCCGGCGCGAATGGGCGTGGCGGTGGTCATTGCGGGCCTTGGCTTGGGGTGCGGGTGGCCGCGATCAGCTCCTGCCGCAGTCCGGGCTCGGAGGTCTGGGGCGACAGCCAGATGCCGAAGAACAGGCGCGAAAACTCGGCGTCAGCCACTTCGCCCACCACACGCCCGCCCATCTTGAACACGGCGCCTGCGCCGGGCTGGTACAGGCCCAGCAGCCGGTCGCCGGCCTTCACATCCGGCAAGGCGGCGGCCAGTGCCTGCTGCCAGCGCGTGGCCTGCTGGGGCGTGAAGCGGCCCACGCGGCGCATCTCTTCGATGGAGCGCTTGGCGATGGCCTCGGCCGAAAAATCGCGGTGGTAGGTCAGCTCCAGCGCCAGGGGGTGGGCAGCGTAGTGGTCGGCATCAAAGCCGGGCTGCACCCACAGCCGCGCCCGGTAGATCTCAAACCCCAGAAAGCGCAGCACCCCCTGCCCCACCAGCCGGGCACCCGACAACGGGGCTGCAGCGGCTGCGCTGGCCTCTGCCACCTGCGCCAGCGCGGTGTGAGGGCCCAAACCCATCAATGCGCCAGTGAATATTGCGGTGGCAGCTATATTTTTCATGGCGTCCCTCAGTCCTTGGCCAGCGTGTACTGCACCAGGTCGATGTTGCCCATCGCAAACGCCGCCTCGCAGTACGCCAGGTAGAACTCCCAGATGTGCAGGAAGCGCTCATCGAACCCCAGCTGCAGGATCTGTGCGCGCTGCGCCAGAAAGCGCTCGCGCCAGCGCTTGAGGGTTTCGGCGTAGTCCTGGCCAAAGGTAAACTCGTCCGCCACGCGCAGGCCCGCGGCCTCGGCCTCGCGGCGGAACTCGCGTGGGCAGGGCAGGCAGCCGCCGGGGAAGATGTACTGCTGGATGAAATCGGTGGAGCTGATGTAGCGTGCAAACAGGCTGTCGTCGATGACGATGCTCTGGATGCAGGCCTTGCCGCCGGGCTTGAGCAGGCGGTTTACCGACTCGAAATAGGTGGGCCAGTATTCGCGGCCCACGGCCTCGACCATCTCGATGGAGCAGATGGCGTCGTACGGGCCGTCCTGGATGTCGCGGTAGTCCTGCAGGCGCAGGTCGGCCTTGTCTGCGACATCATGCTGCGCCATGCGCTGCTGCGCAAACGCGAGTTGTTCGGTGGACAGCGTCACGCCGGTGAGGGACGCGCCGAATTCGGTGGTCGCCATCTCGGCCAGCGCGCCCCAGCCGCAGCCGATTTCCAGCACACGGTCACCCGCCTGCACGCCCGCCATGCGCAGCGCGCGGCGCACCTTGGCGTGCTGGGCGGTGCGCAGGTCGCCGCCCGCGTCACCCTCGAACCAGGCGGACGAATAGTTCATCGTGTCGTCCAGCCACAGTTCGTAGAACGCATTGCCCAGGTCGTAATGGGCGTGGATGTTCTTCTGGCTGTTGGCGCGCGTGTTGCGGTGGAGCAGGTGCTTGATGCGGTACAGCAGGCGGCCCGCCCAGGTGCCGTAGATCACGCCTTCGACCTGCTGGCGGTTGGCGATGAGGAGCTTGAGCAGGTCGGTGAGGTGCGGCGTGGTCCAGTCGCCCGCGATGTAGCTCTCGGCAAAGCCGATGTCGCCCGACTTGAGCGCGGCGCTGCACACCTTCCAGTTCTTGAACGTGATGGCGGCCGACGGACCGTTGCCATGCCCGAAGTGCTGCAGCGTGCCGTCTGGCAGCTGGACCGTGAGGTGGCCATGCTGCAGCCGCTGCAGGAGCCTGAGCGCCGTGCGCGCGGCAGCGGGCGTGCCGGCAGGCAGCGTCTGTGCGGATCGTGGGGCGGTGCGGGGCGCGGTGGTGGAGTTCATGGCGGCAGTCTCGTTGTGCAGGGAGGTCAACGGGTCACGGCGGCGGCAGGCGCCTCGGGCTTGCGATGGAAGCGCACGCGCTTGAGCCACAGCCGCAGCGCGTGCCAGTGGATGCGGACAATGATGGCCAGCGTCATGGCGGGGTAGCCCCAGAGCGCGCGGCGCAATGTCTGTGCGGTGATGGCGTGCAAGGTGCCGCTCACGCTGGTCTGGATCAGCGGGCCGGTGTCGTCGTCGTGGTCGATGCGCACCACGGTTCGGCCCGCGTCCTGTGCGCTGGCCTCGGTGCGCATGAAGCGAAAGCGGTAGCTGCCGCTCACCTCGCAGAACGGCGACACGTGGAACACCTTGCGCGCCTGCTGCTCCACGCCATATTGCGGCGCATCCAGCAGGTAGCAGTGGCGCTCGCCAAAGGTGTTATTCACCTCGACCACGATGGCGCGCAGGCGGCCGTCCGCACGGTGGCAGTACCAGAAGCTCACGGGCTTGAAGGTGTAGCCCAGCACGCGCGGGTAGCAGTGCAGCCAGGCCTCGCCCGTAGCGTCGGTGATGCCTTCGGTGCGCAGCAGCTCGTCCAGCCAGGCGAGCGCACCGCCCTGCGCGGCGCCGCGGCCGTCGCCATGGTCCACGTCATGAAAGCTGATGGCGCCCGCCCGGTTCACGGCCAGTGCGCCCCGCACTTTGGTCAGGCTGCGCATGGGCAGCATCAGGAAAAACGTGGGGTAGGCAAACGCATGCCACGTCGGCCGCAGCCGTGTGTGGCGCACCTGGCCGAAGCCGATCAGGGGCGCTGCGGGTGGGGCCGGGGCGTGGCTCACGCGGCCTCCGCCAGAGGTGTGGGCAGGGCCGTCCGCAATTGCTCGGCCACGGCCAGGCCGGACTTGAGGCCATCCTCGTGGAAGCCATAGCCCGTCCAGGCGCCGCAGAACCAGGTGTGCTGCTGCCCCTGCAGTTGGCCCACCTGCTGCTGCGCGCGGATGGCGGCCAGGTCGAACACCGGGTGGGCGTACTCGTAGCTACCGATCACGTGTTCGGGCGCAATGTCGCGCACCGGGTTCAGCGACACCACCACGGGCTGGGCAAACGGCACGGGCTGCAGCTGGTTGATGAGGTAGTGCAGGCACACGCGGGCCGACTCGCGGCTGCGCTGCCGGGCACGCTCGTAGTTCCACGCAGCCCAGGCGGCACGGCGCGCGGGCAGCACCGAGGTGTCGGTGTGCAGCACGGCGCGGTTGGCCTGGTAGCGGATGGCACCGAGCACCGCACGCTCTTGCAGGGTGGGCTGGGCCAGCAGCGCGAGCGACTGGTCGGAGTGCGTGGCCAGCACCAACTTGTCAAAGTGTTCTGTGTGGCCTGCCGTCACCACGCGCACACCGGCCGCGTCGCGCTCGATGCGGCGCACGGGGGTGTTCAGGCGCTTGTCGGCAATGCCTGCCACGATCTTGTCAACGTAGTGGCGCGCGCCACCGGACACCGTCCACCATTGCGGGCGGTGGCTCACCTGGATCAGGCCATGGTTGTGGCAGAACCGGATCATGGTGGCCACGGGGAACTTCAGCATCTGGTCGGTAGGGCAGCTCCAGATGCAACCCAGCATGGGCAGGAAGTACCAGTCGCGAAACGCCTCACCAAAGCGGTGCTCCTGGAGGAAATCACCCAGCGGCTGCATCAGCGCTGCCTCGGCCTGCTGCTCGGCAATGCGCGTGCACAGTTGGTTGAAGCGCAGCAGGTCGCGCAGCATGCCCAGAAAGCGCGGGTTGACCAGGTTGGAACGCTGGGCAAACACGGTGCTCAGGCTGGTGCCGCTCCACTCCAGCGTGCGCCCACGGCGCAGGGCGCCCGGCACCTGCACAGAAAACGACATGTCGGACTTTGCCGTCTCGACACCCAGCTCGGTCAGCAGACGGATGAGATGGGGGTAGGTGCGCTCGTTGAAAACCAGAAAACCGGTGTCCACGCCATGCGTGACGGATCGACCCGACGCATCGGGCAGCATGACGTCCACCGTGTGGGTGTGGCCACCAAAGTAGTCACCCGCCTCATACAGGGTGATGGCCGCCTGGCCGCGCAATTCGTGCGCTACGGACAGTCCGGAGATGCCGGAGCCGATGATGGCGACTTTCATGGCCGGCCCCCTCTGGCCGGCGCCTGGAATAAAAAAGTTGCGAAGCGTCCCGAAACGAATAAGAGAGGGAGGGAGGAGAAGCGCTCCAGGAGGTCAGTCGGAACCCGGGGGCCCGAAAGGCTTCGCAACGTCAAACTGGTAAGGCGCCCAATGCGCTCTTGCAATCTACTGAGTGGAGTTATACCGCCAAAGTTCCAGCCCGTGGCGTAAAAAAAAACAGCCGTGCGTAACGAAGTCATGGAAATCACCGGAGTTCGGGCGTGGCCAGTTGCTGTTCGATGGCGCGCACCAGACCCTTGCTGCCGGGTGCCGTCAGGCTGGAGTAGCTGTCCACCAGCTGCCCGTTGCGCCCGAGCAGGTATTTGTGAAAGTTCCAGCGGGGTGCACCGCCCGAGAGCTGCGCCAGCTGGCGAAACAAGGGCGATGCCTCCGGGCCCTTGACGCTGCTCTTGGCGAACATCGGAAACTTCACACCGAAGGTGTTTTCGCAGAATTCGGCAATCTGCTGGTTGCTGCCGCTTTCCTGGGAGAAATCGTTGGACGGGAAACCGAGCACCACCAGCCCCTGGTCCTTGTAGCGGGCATAGAGTTCTTCGAGCCCCTTGTATTGCCCCGTGAACCCGCAATAGCTGGCGGTGTTGACGATCAGCACCACCTTGCCGCTGTACTGGCACAGCGACTGCGGCTTTTCATCCTGCAGCCGGTCAAAGGTGTGCTGCAGGGTTGGCGGGCAGGCCTGCGCCTCGCCAGAGTGCGCCACCGCGCCCGACAGCATCGCTGCCCCGGCCAGGCCCACTGTGCAAAGGATTCTCGTGCAGCGAGACAAGGGTTTTTCGGTGCATTTCATGGAGACTCTCCTGGAATTTGACCATCTCATCATATTTTACACCACTTGGTATTTATTTATACCAAATAGTATTTTTCACAGATACCACTGCGTGCATTGGCCGACACCACCGGTTCTGGCGCAGGGTATGGGACACCTTTCACCACGGTGAAAGCGCAAGGCCACCCCAAGGGCGGCGCAATGGCCGGAGATCGGCCTTGCAGGCTGAGCGCCGTGGAACGCCGCCGCCGATGGCAGGGACCTTGCGTCCAGGGCAGTTTCAGCGAGGCAAGGGAAAAGAGGCGGCCTTCGGGCCCACCGCGCAACCTGCGCGGCTTGCACTACACCAGGGCCAGCAAACGGGCCAGGGGCCATTGCGCCCTGACGTCCCGGCAGGCCACCACGCCGGCAATCTTCCAGGCGGCGTGGGAGGTATCACGCGGAATCATCTCGCCCGTGGGCATGCCTTCGCGGTCCATCACCACGGCCACACGGGGCGTCGTGGCCGTTGCGCCGCGCCGCAGCACCACCGCCACTTCCTGGTTGGCCAGCCGGACAAAAGCCCCGGGCGGGTACACGCCCAGTGTCTTTACCAGCGCCGCGCCGGCCTCGTCCACCTGGTGCGCTTCGTCGTAGTAACTGGCCTGCAGGGCGGCAGTGACCGGCATGGGAGAGCGCGCCACGCGGGGGGCCAGCCGGGCGCCAAAGATGTCGGCGCGCTGCAGCAGGCGCGCCATCTGCCGGGCCTCGGATCTTTTGGCCAGCGGGCCTGGCGTGCGCTGGTGATGGCAGAGCACCGCTTCCAGCCACGCAGGGTCTGCAACACCCAGCCTGCGCAGCAACTGCTCGGAGCGGCTGGAGTGGTCTTGCACCGCCTCGATCTGCTGCGAGGTGAGCGGCTGGGACTGCTGGGCCAGCTGATCCTGCAGCTCAGTCATGGCGATATTCATGGTGAGCGCAGCGCTGCCCAGCTGTCGCACCCGCTCGTCGGGCCAGTGCAGCATTTCGCGCGCCACCACCATGCACACGCAGCACACCAGCATGGCGTGGGTGGCGCTGTACATGCGGGTTTCCTGCGCCGAAAGATAGATCAGCGCCAACAGCGTGGCATCGGGCGTTTGCTCGCAGTGACGGGCCAGTTCACTGTGCAAGGACTGAAAGCGCCCATCGAAATCACCCGCCAGCGGCGCGCGCAGCAGCTGGGTGGCGCGCAACTGCCATTCCGGCCAATCGGGCACATATTTGCCGCCGCGTTCGCCGCCGGACTGCGCACCTGCCTGGATCTTCAGCGCGGCAATCTGCCCCAGGGAGGTGCCGGACCGCCGCATTTTTTGCAGCGGAGCGAGATACGCACGGTGGCTGTCGCCCGATTCGTCCGTGTCCACGCAGAGCTTCAGGCCGCGCGCCACCAGCGAATCGAGTTCGGCGCGGGTGCGAATGGCATCGCCTTTTTGCGCCAGCAAAGCGCCATCCGCGCCACGCAGCTCAAAAGGCAGGGGCTGACCCAACGGGATGGACTCGATGTTCAGGGCAACAAGGCGCATGGTTCTCGTTACATTATCTAACAATCATCCCGTTGGCAAGGACTATGAACGCGCAACGCCGCACGCCGCTCCAAGGTCCCATCTGCGGGGGAAGCCGGTTTTCTGCCCCACCCCGGACTGGATGCCGTCACCGGCGAGGCGGCTCGTGGACGCTCTGCGCAATGGATGCGCCAGTGCACCGGGGTTTCCCCAACGATGAGGCGCTGGCCTTTCACACGGCCGGAAGAATCGGAGCCTCGCCAAAAACCGCATGCCAGAGCGCCAGCACCGCGCTCTGTTCAGCCTGCAGCGCCGGGGGTGTGACCTCCGTGGGCACCTCGTCCAGCCGCGCGCGGTGCTGGACACGCCGCAGTTCGCGGTAAGCGTCGGCGGCGGCGTGCCCCACCCCGGCGGGCAGCAGCCCCACCTGCTCGGCGCGCTGCAGCAACGCGATGTTGCCCACGTTGCCCACCAGTTCAGGGTGCCTGGCGGAATGTGCCAGCACCAGGTACTGCACCGCAAACTCGGCGTCCACCATGCCGCCCGGGCTGTGCTTCACATCGAACTGCCCGTCGCGCGTGCGATGGGCCGAACGCACACGCTCGCGCATGGTCACGATCTCTGCCTTCAACGCAACCGGGTCACGCGGGGAGGTGACCACGGCTTCGCGCACGGCATCAAACCGGGCCTGCAAGGCCGCACTGCCCAGCACAAAGCGCGCCCGCGTCATCGCCTGGTGTTCCCAGGTCCACGCCGTGTTGCTGCCGCGTTGCTGCTGGTAGGCCGCGTAGGCATTGAAACTGGTGACCAGCAGGCCCGAGTTGCCATTGGGGCGCAGGGCCGTGTCGATTTCGTACAGATCGCCCTCGCCGGTCTTCACGGTGAGCCAGTTGATGAGCTTGCGCACAAAGGCCGCATAGATCTCGGGGGCACGTTCGTCGTCGTCATCGAATACGAAAACGATGTCGAGATCGCTCCCGTAGCCCAGCTCCTTGCCCCCGAGCTTGCCGTAGCCAATGATCGCGAATTGCGGGGTTTCGCGGTGCCGGTTCTTGAGGCGGCTCCAGCACCACTGCGCGGAAATGCGCAGCACGCTGTCGGCCAGGGCGCTGAGGTCATCGGCCACCTGCTCGACCGTGATCCGGTGCTCCACATCGCGGGCCAGCGTCCGGAAGGTTTCCGCGTGCTGCGCGCGGCGCAGCAGATTCAGCAGGGTTTCGTCGTCGTCCTCACCGGTGGACTGCAGCGATGCCAGCCGCAGGGCGAGCTCGCGCTCAAAATCGGCCACGACAAAACGTTCGGCCAGCAGCGTGTCGCCCACCAGCTCATCGATGACGCCGGGGTGCTGCACCAGGTAGCGTGCGGGCCATCGGGCAGCGCCCAGCAGGTGCAGCAACTGCTCATGCACCGAGGGGCGCTCCAGCAGCAGGGCCAGATAGCTTTCGCGGCGCAGCAGGGGCTCCAGCCAGTTGACGAGCCGCACGGCGGCTTCCCCGGTGACGCGCCCTTCGCCCAGCCACTGGGCCGTGCGCTGGACCAGCCGGAACAGCCGGGCGCGCGCTTCGTCGCGCAGCGCAGTCACGCGGGGATGGGTGCGCCATTCGGCCACGCGTTCCCGAAAACCGGCGGGCAGCTGCTCAAGCAGCCCTTCCAGTTCAGGCGGTGGGGCGGCAACCGCACGCGGCCCGCCACATCCGCCGCCATTGCACTCCTTCTTGCCATTGCCGCCCAGCAGGGTGTCGAACTCCTGTGCCACCAGTTCACGGTGGGCGTCGAGTTCATGCAGAAAGCCGCAGCAATCGCCGTGGCCCATGGTGCGGGCAATCCAGGCCAGGTCGTCGTCGCGCGTGGGCAGGACATGGGTCTGCTGGTCATCCAGGTACTGGATGCGGTGCTCCACGCGGCGCAGGAACACATAGGCCCGCGCCAGCGCATCGGCCGTTCCCTGGGGCATGAGCCCCGCCTGGGCGAGGCGTTGCAGCGCATCCAGCGTGGGCCGGCGGCGCAATTCGGGAAACTGCCCGCCACGCACCACCTGCAGCAGCTGCACGGTGAATTCGATTTCGCGGATGCCACCGCGGGACAGTTTCACATCGTTGGCGCGCTCGGGATGTCCGGCGCTGCGTCGGGAGGCATGTTCGCGGATCTGCCGGTGCAAGGTGCGCAGCGCGTCAAACACGCTGTAGTCCAGGTAACGGCGGAATACGAACGGCAGCACCACGCTGCGCAGCGCCAGCACTTCGGCACTGCCGATGCAGCCGTATGGCGCCACCACCCGGCTCTTGAGCCAGGCAAAACGCTCCCACTCGCGTCCCTGCACCTGCAGGTAGTCCTCCAGTGCCGCCAGCGACACGGCGGCGGGGCCGGAGTTGCCATGGGGACGCAGGGCAAGGTCCACCCGGAAGACGAAACCGTGCTCGGTGGTATCGCCCACCAGGCTGTAGATGATCTTCACCGCATGGGCGAAATATTCATGGTTGGAGATGCGGCCGCGCCCCTCCGGGTTGCCGGCCGTTTCGCCGTCCTGCGCGTACACATAGATCAGGTCGATGTCGCTGGATACATTGAGCTCCCGCGCGCCGAGCTTGCCCATGCCGATCACCCACAGGGGCACGGGCTGGCCGTCGGGCCCCAGCGGGGCACCATGGCGGTTGTCGAGTTCGCGGCGGGCCTGGAGGCACGACTGATCCAGCGCGAATTCGGCCAGCTCGGTGACGGCGCGGGTGATGTCTGCGAGCGGCGCCTGGGCGTCGCAGTCGAGCCGGATCAGCCGCTCCATGACCAGTTGGCGCAGCACACGCAGGGCGGTGGCGGTGTCGCACCCCCTGGCCTGCAGTGCTGCAAAGGCCTGCGCCATGCTGCCTTTGTGCGGTGCTCCTGCCGGCAGCAAGGCCAGGTCTTGTGCATAGCGGCGGTGCAGGCGCTGGAAGAAGCGGGAGTATTCGGCCAGGCCGGCAGGGGCAGCCGTGCTGCCGTCAGAAAACTCAGAGGAAGAAGTTGCCATGGTGGATCACGCGGGGGGCCGCTGCATACATAAGAACCTGTTCAAGGGACACCGGTTTTCACTGAACCCACCCTGCGGTCGCGGGTCATAATTCCTGCCACATTCCACCCCACCAATGATCGACACATCCAATCGCCCCACACGCCTGCTGCGATTCGTCGCCGGGTTCGCGCGATGGTCGCTGGGCTGCCTGCTGGCCTTGTGGCTGCTGCTGGCCGTGGCGTGGGGCGCACTGCATGGCTGGATTGTGCCGCGTATTGGTGAGTTTCGCCCGCAACTGGAGGCGCAGGCCGCGCGGGCGCTAGGGGTACCGGTGCGCATCGGGTCGATCGCGGCGCGCTCGGAAGGTTGGATCCCCTCGATAGAGCTGCTGGATGTGGCGCTGCTGGATGCCCAGGGGCGGGCCGCGCTGCAACTGCCGCGCATAGTGGTGGCCCTGTCTCCGCGCTCGCTGCTGAACCGGGGTTTCGAGCAGCTCTACATTGAGCAGCCCGACCTCGACATCCGCAGGCAGCCGGACGGCCGCATTGTGGTGGCGGGCCTGCGCTTCTCCGAGACCCCGGGCGAGAGCAGCGAGGCGGCAGACTGGCTGTTTTCCCAGGGGGAAGTCATCATCCGGGGTGGCACCCTGCGCTGGACCGATGAGCAGCGCGGCGCGCCCGCGCTGGCGCTGGAAAATGTCGATGTGCTGCTGCGCAACAGCAACTGGCAACACCACATGCGCATTGCCGCCACGCCGCCGGCCGCCTGGGGCGACCGGTTCACGCTGACCGGGCGGTTTCGCGCGCCGCTGCTGCGCGTACGCGACGGCAACTGGCAGCACTGGAGCGGCCAGCTCTTTGCCGATTTTTCGCGCGTGGATGTGTCCCGCCTGCGCCACCATGCGGACCTGGGCGTCGAGGTGGCACAAGGCCGGGGCGCCGTGCGCGCATGGGCCGACGTACAGCGCGGCCAGATCGTGGGTGGCACGGCCGATCTGGCGCTGACCGACGTCCATGCCACGCTGGGGCCGCAGCTCAAGGCGCTGGCGCTGCCATCCATCGCAGGCCGGCTGGGAGCCCGACGGCTGGAAGGGGGTTTGGAGCTCCATACGCAGGGGTTGCAGTTCGAGACCGATGATGGCCTGGTGTGGCCCGGAGGAAACCTGCACCTGCAATACACGGAGGCCGCGGGCAAGGCGCCCGCCCAGGGCGAGCTGCGTGCAGACCGCCTGGACCTTGCCGCCCTGGCCCAGATTGGCAGCCGGCTGCCCATCGGGGCCACCGCCCACACTGCGCTGCAAACCTACGCCCCCCAGGGACTGGTCGACGAAGTGCAAGCCACCTGGCGCGGTCCGCTGGAGGCCTTGCAGCAATACCAGGTGCGCGGCAAGGTCACGGGACTGGCCCTGGCTGCGGGCGACCGCGAGGCGGGCAACACCATTCCCGGCCTGCGCGGCGCCAGCATGGACATCGACATGACCCACACGGGCGGCAAGGCCAGCCTGGCCATCGCGTCGGGCGCTCTGGTACTGCCCGGGGCGTTTGAAGAACCGGTCCTGCCGCTGGACCAGTTGAGCGCAGAGCTGCGCTGGCAGGTGGAGGGGCAACGCCTGGCGGTGCAGGCGAGCAATGTACGGTTTGCCAACGCGGACGCGCAGGGTGAGTTGCGCGCCAGCTGGCACACCAGCGATGCCAGCCAGGGTCCCCACTTTTCGCGTTTTCCCGGCGTGATGGACCTCACGGGAACGCTGGTGCGCGCCGACGGCACCCGCGTGCACCGCTATCTGCCCCTGTCCATCCCGGCCGAATCGCGCCACTATGTGCGCGATGCCATCCAGACCGGCAGTGCCAGCAACGTGCAGTTCCGCATCAAGGGCGACCTGGAGCATCTCCCCTTCAATGATCCCCGCCAGGGAGATTTCCGGATTGCAGCCCGCGTCAAGGATGTGACCTATGCCTATGTTCCACCCCGGCTGCAACCCCGCGACGCACTGCCCTGGCCCGCACTGACGCAACTGTCGGGCGAACTGGTTTTCGAGCGTTCGTCCATGCAGGTGCGTGGCGCCACCGGTGGTTTTGCCGGCACACCGGGCGTGCGGCTGGCCAAGGTGGAAGCGCAGATTCCCGATCTGTCCCACACCGTGGTCGCCGTCAACGCCGATGCCCGCGGGCCGTTGGCCGAACTGCTGACCATCCTGCGCACCTCTCCGCTGGCGCGCATGACGGGCCACGCCCTCGACCAGGCCAGCGGCACGGGCCAGGCCGGTTTGCAGCTGCGGCTGAGCCTGCCGATCTCCGACATCGACCAATCGAAGGTGCAAGGCAGCGTGGTGCTCGCGGGCAATGACGTGCACATCACCCCGGAAACGCCGCCGTTGTCGCGCGCACGCGGCACCGTGCAATTTACCGACACCGGCTTTTCCGTGAACGGGGTGCAGGCGCACGCACTGGGCGGCGACCTGCGCCTGGAAGGCGGCATGCGTGCGCTGCCTGCCAGTGCCGCCGCGACGGAGTCCGCCATACAGCTGCGGGCGCAAGGCACCGCCACCGCCGAGGGGCTGCAGCAGGCACGGCAGCTGGGCATGCTTGCGCAACTGGCCCGCAGCGCCACCGGCAGCACGCCCTACACGCTGGCGCTGGCATTTCGCAGGGGCCTCCCCGAGATTCTGGTCACTACCAGCTTGCAGGGACTGGGGCTGGCGCTGCCCGCGCCGCTGGCCAAGACCGCCGATGCCACGCTGCCGGTGCGCTTTGAGACCCAGGTCACCCGGGAATCCCTGGGCGCGGTCCCCACCGGCACGGCCGCGCCGCCAGTGCGTGACCAGCTCACCCTGGACCTCGGCCCGCTGGGATCGGCCAGCTACCTGCGCGAGCACCAGGGTGACCAGACGCGCGTGGTGCGCGGCGCCATCGGCATCGGTCTGACGGCGGGCGAAACCGCGCCCATGCCGGCGGACGGTGTGGCGGCCAACATCCATTCAGCGCTATTGGATGTGGACGCCTGGGAAAAAGTGCTGACCCAGGCGACCACCGCCGACGCCGCCACCCCGGCAACCACCACCGCCGGCAGCGCGGCACCGGACTATCTGCCCACCACCTTCGCGGTGCGTGCGCAGACGCTCACCGTGCAAGGGCGCACGCTGCACAACCTGGTGGTGGGCGGCTCGCGGGATGGCTCTACCTGGCGTGCCAACCTTGACGCCGACGAGCTCAATGGCTATGTTGAATACCGGCCTGCGGGGGCCCGGGACAACCCGGCGGGCCGCATCTTTGCCCGCCTGGCGCGCATGAAGCTGCCGCAGAGCGCCGCCACGCAGTTCGAGGCGCTGCTGGACGAGCAACCCGGCACGATACCCGCGCTGGATATCGTGGTGGACGATTTTGATCTGCGGGGCCGCAAACTCGGCCGCGTGGAGATCGAAGCGCAAAACCGGGGGGAAGGGGCCCAGCGCGAGTGGCGGCTGAACAAGTTCAACATCACGACGACCGAAGCCAGCTTCACCGGCAGCGGCAACTGGGCGGTGCAGGCCGGTGGCGAGCGTGCGCTGCGCCGCCGCACAGTGATGGATTTCCAGCTCGACATCCGCGACTCCGGCGATCTGCTCGCCCGTTTCGGCATGGAAAACGTGGTGCGCCACGGCAAGGGCCGCATGCAGGGGCAGGTGGCCTGGATCGGTGCACCCATGAGCCCGGACTACCGCTCCATGACCGGTCAGATCAACCTGAACGTGGAGTCTGGCCAGTTTCTCAAGGCAGATCCGGGGCTGGCCAAGCTGCTCGGTGTGCTGAGCCTGCAGGCCCTGCCGCGCCGCCTGACGCTGGATTTTCGCGACGTGTTCAGCGAGGGTTTCGCGTTCGATTTCGTGCGGGGCGACGTACGCATCGAGCAAGGCGTCGCCATCACCAACAACCTGCAGATGAAGGGCGTCAACGCGGCGGTACTCATGGAGGGCAAAGCCGACATCGGCCACGAAACGCAGGACCTGCATGTGGTGGTGGTGCCTGAAATCAATGCCATGACCGCCTCGCTGGTCGCCACGGCCATCAACCCGGTCATTGGACTGGGCAGTTTTCTCGCCCAGGTGTTTCTGCGCGGCCCCCTGATCGAGGCGGCCACCCAGGAATTCCGGATCGATGGCACCTGGACCGACCCGAACATCGTGCGCATTGCCCGGCGTGGCCGGGAGTCTGGCAGCGCTGCCGTGCCCCCGGGTGCGGCACAAGGACCCAAGGTGCCTGCCGCGCCTGCAGGAGAGCCCTCATGAAAGTCGCAGCACTGCAGATGGTCTCCGGCACGCAGCGCAGCGACAACCTGGCCATGGCCCGCCGCCTGCTGGAGCAGGCCGCAGCCGCAGGGGCCGAACTGGCCGTGCTGCCCGAGTATTTTTGTGCCATGGGGCTGCGCGACATCGACAAGCTGGCGTTGCGCGAAACCCCGGGCGAAGGGGTGGTGCAGGCGTTTCTTGCCCGCGCTGCACAGGAGTTGCAGATGTGGGTGGTGGGCGGCACCCTGCCCATGCAGACCGGTGATCCGGCGCGCGTGCGCAACACCACGCTGGCGTATGCCCCGTCGGGCCAATGCGCTGCGCGCTACGACAAGATCCACCTTTTTCGGTTTGACAACGGACGCGAGCATTTTGACGAGAGCCGGGTGATCGAGGCGGGGGCTGCACCGGTGCACTTTGACCTGACAGCGCGCACGGGCCACACCTGGCGCGTTGGCCTGAGCGTTTGCTACGACCTGCGCTTTCCCGAGCTGTACCGCCGGTACGCCCATGCCGGGGCCGACCTGCTGCTGGTACCCAGCGCCTTCACCCACACCACGGGACAGGCCCACTGGGAACTGCTGCTGCGGGCGCGGGCGGTGGAAAACCTGGCCTACGTGCTGGCCCCCGCGCAGGGCGGAGTGCACGAAAACGGCCGCCAGACCTGGGGGCACAGCATGCTGGTGGACCCCTGGGGCCAGATCGTCAACACACTGGCGCAAGGCCCGGGCGTGGTGCTGGGCGACCTGGATGCCGGGCGCGTGCGCCAGGTGCGCACGCAGTTGCCCGCGCTGGAGCACCGCGCCCTGTGACGCTGCCGCCACGCACCCGCACACCCTGGCAGCGCTGGCGCAGCGCCTGGCGCCGGTGGTCGCTCTGGACCCTGCTGGGGGTCCTGGTGGCGTCCATGCTGGTCACGCTGGTGTGGCTGGCCGGGCGTTACGAGGCCAGCCAGGTGCAGTCCCGGCTGGAGCGGGATGCCGCCGACGCGGGTTCCGACATCCGCACGGCGCTTTCCCGCAACGTGCAGAGCCTGCAGGCGCTCCAGGCGGGCGACCCGGGCCTGCTGGCCTGGGAGGTCAATGCGACCGAACTGCTGCGCCTGCGCCGCGAACTGGTGCGCATCGAGTGGCGAGACAACAACCTGCGCCTGCGCGCGCATGCCCAGACCCCCTACCGCCCCTTGTCGTGGGACGCCGCGAGCCGTGAGGACGCGCATACCGATGCGGCGCTGGCCTGCACCAATGCCCACCGGTTGGGTTCGCCGGCGTATTCGGGCAGCTATTTCCAGCCCCATGGCGATGGCATGGGGTCGGAAATGATGGAGCTGTGCCTGCCACTCAACAGCGCCGGGCGTCCGTCCGGCTTCCTGGTGGCCACCTATTCACTGCAAGAAATGCTGGTGGACCTGGTGGGACACAACCTGACCCGCAGCCAGGAGGCATCGTTCACCGAGGCCGATGGCACCCGGCTGGCCATACTGGGCGCGGCCAGACGCGGCACGCGCATGTTCACGGCCCAGCAGCTGCTCGATCTGCCGGGGACCACGCTGGTGCTGCGCATGGACCGCTGGCACGGTGCACCCAATCTCTTTCCCAACGTGCTGACCGCGCTGGTCACCGCCATGTCGATTGCGCTGGTGACCGTGATGGTGGTGCTGGTGCGGGACAACCGGCGCAGGCTGCGTGCAGAGCGGGACCTGGCGGATGCGCTCGCCTTTCGCAAGGCCATGGAAGACTCCCTGGTGACGGGCCTGCGCGCGCGTGACCTGCAGGGGCACATCACGTACGTCAACCCCGCGTTCTGCGCCATGGTGGGGTTCAGCCCGCAGGAGCTGCTCGGGCAAAGCACGTCCGCCCCTTACTGGCCGCCCGAATTTGCCGAGGAGTACCGGCAGCGCCAGGCCACCCGGTTTGCCGGTGGCATGCCGCCGCGCGAGGGCTTCGAATCGGTCTTCATGCGCAAGGATGGCACGCGTTTTCCGGTGCTCATCATCGAGGCCCCGCTGATCAATGCCCAAGGGCTGCACACGGGCTGGATGAGCGCGTTTCTGGACATCAGCGAACAGCGTCGCATCGAAGAACTCTCCCGCGCCTCGCAGGAACGCCTGCAGGCCACGGCGCGACTGGCCACCGTGGGCGAGATGGCGTCGCTGCTCAGCCACGAACTCAACCAGCCCCTGGCGGCCATTTCCAGCTATGCCACCGGGTCGCTCAACCTGCTCGATTCCAGCGCCCCCGGCAACCTGGAGGATGTGCGCATGGCGATGCAGCACATTGCCCGCCAGGCCGAGCGTGCCGGACGCGTGATCAAGAGCGTGCACGATTTCGTCCGCCGCCGCGACCAGGCCCGCGAGGCGGTTGCGCCCCAGGAGCTGCTCGATGCCATCCTGCCCCTCATCAGCCTGCAGGCCCGCAAGCTGGGCGTGCGCGTGCACACCGCGGTGGAACCCCATCTGCCACGCACGCTGTGCGACCGCACCATGGTCGAGCAGGTGTTGCTGAACCTGGCGCGCAATGCCATGCAGGCCATGGACGACCCGGCCATCCACCCGCGCATTCTGGACATCCGGGTGCGGCGGGGGGCGTCCAATGCCTACAGCGGTTGGCTGGAGATCTCGGTCACCGACGGCGGCGTCGGCATCGCGCCCGAGGTGGCACAGCAGCTGTTCACGCCGTTCTTTACCACGCGTGCCGAAGGCATGGGCCTGGGCCTGAGCCTGTGCCGCACGGTGGTCGAGCAGCACGGCGGCTTCCTCTCGTACGAGTCCCATGCGCCGCGTGGTACGGTATTCACCTTCACCCTGCCCGTCTGCCAACCAACCCCGACCTGATGGAACCTGTATCCGACGCTATTGTGTACATCGTGGACGACGATGCGGGCGTGCGCGAAGCGCTGGCCTGGCTGCTGCGCTCCCGCCGCCTGCTCAGCGAATCGTTCGACAGCGCAGAGGCTTTTGATGCGATGCGGCTGGCCCACCCCGCGCTGCGCCAGCCCTGCTGCCTGCTGCTGGATGTGCGCATGCCGGGCATGAGCGGCCTGGCCCTGTTCGATGTGCTGCTGGCGCGGGGCGAGCTGCCCGCCATGCCGGTCATCTTCCTGACCGGCCATGCCGACGTTCCCACGGCGGTTGATGCCGTCAAGCGCGGCGCCTTCGATTTCTATGAAAAGCCTTTTTCCGACAACGCCCTGGTGGATCGCATCGAGCAGGCGCTGGCGCAGTCGGCAGCCCAGCTGGAACAGGTGCGCCAGCGCAGCAGCCTGCAGGCCCGCCTGCACGACCTGACCGAGCGCGAGCGCGATGTGATGGACCTCGTGGTCGCCGGCCTGCCCAACAAGCTGATCGCCGACCAGCTGGAGATCAGCGTGCGCACGGTCGAGGTGCACCGTGCGCGGGTGTTCGACAAGATGCAGGTGAAGTCCGCGGTGGAGCTGGCCAACCTGCTGCGCACCGGGCCCTGACGGACCACCGGTGCGCCGCCGCGTACCGCTTTAGCCGCGGGGACGCTCACCCACGTAAATTTCAACCCGGCGGTTGCGGCTGCGGCCCTGTGCCGTGTCGTTGGTGGCAATGGGCTGGCGCGCGCCCATGCCTTCGATGGAGATGCGGCGCCCATCAACGCCCCGGCCCGTGAGGTAGTTGCGCGTGCTGGCCGCACGGTCCAGCGACAGCGGGTTGTTCACGGCGTCGCTGCCGGTACTGTCGGTGTGGCCGATGATGCGCACGTCCGTATTGGGGTTGTTGCGCAAGCCATCAGCGAAGCGGTCGAGCACCGGGGCAAAGTTGGACTGGATGTCCGAGCGGCCCACGGCAAAGGAGATATCGCTCGGGATATCCAGCTTGAGCTGGTTGTCCTGCGTCTGGGTCACGGCGATGCCCGTGCCCTGGGTGGCCTGCTCCATCTCGCGCTTTTGGCGCTCCATGTTCTGCGACCAGATGTAGGTGCCCAGGGCTCCCACGCCGGCACCCACCACGGCACCCGTGCCCGCGCGACCGCCCGTGGCCGAACTGAGCACGGCGCCCGCCAGCGCGCCCACGCCCGCGCCCGTGGCGGTGCGGCGCTGGGTATCACTCATCTCGGCGCAACCGGTGGCCAGGATGACAACGGCGGCGACGCCGGAAAGAAGGTATTTGCGCATGGCTAGGCTCCTTGTGAATGATGGGACGGCATACAAATCCGATATTGACTCGGAATTGTGACTCTACGCCTTCGAAAGCATATCGGCCAGCCTGCGCGCCTTGTGTAGGACGAAAGCTTGCGAATACCAGCCCTGCATTCATTGCGCGGGCGGGTCGGTGCCATCGTCCGGCGGCGCTTTCAGTTCGCCCCGCTGGCGACCGGAAAACATCGTCCACCAGACAATCAGCACCAGCACCACCAACGCCAGCAACGCTTCAAGCAAAATCAGCCCCATGAAATTGACACTCCTGCGCCTTGTGATGACGGCGCTGATTGTAGGAACGCTGGCGGCCTGCTCCACCGCGCCCACGCCAAGCCCCGCGCGGCCCGGGGCCATCCCCGCGCCGCCGCCCACCGCAGGCCTGGCCCTGCCGGGCGACACCGCGCCGCTGCCGCCGGCCATCGCGCAGCCCAGGAGCCGCTGGGTGCCCGTGCGCTGGGCCGAGCTGCCCGGCTTTGCCGACGACACCCTGCACGAAGCCTGGAACGCCTGGATCAAGGGCTGCGAGCGCCCGGCGCCCGCCTTCGCCCCCCTGTGCGGCGAAGTGCGCCAGCTCAGCATTGCCAGCGCCGAAGAGCAACGCGCCTGGATGGTGCAGCGCCTGCAGCCCTACCGCGTCGAGGCCGCCGATGGCAATGCCGAAGGCCTGCTCACCAGCTACTACGAGCCCATGATCGACGCCGCACGGCAGCCCGGCAACGGCTACACCGTGCCGGTGTACGGCCTGCCCGCCGGCCACGGCACCCGCAAGCCCTGGTACACGCGCCAGCAGATCGACACGCTGCCCGAGGCCCAGGCCGCGTTGCAGGGCCGGGCGATTGCCTGGCTGCGCGACCCGGTCGAATCCATGGTGCTGCACATCCAGGGCTCGGGCCGGCTGCAGATCACCGAGGCCGACGGCCGCATCACCACCGCGCGCGTGGCCTACGCCGGCACCAACGACCAGCCCTACCAGAGCGTGGGCCGCTGGCTGCTGGACCAGGGCGCGACGCGCGATGCCACCTGGCCGGGCATCCGCGCCTGGCTGGCGCAGAACCCGCAGCGCACCAACGAGCTGCTGTGGAGCAACCCGCGCTATGTGTTCTTTCGCGAAGAGCCCTTGAGCCCGCTGGACGCCCGGTTCGGCCCGCGCGGCGCGCAGGGCGTGCCCCTCACGCCCGGCCGCTCGATCGCCGTGGACCGCCAGAGCATTCCCTATGGCACGCCGGTATGGCTGGCCTCCCGGGGGCCGCAGGTCTCGATGCAGCGCCTGGTGATGGCGCAGGACACCGGCAGCGCCATCGTGGGCGCGGTGCGGGCCGACTATTTCGCCGGCTGGGGCGCCGAGGCGGGCGAGCTGGCGGGGCGGCTCAAACAGGGCCTGCGCCTGTGGGCGCTGTGGCCGCGTTGACGCATCGCAGCGAACCCCCTTGCCGCATCAGCGCTCCATGAGGTAGCGCACTACCTCCGGGGGCGATTCGCCCCGATGGAACGCCAGCTTGCGCTCGCGCAGCGCCACATCCGACGCGGTCACCCGGTCAAAGCGGCGCAGGTGCTCGGTCCAGGACTCGTCCACGATCTGCTCCACATAGCGCGCCGGATCGGCCAGGTCGTGCAGCAAATCGCACGACAGCGCCCCCTGGCGCAGGCGGCTGCGGCGGCTTTCCTGCATGAGGGCGCGAAATTCCGTGGCGCGCGCCGGGTCGATGGTGTACGCGATGGTGACCACCACGCGCCCGGCCTCGGGCGGTGTCGCCGCCACGGGGGCCTTGAAGGCCTGGGAAGGACTCAGGTCCTCTTCCATGTGGCGGTCGGTCACCAGGCGCTGCACCAGGGCCATGGCGACCACGCCCGTCAGCGCGGCCAGCGCCAGGCTCAGGTGCACCGACGCCACCGTGGCCACCTGCCCCCACAAGGCGGCGCCCAGCGCGGTGGCGCCCATGATGGCCATCTGGAAGATCGACATGCCGCGCGCGCGCACCCAGTTGGGCAGGGCCAGCTGGGCCGACACGCTGAGCGAGTTGGCCGTGGTGATCCACGCCATGCCCGCCAGCACCATGGCGGGCACGGCCACATAGACATTGGATGCCATGGCCATCACCGCCATGGCGGCTGCCTGGAGCAGCGTGCCCCGGCGCACCAGCACATCGCGCGCCATGGCCTGGCGCAGGCGCGGCAAAAACATGGCCGCCACGATGGCGCCCGCCCCCATGGAGGCCAGCAGCAGCGTGAACGTGCCCGCGCCACCGCCATTCAGCCCCTTGGCCACCAGCGGCAGCAGGGCCATCAGCGCCGTGGCGTTCAGGAAAAACACGGCGATGCGCCACAGCACGGCCCGCATGCGCGGCGACTGGTGCACGAACTGCAGGCCCACGCGCATGGCGCTGGGCAGCTTTTCGCGGCCCAGCGGGCTGGGCACATGGGCGCGCTTCCAGCGCATGATCATCAGGCCCGACACCACCGACAGCACGGCGTTGAGCACAAACACCCAGGCGCTGCCGGCGCTGGCGATGATGGCGCCGGCCAACAGCGGGCCGATGATGCGCGAGGCGTTCATGGCCACGCCGTTGAGTGCCAGCGCCGCGGGCAGCTGCGGGCGGCTGACCAGCTCGGGCACGATGGCCGAGAACACCGGCCAGCGCATGGCCAGGCCGATGCCGTTGGCAAAAGTCAGCGCCAGCAGCAGCGGCGCCGTCATGCCACCGGCCAGCACGGCCACGCACAGCACCAGCGCCACGGCCGCCACCCAGAACTGCGTGGCGATGAAATAACGCCGCCGGTCAAGGATGTCGGCCAGCGCCCCGCTGGGCAGGCCCAGCAGAAAGACCGGCAGCGTGGACGCCGACTGCACCAGCGCCACCAGGATGGGCGACGAGGTGAGCGTAGTCATGAGCCAGGCGGCCGCCACATCGTTCATCCACATGCAGGTGTTGGCCGCCACCCAGGTGAGCCAGAGCATGCGAAACACCGGCACCGACAGCGGCGCCAGCGGCGAAAGAGAGGCCCGCTGGGCTGCGCTTTCGTCCAGCCTGGCGGTGGTGGCCTCTTCGGCGCCCAGGGCGGCCGCCGCCACATCGGCCGACGACGGGGCGGAATCAGGGGATGGGGCGGGAAAAACGCCGTGGGCGCTGTCGTGGGGCGGCTGTGGAGGCATGGCCCGCCATTGTGCTGCGTAAGGGCGTGGAGCGCAGCGCCCGCCTGCGCGACCCGGCGTGGACCAGGGTCTGGTTTTCGTGGCAATTGAAGCAAAAACAACCTACAGCGCTTTACCAGAAAGCACCACAAGCTATTGAATAAATAGCATTCAGGGGCGCCCGCGCGCCAGGTGCGTAAGCGGCAAGGCGCTGCTATCTTTCACCTCACCCAGCGAAAAGCTGGTGTGCATGTCTTTCACATTGGGCAGGTTGAGCAGCACATCGCGGGCAAACAGCGAGAAGCTGTCCAGGTCGCGTGCCACCACCTGCAGCTCGAACGTGCCGGTGCCGCTGATGTAGTGGCAGGACACCACTTCGGGGATCTGCCGGATGGCCTCTTCCATCGCGCGGGTCAGGTTGCCCGTGCTGCGGTCGGCATCCAGCCGCACGAAGGCCAGCACCCCCAGGCCGATCTTGTGCCGGTCGATCTCGGCGTGGTAGCCCTTGATGAAGCCTTCTTCCTCCAGCGCCCGCACACGCCGCCAGCAGGGCGCGGCCGACAGGCCCACGCGCTGGGCCAGCTCGGCGTTCGTTAAGCGGGCGTCAGCCTGCAGCTCGTTGAGGATGGCGAGATCGAATTTGTCGAGAGTGTTCACAAAATGGCGACAGAAAGAAAGATCCTTTCTCAGAATAGCCTAAACACGGCACACAACGCAAAGACATATCTGCCACGCAGACATACACTCACCTTCACACTGGAGCCGCTGCCCTAAACGGGCGGATGGTCCCTGCCCCACCGGCCCACAAGGCCCGGCCCTACAAAGAAGCCATTGGAGACATAGCCATGAATGCCCCCCTGCCCGAATCCATCCGCAAGGCACTGGAAACCGTCACGCTCGACGACAAATACTCCCTGGACCACGGCCGGGCCTTCATGAGCGGCGTGCAGGCCCTGGTGCGCCTGCCCATGCTGCAGCGCCAGCGCGACGCCGCAGCGGGCCTGAACACCGCCGGCTTCATCAGCGGCTATCGGGGCTCGCCGCTGGGCACGTATGACCAGTCGCTGTGGGCCGCCAAGAAGCACCTGGCCGCCAACAACATCGTCTTTCAGCCCGGCGTGAACGAGGAACTGGCTGCCACGGCGGTGTGGGGCACGCAGCAGCTTGACCTGTACCCGCAAAGCAAGAAGTTCGACGGCGTCTTCGGCATCTGGTACGGCAAGGGACCGGGCGTGGACCGCTGCTCGGACGTGTTCAAGCACGCCAACATGGCCGGCACGGCCCAGCATGGCGGCGTGATCGCGATCGCGGGCGACGACCACATCAGCAAGAGCAGCACGGCTGCGCACCAGAGCGACCACATCTTCAAGGCCTGCGGCACGCCGGTGTTCTTCCCCAGCAGCGTGCAGGAAATCCTGGACATGGGCCTGCACGCCTTTGCCATGAGCCGCTTTTCGGGCGTGTGGTCGGGCATGAAGACCATCCAGGAGGTGGTGGAGTCGTCCAGCAGCATCAGCGTGGACCCGGACCGCGTGCAGATCATCCTGCCCGAAGACTTTGCCATGCCACCGGGCGGCCTGCACATCCGCTGGCCCGATGCGCCGCTGGAGCAGGAGGCGCGCCTGATGGACTACAAGTGGTATGCGGCCCTGGCCTATGTGCGCGCCAACAAGCTCAACTACAACGTGATCCAGGGCCCCAACGACCGCTTCGGCATCATCGCCAGCGGCAAGGCCTACAACGACACGCGCCAGGCGCTGGTGGACCTGGGCCTGGATGACGACACCTGCCGCCAGCTCGGCATCCGCGTGCACAAGGTCAACGTGGTGTGGCCGCTCGAAGCCACCATCACGCGCGACTTCGCGCAGGGCCTGCAGGAGATTCTGGTGGTGGAGGAAAAGCGCCAGGTCATCGAGTACCAGCTCAAGGAAGAGCTCTACAACTGGCGCGCCGATGTGCGCCCCAACGTGCTGGGCAAATTCGACGAACCCGAGGGCGATGCCACGGGCGGCGAATGGAGCATGCCCAACCCCAGCCAGAACTGGCTGCTGCGCGCCAAGGCCGACCTCACGCCCGCCATCATCGCCAAGGCGATTGCCAAGCGCCTGAAGAAGCTGGGCGTGCCCGGCGACACCATCGCCCGCATGGATGCGCGCCTGGCCGTCATCGAGGCCAGCGAACGCGCCATGACGGAGCTGAAGATGGACACCGGCGAGCGTGCGCCTTGGTTCTGCAGCGGCTGCCCGCACAACACCAGCACCCGCGTGCCCGAGGGTTCGCGTGCCGTGGCCGGCATTGGCTGCCACTACATGACGGTGTGGATGGACCGCAGCACCAGTACTTTCACGCAGATGGGCGGCGAGGGTGTGAGCTGGGTCGGCCAGGCGCCATTCACTAAGGACGCGCATGTGTTTGCCAACCTGGGCGACGGCACCTACTTTCACAGCGGCCTGCTGGCGATTCGCCAGAGCATCGCGGCGGGCGTGAACGTCACCTACAAGATCTTGTACAACGATGCCGTGGCCATGACCGGCGGCCAGCAGGTGGGCGAGCGGCCCGAGGGGCATTCGGTGGCGCAGATTGCGCACAGCCTGCGCGCCGAGGGAGTGGTCCAACTGGTCGTGGTCACTGACGAGCCCGGGAAATACCACGGCCGCACGCACCGGCTGGACAGCAGCGCCGTGCGCGCCGGCCACCCCGAACTGATCAACGACCTGCCGCCCGGCGTCGAGGTGTTTCACCGCGACGAGCTCGACCGTATCCAGCGCGAATTCCGGGAAATCAAAGGCTGCACGGCGATCATCTACGACCAGACCTGCGCCACCGAAAAGCGCCGCCGCCGCAAACGCGGCTCCCTGGTCGACCCTGCCAAACGCGTGGTGATCAACGAACTGGTCTGCGAGGGCTGCGGCGACTGCTCGGTGCAGTCCAACTGCCTGTCGGTCGAGCCCGTGGAAACCGAGTTCGGCCGCAAACGGCGCATCAACCAGAGCACCTGCAACAAGGATTATTCCTGCCTCAAGGGTTTTTGCCCGAGCTTTGTGACCGTGGAAGGCGGCCAGCTCAAGAAGCCCAGGAAGGAGAAGAAAGGCGACCTCTCGGCGCTGCCCGCCGTACCCGAGCCCGTGCTGCCGGTGGCCGAAAGCGCCTGGGGCATCGTGGTGGGCGGCGTGGGCGGCACGGGGGTGATCACTATCGGATCTCTCCTGGGCATGGCGGCACACCTCGAAGGCAAGGGCGTGGTCACGCAGGACGCCGGTGGCCTGGCGCAAAAGGGCGGTGCCACCTGGAGCCACATCCAGATCGCCAACCGGCCCGACGCCATCTACACCACCAAGGTCGATACCGCCAAGGCCGACCTGGTGATCGGCTGTGATTCCATCGTGGCCGCCCACAAGTACACGCTGGCCGTGATGCAGCCGGGCCGCACCTTCGTGGCGCTCAATACGCATGGCACGCCCACGGCGGCGTTCGTGACCAACCCCAACTGGCAGTTTCCGGGCGCCAACTGCGACAGCGCCATTGCGGCGGCCGTGGGCGCAGGCGGCGTGGGCAGCTTCGACGCGGAACAGGTGGCCACGCAGCTGCTGGGTGACAGCATCTACACCAACCCGTTGATGCTGGGCTACGCCTGGCAAAAGGGCCGCGTGCCCCTGACCCTGGCCTCGCTGATGCGCGCCATGGAACTCAATGGCGTGCAGGTGGCAAACAACCAGGCCGCGTTTGAATGGGGCCGCCGCTGCGCCCATGACCTGGCCTCGGTGCAGGCGCTGTTTGCCGCGGCGCAGGTGATCCAGTTCGTCAAGAAGCCGTCGCTGGCCGAAATGGTGGGCAAGCGTGTGGAGTTCCTCACCGGCTACCAGAACGCCGCCTACGCCGCCGACTACCAGGCCTTTGTCGAAAAGGTGAAGGCGGCCGAAGCGAAGCTGGGCACCACCACCCGCCTGTCCGAGACCGTGGCCCGCTATCTTTTCAAGCTCATGGCCTACAAGGATGAATACGAAGTGGCGCGCCTGCACACCGACAAGGCCTTCACGGACAAGCTCGCCGCCATGTTCGAGGGCGACTACAAGCTGGTGCACCATCTCGCGCCGCCCCTCGCAGCGAAGAAAAATGACAAGGGCGAGCTGGTCAAGCAGCCCTATGGCCCCTGGATGCGCAGTGCCTTTGGCCTGCTGGCCAAGCTGAAAGGCTTGCGCGGCACCGCGCTGGACATCTTCGGCAAGACCGGCGAGCGCCGCATGGAGCGCGCCCTGATCGGGGAATACCGCGCCTGCATCGACGAGCTGCTGGCCGGCCTCACCCCCGAGAAGCTGCCACTGGCCGTGGAGATTGCCAGCATTCCCGAAGGCATCCGCGGCTATGGCCATGTGAAGGAGCGCCACCTGAAGACGGCGCGCCCGAAATGGGACGGCCTGATGGCGCAATGGCGCAGCGGCCAGACGACCGCGCCCCGGCGCCAGGCGGCCTGAACCCGTGCCATGGCCCGCGGCGCCCGGGTGCGTCGCGGGTTGCAACTATCAAAAAAGAGAGCCTTTGGCGCTTGCCCATTCAGCGCCAAAGGCTCTTTTCCTCACCCATTGCTGCGCTCCCTCGGCCGATCCACCGTGAACGGCTAACACCCGGCACCGGCTTGGGTCTTAGCCCTTGGGTGCCGGGCGGGGGCCCGCATACAATGGTCTGTTTCGCCCCGGCAGGTGCGTGTCAAGCGTGTCTGCGGCGGGTTCTGTGTGTTTCGACCATCCATTGTGGAGTCCTGTCCGTGTTTATTTCTTCTGCTTTCGCCCAGACCGCTCCTGCTGCCGCCACGGGTGGCGGTGACATCATGTCCTCGCTCACGGGCATGCTGCCCCTGGTGCTGATGTTCGTGGTGCTGTATTTCGTCATGATCCGCCCCCAGATGAAGCGCCAGAAGGAGCACCGCGCCATGATCGACGCCATTGCCAAGGGCGACGAAGTGGCCACGGCCGGCGGCATCATCGGCAAGGTCACGCGCCTGTCCGAAGGTTTCCTGCACATCGAGATCGCCAGCGGCGTGGAAGTGCAGATCCAGCGCAGCGCCGTGGCGCAGGTGCTGCCCAAGGGCACGGTCAAGTAAAGATGCACATTCCCCTGAGCGGCTGCGCCGCTTCCCCCTTCTCTCGCGCAATGCGCGCGAAGGGGGACGATGCCGATGGCCTGGCAAAGCCAGTTCCACGGCATCCCTGGCAGGGGCTGGCGCCATGCGCCATGGACAACTGAGTAGAGCGCGATCATGAACCGTTACCCGGTCTGGAAGTACGCGATCCTGGTGATCGTGCTGCTGGTAGGTGCCCTGTACACCCTGCCCAATTTCTTCGGCGAAGCACCTGCTGTGCAGGTTTCGTCCGCCAAGGCCACCGTCAAGGTGGATGCGGCCGTGCAGCAGCGCGTGGAGGAGGTGCTCAAGGAGGTGGGTGTCACCCCTGACCTCGTGACACTCGAAGGCGGCTCGGTGCGCGCACGCGTGGACACCCCCGACACCCAGCTCAAGGCCCGGGACGCGATCCAGAAAGCCCTGGTGCCCGACCCCGCCAATCCCTCGTACATTGTTGCGCTGAACCTGGTGTCGCGCTCACCGGCCTGGCTCACGGCCCTGCATGCGCGCCCCATGTACCTGGGGCTGGACCTGCGCGGTGGCGTGCACTTCATGCTGCAGGTGGACATGCAGGCCGCGCTGACCAAGAAGGCCGAGTCCTATGCGGGCGACATCCGCACCGCGCTGCGTGACAAGAACATCCGCCACGGCGGCATCAGCCGCGACGGCCAGACCATCGACATCAAGGTGCGCGACGAAGCCACGCAGACGGCGACCCGCAACCTGATCTCCGACCAGTTCCCCGACCTGCAGACTGTCAGCACGCCCGAGGGCAGCGAATTCAGGCTGCGTGCCACCATCAAGCCCGAGGCCATGCGCCGTGTGCAGGAACAGGCGCTCAAGCAGAACATCGTCACCCTGCACAACCGGATCAACGAACTCGGCGTGGCCGAACCCGTGATCCAGCAGCAGGGCCTGGACCGCATCGTGGTGCAGCTGCCCGGCGTGCAGGACACGGCCAAGGCCAAGGACATCCTGGGCCGCACCGCCACGCTGGAGGTGCGCCTGGTGGACGAAGGCACCGAAGCGCGCGCTGCAGAAGCCGGCCGGGGCCCGGTGCCGTTTGGCTCCGAGCGCTACCTGGAACGCAACGGCCAGCCTGTCATCGTGAAAAAGCAGGTCATCCTGACCGGCGAGAACCTGACCGACGCCCAGCCCGGCTTCGATGGGCAGACCCAGGAACCCACCGTGAACCTCACGCTGGATGCCAAGGGCTCGCGCATCTTCCGCGACATCACGCGCGAAAACATCGGCAAGCGCATGGCCATCGTGCTGTTTGAAAAGGGCAAGGGCGAGGTGGTCACGGCCCCCGTGATCCGCTCCGAAATCGGCGGCGGCCGCGTGCAGATCTCCGGCCGCATGACCACGGCCGAGGCCAACGACACCGCGCTGCTGCTGCGCGCCGGCTCGCTGGCCGCGCCCATGGAGATCATCGAGGAATTCACCATCGGCCCGAGCCTGGGCGCCGACAACATCGAGCGCGGCATCCACAGCGTGGTCTGGGGCATGGTGGCCGTGGCCGCCTTCATGTGCGTGTATTACCGGTTGTTTGGCGTGTTTTCCACGCTGGCGCTCTCGGTGAACGTGCTGCTGCTGCTGGCCATCCTGTCGATGCTGCAAGCCACGCTGACGCTGCCCGGCATTGCCGCCATGGCGCTGGCGCTGGGTGTGGCGATCGACTCGAACGTGCTGATCAACGAGCGCATCCGCGAGGAGCTGCGCGACGGCATGTCGCCCCAGGCTGCCATCCACGCAGGCTACGAACGCGCCTGGGCAACCATTCTGGACTCCAACGTGACCACGCTGGTCGTCGGTCTGGCGTTGCTGGCGTTTGGCTCGGGGCCCGTGCGCGGTTTTGCCGTGGTGCACACCATCGGCATCCTGACCAGCATGTTCTCGGCCGTTTTCTTCTCACGCGGCGTGGTGAACCTCTGGTATGGCCGCCAGAAAAAGCTCAAGAGCGTGTCGATCGGACAGGTCTGGAAAGCAGACGCCGACTCCGCCGTGGCCAAGACCAACTGAAGGAGGAAGACCATGGAATTCTTAGTTCCAGCATCACATGCGCTGCGCGCATATGAGCTTCCTCTGAAAACTCCAACCAAGGAATAAGAATCATGGAGTTTTTCCGCATCAGAAAAGACATCCCCTTCATGAAGCACGCGTTGGTTTTCAACGCGATCTCCTTCATCACCTTTGCGCTGGCCGTGTTCTTCCTGATCACGCGTGGCCTGCACCTGTCGGTGGAGTTCACCGGCGGTACGGTGATGGAGGTGGCATACAGCCAGCCGGCAGAACTGGCCAAGGTGCGCGAGACGGTCTCCGGCCTGGGCTACCCCGACGTGCAGGTGCAGAACTTCGGCACCGCGCGCGACGTGATGATCCGCCTGCCCGTGCAAAAGGGGGTGACCTCTGCCCAGCAGAGCGAGCAGGTCATTGCGGCGCTGAAGACGGCGGATCCGGCCGTCACGCTGCGGCGCACCGAGTTTGTCGGCCCGCAGGTGGGCGAAGAGCTGGTGCACGGTGGCCTCATGGCGCTGGCCATGGTGGTGGTGGGCATCGTGGTCTACCTCGCCTTTCGCTTCGAGTGGAAGTTCGGCGTGGCCGCCATCATTGCCAACCTGCACGATGTGGTGATCATCCTGGGTTTCTTCGCGTTCTTCCAATGGGAGTTTTCGCTATCGGTGCTGGCGGCCGTGCTGGCGGTGCTGGGTTACTCGGTCAACGAGTCGGTGGTGATCTTCGACCGGATCCGCGAGGCCTTCCGCAAATACCGCAAGATGAACACGCACGAGGTGATCGACCACGCGATCACCAGCACCATGAGCCGCACCATCATCACCCACGCATCGACGGAAGCGATGGTGCTGTCGATGTTCTTCTTTGGCGGACCCAGCCTGCACAACTTTGCGCTGGCGCTCACCATCGGCATCCTGTTCGGCATTTACTCGTCGGTGTTCGTGGCCGCCGCCATTGCCATGTGGCTGGGCGTGAAGCGGGAAGACCTGGTCAAGACAGCCAGGAAAGAGAACGAGGATCCGAACGATCCCAACGCCGGGGCCACGGTCTGACACGCTAGCATTGACGCATGGCTGCCCCCCCCCCGTCCCTTCCGCAGCGTCGACTGGCCTGCCAGGCGCGCCAGAAGTTTGTGGAAGGAGTCTGCGCCGGGTTGCCTGACGTGGACCAGGCGGTTCTGGACTTCCTGACCCAGCTGATGTCCCAGACCGGCACGCAGCGCGAGATGCAGTCGCGGCGCGATGCCTGGCTGCTGTACCAGCAGCACCACGACGACTGGCTGGCGCGCATGGTCAAGGCCCTGCGCGATGCACTGGTTCCCCCCATCAGCGCGACACGCGACAGCCGGGCCACCGGCGCCCAGTTCGAGCTGCTCAGCGACGATGTGGTGGAGAACAAGATCGCTGCCTCGCGCATGGCGCTCACGATCACCGAACAGGTCAGCCAGCAGCTCGACACGGTACGTCAGCGAACCCAGTCGCTGGAAGGCCAGGACCTCGACAGCAATGACATCCTGCGTCCCGAGGCCGTCTGCCTGATCATCGTCGAGCAATGGTGCGCTGCAGGCCTGCAGCGCACGGATCTGCTGACCGTGGTGGACCCCCTGCAGCGCGACCTGGCCAACCTGCTGCAAAAGCAGTACCAGGCTGTGAACGCGTTCTATGTGGAGCAGGGCATCACCCCGCAAAACAACCTGCGGGCACGCGTGCGTCGGGCCGAAGGCGGTGCCGTGGCCGGCAGCGATGGCAGAGCGGGTGGACTGGCATCGCAGGCACTGGCGCAAACGCGGGGGGCCATGGCCGCATCGCACGCAGCGCCACCGAGGCCGTCCCAGCCCCAGGGCATGGGAGCGGTCTTCGCCGGCATGACGCCACTGTCGCGTGCACGCCTGCGGGCGCAAGGCATCATGGGCCAGCTGCGGCGGCTGCTCACGCAACCCGCCACCGGCATGGACCTGGTCCATGCGCCGCCCGCATCGGCGGCGCTGGCGCAAGCCCTCACGGCCCACCGCGTCCAGGCGGACACCTATTACAACGGTGTCGCCACGCGCATCGAAGACTACAGCCCCGCCGCGGTGGTCCAGCTGGCGGGCGCAGTCCGTGAGCGATCCACCGAATTGAAGAAAAAAGCCTCGACGGCAGGAGAGAAGGCCATCATCGAAGTGGTGGCGCTGATGTTCCAGAGCATTCTGGCCGAGGACCGCATTCCCCCCGCCGTGCGCGTGTGGTTCGCGCGCCTGCAGGTTCCGGTGCTGCGCGTGGCGCTGGCCGAACCGGAATTCTTCAGCAACAGCGCTCATCCTGCACGCCAGCTCATCGACCGCATGGGTGCGTGCGTCATGGGATTTGATGCCACCACCATCAATGGCAGCGCACTGGAAGCCGAAATTCGCCGCGTGGTGCAGGTGATCGAACAGTATCCCGAGACCGGACGCCGGGTCTTTCAGCTGGTGTACGACGAATTCGAGAACTTCCTGTCGAAGTTCCTGACCGAAACGCAGGCCACCTCGCACCTTGTCAGCGTGGCCCAGCAGGTGGAACAGAAGGAAACGCTGGCCATCCAGTACACGATCGAGCTGCGCACCATGCTGCGCGACATGCCGGTGCGCGACGAGATTCGGGAGTTCCTCTTCAAGACCTGGGCCGAGGTGCTGGCCCTCTCGGCAGTGCGCGAGGGCCCACAGCACGCCGACACCATCACATTCAAGCGCACGGCCGCCGATCTGGTGTGGGCTGCCAGTGCCAAACCCCATCGCAGCGAACGGGCACAGGTCATCCAGAGCCTTCCGGGCCTGCTGCAGCGCCTGCGCCAGGGCCTGGTATTGATGGGGATCCAAGGAGCCGCCCAGGATGCCCAGATCAAGGTGCTGACCGATACCCTGGCCGATGCCTTCCTGTCCAAGACCGCGTCCATCCCGCAGGCCCACATCGACGCCATGGCCAAGCGCCTGGCCAACCTGGAAGACTTCATCGGGGATGCCACGCTGGGAGACATGCCGTTCAATGCCGACAACATCGAAATGATGCTCGGCATCGACGCCTCCTCCATCCACGTGATTGCCGACAACGGCGCCCCGGTGGACGATGCCATGGTGGCGTGGGCCCAGGAACTGCAGCGCGGTGCGTGGTTCACACTCGACCACAACGGGGCTTCGGCCCAGGTGCAGTACGCCTGGCAGAGCCAGCGCAAGCAATTGCACCTCTTCGCTGCCACGGACGGCAGCAGCTACCTCATCCAGCTGCGCCGGCTGGCGGCCTACCTGCAGTCCGGACTGCTGGTGGCGCAGGACGAGGAAGGCCTGACCCTGCGCGCCACGCGCGACGCGCTGGCCAAGCTGGACGCCAATCCGGAGCGGCTGCTGGGCTGAGGCACCCCGACCGGCAACGCAGGGCCGCTCAGGCGCTGCCCATGCGCTGGAACAAACCGCCCGGCAGCCGGGCCACGGCCCCGGCCAGCTCCAGCTCCAGCAGCTCGACCTGCATGGCGGCGGTGTCCATGCCCGTGCGCGCCATCAGTGCATCGAGCCCCACCGGATCGAAACCCATCGCCTGCAGCAATGCGCTTTCGGGCGGATGGGCGGGCGCCGTCCCAGGAGAAGCCGGCGGTGGTGGCACCGATGCAGCGGGAAAGTGGAGTTCTTCCAGCACATCCTGCACCGATTCCACCAGCTTGGCGCCCTGCCGAATCAGGGAATGGCATCCGCGCGACTGGGGTGCGTGGATGGAGCCCGGAATGGCGAACACTTCACGGCCCTGCTCCACCGCCAGCCGGGCCGTGATCAGCGAACCCGATGCCAGCGCCGCTTCCACGACCAGCGTTCCCTGCGAAAGCCCTGCAATGATGCGGTTGCGCTTGGGAAAATTGGGCGCCAGCGGCGGTGTGCCCAGGGGGTATTCGCTGATCAGCAGGCCGTGTGCGGCGATGCGCCGTGCCAGCCCCAAATTCTGGCGGGGGTACACCCTGTCAAGCCCGGTGCCGACCACCGCAATCGTGGCGGGGAATGTGGCATCTGCCATTGCGCTGTCCAGCGCCCCCTCATGTGCCGCCGCATCCACCCCCAGCGCCAGCCCGGACACGATGGTCAGCCCCGCCGCATGCAGCGCACGCGCAAACTGCCGTGCGTTGTCCGCACCCTGGGCAGTGGGATTGCGGCTGCCCACGATGGCCAGACAACGCCCGGTGGAAAAAGGCCGGGCGGCCCACAACGCCGCAGGTCCGATGCCATACAGCACCAGCGGAGGGTCTTCTGTGTCGAGCAGGGCCTCTGGATAACGCGCATCGCCCAGGGTCAGGAACACCCGTGCCGTCCCCTCTGGCGCCGGCCCCTGAAGCCAGGCCCAGGTGGTCTCCAGTTGCGGCGCCAGGCCCTCGGGAACCTGGCACAGGGCCCGGGCCTGCACGGGCGTGACGTACTGCCCCAGCGCCCCCTCGGACTGCTGAAAAATGGCGGCTGGAAGACCGAAAGCCGCCAGGAGGCGGCGGGCCGTGCTGTTGCCGACGCCCGGTGTCAGCGTCAGGCGCAGCCAGCTGGAGAGTTCATCGATGTCCATGGTCAGGACAGGGGAAACACACGGGACACCGAGGCCGCAGCATGGCCACCGGCGCCCTCCTTATTCGGGATTGACCAGGCGGTCACCCACCCGCACGCCGGTGCGGATTTCCAGAATCAACGCGTAGGAAACCCGGTCAAAGGTGCGGAACACCATCACATGGCCATTGCGCTCGCTGGGCAGCTTGATCACCGTCTTTGCGGCATCGGTGCTGTCCTTGAGGCGGTCGCCCTTGGTCATGATGTGAAGCACCTGGCCGGCTTCCATGCCGTCCTTGGTGCCCCGGTTGATGGCAATGACCTGGTTCTGTGCGGCGTAGGTCACCGAGTTGCCGCCGTAAATCGAGACCACCCGCGCATCGACCTCCATCTGGGGTGCGCGTGGCGTATAGCTGACGAAAGCGCGCGCTGGCGCTGGCAGCAGCCGGTCTCCCGCACGAACCTCTTGCTTGGTTGCAGACAGCTCCACGGTGGCGGGCACGTAGTCATACGCAATGCCGCCCTTGCCATTGGCCGATTCTTCCACCGACTCGCCACGCACCAGCTCTGCCTTGCCGACATATTGCGCTTCGTAACCCAGGATTTCACCCGTCAAAGGGTCCTTGAGGGCAATGGCATCCCGGAACACCCGGTAGTGGCGGGGTGCGCCGGCCTCCATCCGCAGCGGGCTGGATTCATCGCCGCGGGCATAGGCACGGTCGCCGTCGGCCATCAGCACGCGCTCGTCCACGGTGGCCACGATGCGCGGCGCACGCTGGAGCACCTCGGCGTCCACCACCAGCGGCTCCACCAGGAAAGGTTCGATGAGGTGCGGCTTGAGTGTGGGCAGGGCGGTATCGGCGAGGCTGTCGCTGCGCGTGCGAGGTGACACCCGCACCGTGTCAGGTGCGCCGCGGGCGCTGGTGCGCAGGCGTGCATAACCGCCGTTCTTTTCGAGATAGAGCGTCTGGCCGGGAAAGATCAGGTGGGGATTGGGCAGGGCCTGGAGGTTCATGCCCCACAGCTCGGGCCAGCGCCATGGGCGCTGGAGGTACATCCCCGAAATGCCCCAGAGCGTGTCTCCGCGTTTCACCACATAGGTGTCAGGAGCCCCGGGTGCCAGCTCGGAAAGAGGAACGCCACGTTCGGCCACCTGTTGCGCCGTGGCACGCTGCCCGCTCGAAACAGGATAGTTCTGCGCGTGAACCGGCGCGGCAAGCAAAGCGCCGGCCATTACTGTCAACGCACCCAGGGCGGTTCGCCGCACGCTGGTGAATGCCGTCATGTTGTTCCTTTTTTGATGCATTGTGAAACGCCCCCTCACTGGCGCCGCGATCGATTGCCCAATGCAAGCTGCCGGGCAGATACGTTACAAACCGTCTGAGATTTTCTGCTCAAGCCCTTGATTGGGCAACGAATAATGCACCAGGCGGCTGCAGCGCGGGGCAAAAGTGGCGAAAATAGCGACAGCTTTCACCTTCATTCATGGCAATTCTTCCCATTCTCTGTTATCCGGATCCCCGTCTTCACAAGGTCGCTCAGCCGGTCCAGGCCGTGGACGCCCGTGTCCAGGCACTGGTGGCGGACATGCTCGCCACCATGTACGACGCCCACGGCATCGGCCTGGCGGCCACGCAGATCGACGTGCACGAGCGCATCGTGGTCATCGATGTCTCCGAGGAGCGCAACGAGCCGCTGGTGCTGATCAATCCAGAGATCGTCTGGGCCAGCCCGGAGAAGCATGTGGGCGACGAGGGTTGCCTTTCGGTGCCTGGCATCTACGACGGCGTGGAACGCTCGGCAGCCGTGCATGTGCGGGCGCTGGATGCGCAGGGGCAGTCGCGCACCCTCGAAGCCGAAGGCCTGCTGGCCGTCTGCATGCAGCATGAGATGGACCACCTCATGGGCAAGGTGTTCGTCGAATATCTCTCGCCGCTCAAGCGCAACCGCATCAAGACGAAGATGCTCAAACAGCAAAGAGAAGCACGCGAGTGAGCACCAACGCACTGCGCCGCCTTGGCATCGGCGCCGGTGCGCTGGTGCTGCTGGGACTGCTGTCGGCCTGTGCCTCGCCGGACCGGGAAAAACCCGGGGCCAGCCGCGCCGAAGTGCTGTCGCGGCTGGGCCCGCCCTCCAGCGCGACCGCCCTGGAGGGCGGGGCAGAACGCCTGCTTTATTCCACTCTGCCAGCGGGCCGCCAGGTGTTCCACCTGGACTTCGATGCCGCCGGACGCCTTCAGCGCGTCGAGCAGACCCTCACCCTCGCCCGCTTCTCGGGCATTGCACTCAACGCATGGACCGCGGCCGACGTCGAGCGCAGCTTCGGCCCGCCGATGCTGGTCGAGCGGGTGGCCCGCTTTGATGGCGATGTCTGGACCTACCGGTTCATGGACGACTACGAACCGCGCATGGCGCACATCCACATCGACCGCGCGGGCACGGTGCGCCAGCTGCTCTTCAGCGACGACCAGCCCGTCGGCGACGACCGGAACCCCTGAGAGCGATCGCCCGACATTCCTTCATGAACATCATCTTTGCCGGAACCCCCGAATTCGCCCGCATTGCCTTGCAGCGCCTGCTGGACGCCGGATTCACCGTCCCCCTCGTCCTCACCCAGCCCGACCGTCCCGCGGGCCGGGGCATGAAACTGCAGGCCTCGCCCGTCAAGCAATGCGCACTGGAGCATGGCATTGCGGTGGCCCAGCCCCGCAGCCTGCGCCTGGATGGCAAATTTCCAGAAGATGCCGCTGCTGCACGCGACGCCTTGCAGGCCGCCCAGGCCGATGTAATGGTGGTGGCCGCCTACGGCCTGATCCTGCCGCAGTGGGTGCTGGATGCCATGAGCGCCGCCCGGCCGCCCGAAGGCGCGAAGGCCCCCTCGGGGGGCAGCGAACCACGCGCAGCGGGGAGCGTGGGGGCCAGGGGCCTGGGTTGCCTGAACATCCACGCCAGCCTGCTGCCACGCTGGCGCGGCGCCGCCCCCATCCACCGCGCCATTCAAGCGGGCGATGCCGAGACGGGCGTCACCATCATGCAAATGGATGCAGGCCTGGACACGGGCGCCATGCTGCTGACCGAAAAGCTGGCCATCAGCCCCCGCGACACCACGGCCTCGCTGCACGACCGGCTGGCCCACATGGGCGGCCGGCTGATCGTGGAGGCCCTGGAGCTGGCGGCCTGCGGCGGCCTGCAGCCGGTGGCGCAGCCGGCACAGGGCGTGACCTATGCCCACAAGATCGAAAAATCCGAAAGCACGGTGGACTGGTCGCTGCCGGCCGAGGTGATCGGCCGGCAGATCCGGGCCTTCAACCCTTTTCCCGGGGCTAGCACCACACTGGGCACCGAGACCATCAAACTCTGGGACTATGAACTCCATGGCCATCAGGGCACACCGGACAAGCGCTGCGGCCAGATCTTGTCCATAGACAACACCGGGGTGCTGGTGGCCTGCGGCGAAGGCGCCCTGCGCCTGACCAGCCTGCAGCGGTCCGGCGGCAAGCGCTTGCCCGCCTCCGAGTTCCTGCGCGGCTTCCCGCTGCAACCCGGCATGGTGCTGGGGGCCGAGCCTCCCGCGCCAGCGATCGCGTCCACGGGCCCATGAGCATCGCGTCGGTCCGCCAGACCCTGCGCCACTCGGCGTTTCGCCTGGCCATCACCGACATGGCCGGCACCTCGCTGGGCCTGGCCGCCTGGGCCCTGGTGACGGGCGTGGCCATGGTCAAAAGCGGCATGTCGGTGTCCATGGCGATTTTCATGTCACTGGTGGTCTATGCCGGCAGCGCCCAGCTGGCCGTGATTCCGCTGCTGGCCACCGGGGCGCCGCTGTGGGTGGTCTGGCTCACGGCGTCGTGCGTGAACCTGCGCTTCGTGATCTTCAGCAGCCTGTGGCGCAGCTACTTTGCGCACCTGCCGCGGCGCTGGCGCGTGACCATTGGCTACTTCAGCGGAGACGTGATCTTCGTGGCCTTCATGAAGCGCTTTCCGGCACCGCAGCCTGCGCCCGACCAGCTGCCCTATTTCTGGGGCGCCGCCGCCACCAACTGGCTGGCCTGGCAGGTGCCGTCGATTGCCGGCATCCTGCTGGCCAACGCCGTGCCGCTGTCCTGGGGCCTCGGGTTTGCCGGTGTGCTGGCGCTGCTGGGGGTGCTGCTGTCGCTGCTGTTCGACCGCGCCACCTGGCTGGCCACGGGGGTGGCCGCCACCGCCGCCATTGCCGCGTTTGCGCTGCCGCTCAAGCTCAACATCCTGGTGGCCATTGCCGCAGCAGTCACCGTGGGGCTGCTGATCGAGGCCGTGGACCGGCGCCGCCACAAGCCCGAGGTGCTGCTGGTGCCGGCCAACAGCCGGATCACCGCCGATGGGCTCGAACAGGTCGAAGCGGGCGACGCCGTGGCACTGCGCGAGGAGCAGCATCCATGAACTGGGATGGACTGGAAGCCTTTGTCGCGGTGATCGGCCTGGCCTTGCTCACGGTGCTGACGCGCTCGTTCTTCATGATCCCCGAGCGCGAACTGCCCCTGCCCGACTGGCTCAAGCGCGGGCTCAAATATGCGCCGCTGGCGGCGCTCACGGCCGTCATTGCACCCGAGATACTCATGTCGCACGGTGCGCTCATCGCCACGCTGAAAGACGCGCGCCTGCCCGCCGTGCTGTGCGCCGTGACCTACTATTTCTGGCGCCGCGGCATCCTGGGCACCATCGTGGTGGGGATGCTGGTGTACCTGCCACT
The DNA here is from genome assembly GCF_000426205.1 of Acidovorax sp. JHL-9. Taxonomy (NCBI): domain Bacteria; kingdom Pseudomonadati; phylum Pseudomonadota; class Betaproteobacteria; order Burkholderiales; family Comamonadaceae; genus Acidovorax; species Acidovorax sp. JHL-9. The sequence goes on from NZ_AUEX01000005.1 coordinate 135,591, forward strand.
GCACATCGGCTGGGGCTGGTAGGCCGGCAGGCCCCGCAGCACGGCGGGACGGGGCGGGGCCGGGCGCCTAAAATGACAGCCCCGTTACACGTGCCCCCTTCGCGAGCTACTTGCCCATGAACATCCTGCGTTTTTCCGACCTGTGCGCCCAGAACCGAGTCCGTGGTCAGCGCGTCTTCATCCGTGCGGACCTGAATGTGCCGCTGGACGCCGCCGGCCACATCACCGAAGACACCCGCATCCGCGCCTCGATTCCGTGCATCCGCATGGCCCTGGACGCAGGTGCCGCCGTGATGGTGACCAGCCACCTGGGCCGCCCCACCGAAGGCGCGTTCCAGCCCGAAGACTCGCTGGCCCCCGTGGCCCGGCGCCTGTCCGAGTTGCTGGGCCGCGACGTGCCGCTGCTCGCCAACTGGGTGGACGGCGTCACCGTAGCCCCGGGCCAAGTGGTGCTGCTGGAAAACTGCCGCGTCAACGTCGGTGAAAAGAAGAACAAGGAAGAACTGGCCCGCAAGCTGGCCGCCCTGTGCGACGTTTTCGTGAACGACGCCTTTGGCACGGCCCACCGCGCCGAGGGCACCACCTACGGCATCGCCCAGTACGCGCCTGTGGCCTGCGCAGGCCCGCTGCTGTCGGCCGAAATCGACGCCCTGACCAAGGCCCTGGCCCAGCCCCAGCGCCCCCTGGCGGCCATCGTGGCCGGCTCCAAGGTGTCCACCAAGCTCACCATCCTGCAAAGCCTGGCCGACAAGGTGGACCAGCTCATCGTGGGTGGCGGCATTGCCAACACCTTCATGCTGGCCGCCGGCCTGCCCATCGGCAAGAGCCTGGCCGAGCCCGACCTGCTGGATGCCGCCAAGTCCGTGATGGCCGCCATGAAGGCGCGCGGCGCCGAGGTGCCGATTCCCACCGATGTGGTCACCGCCAAGACCTTCGCCGCCGACGCCCCCGCCACCATCAAGGCCGCCACCGAGGTGGCCGACGACGACCTGATCCTGGACATCGGCCCCCAGACCGCCGCACGGCTGGCCGCCCAGCTCAAATCGGCCGGCACCATCGTCTGGAACGGCCCCGTGGGCGTGTTCGAGTTCGCCGCCTTTGAAAACGGCACGCGCGAGATCGCCCAGGCGATTGCGCAATCGCCCGCCTTCAGCATTGCCGGCGGCGGCGACACCCTGGCGGCCATCGCCAAATACGGCATCGAGCAGCAGGTGGGCTACATCTCCACCGGTGGTGGCGCCTTCCTGGAGGTGCTCGAAGGCAAGACCTTGCCGGCGTTCGAGATCCTCGAAAAACGGGCTGCTGCACAGTCCTGAGGAGCGCACTCAAGAAAGGCCGTTGCGACGGCCTTTTTGCTGCGCGCTTACACCCCGCCTGGCCCGCCTAAAATTGCGCCCATGACCTTCCTCGACATGCTGCGCAATGCCGCCACCCAGAACAACTCGATGCTCTGCGTGGGCCTGGACCCTGAACCCACCCGGTTTCCTGCCGGCATGCGCGGCGACCCGCACAAGATCTACGATTTTTGTGCCGCGATTGTGGACAGCACGGCGGATGTGGCCTGCGCCTTCAAGCCCCAGATTGCCTACTTTGCGGCCCATGGCGCCGAAGACCAGCTCGAGCGCCTTATGCAGCACATGCGCTGCAACGCGCCCCAGGTGCCGGTGATCCTGGATGCCAAGCGGGGCGACATCGGCTCGACTGCCGAGCAATACGCCAAGGAGGCCTTCGAGCGCTATGGCGCCGACGCCGTCACGCTCTCGCCCTTCATGGGGTTTGACTCCATCGAGCCCTACCTGGCCTACCACGGCAAGGGCGCGTTCCTGCTGTGCCGCACCTCCAACCCCGGTGGTGACGACCTGCAAAACCAGCGCCTGGCCAGCATCGAGGGCCAGCCCCTGCTGTACGAACATGTGGCCCGCCTCGCCCAAGGTCCCTGGAACAAAAACGGCCAGCTCGGCCTGGTGGTGGGCGCCACCTACCCCCAGGAAATCGAGCGCGTGCGCAGCATTGCGCCCACGCTGCCCCTGCTGATCCCTGGCGTGGGCGCCCAGGGCGGCGATGCCGTGGCCACCGTGCGCGCCGGCCTGCGCACCGACGGCCCCATCATCGTGAACTCGTCACGGGCCATTCTGTATGCCTCGGGCGGCGACGATTTCGCCACCGCCGCACGCCACGAAGCGCTGCGCACCCGCGCCGTGCTGCAGGCGGCGTGCGGCTAAGAGGCGCTTCGCAACATACCGGATTGCTATTGATTAAATAGCTGAAAGCGCCTGATGGATAAACGCTTCAGGCCTTTTTCATGCCCAACCGCGGCCCCAGCACCACGCACGCCAGGGCCAGCACCACGCAGGCCACGCCCGCCCATTGCCAGGCCGTGATGGCCTCGCCCAGCACCCCCATGCCTGCGGCAATGCCGACCAGCGGAACACCCAGGCTGAAGGGTGCCACGCGGTTGGCCGGGTAGCGCTTGAGCAAGGTGGTCCACATCCCGTAGCCCAGCACCGTGGCGGCCCAGCCCAGGTACGCCAGCGACAGCCAGGCCACCAGCGGCACGGCGGCCCAGGCGGCAGGATCGAGCCAGCGGCTCGCATCGGGGTCCAGCCAGAACGACAGCAGGGTGAAGGGCAGCACCGGCACCAGGCTGCTCCAGACCACGAACGAGAAAGGGTCGTAGCCCGGCGAGGCTTGCTGCGCCAGGCGCGAGACGATGTTCGACGCGGCCCACCAGGCCGCAGCGCACAGCGTCAGCAGCAAGCCGGCCAGCGTGGTGCCCGCCGCGGCATCACCCGGTTGTACGTAGTTCATCGCAAAGCACAGCAACCCCAGCCCCGCCAGCACGAGGCCCAGCACCAGCGGCCGGCCGGGGCGCTCGTGCAGCACCGCAAAACCGAACAGCGCTGTGAAGAACACCTGCGTCTGCAACAGCACGCTGGCCAGCGCCGCCGTCATGCCCATCTGCAGTGCCACAAACAAGAAGCCGAACTGCCCCACGCCCTGGAAGCTGCCAAACAGCAGCACCCAGCGCCAGTGCATGCGCGGCGCCTGCACCAGCAGCACCAGGGGCACCGCCGCGCACAGGTAGCGCAAGGCGCCCAGCTGGAAGGGCGTGAAGCTGCGCAAGCCCCACTTCATGGCCACGAAGTTCACGCCCCAGAGCACCACCACCGCCAGCGCGGCCAGAAGATCGCGGCCCCGCATCGGGCCCGGCACAGCAGCCATTTGCCGCCTTACTGCACAGCGCGCGCCGCTTCGCCGGCCCAGCGCAAGACGATTCCCCCCTGGATGCGGCCGGATGGCGATGGTGCGCCACAGCGGGCCAGAAAGCGCAAGGTGATGGAATGCATGCTGGGGGATCTCCGCAAAAGGGACGCCGGACATTATTCACCAGCACCTGCAGCCTGCCGATAGCCCCCAAGCCATCGACCAGCTGCCGCCATCGCCTGAGGCGAGCCCATACCACTTTGCGCGAGCATCCATGCACTGCGCTACGGATGGTGCAGCCCCGCATGGTTTTGCCATCTGCCCTGGCCGCCAGCACCGTAGCCGTGCAGGGCGGAGAGGTGGTGGGCGCCATCCGCCGCGTGAACGGGTATGGAAGGCCCTGCCCTCCAGCGAGAAGGTACCGCCCACACCGAGGATGCGCTGCGTGTATTTCCAGGTCTCGTACTGCGCGCGCCCGAGGTAGAACGGGCAGCCCCCAGCGTCGCCCAGGTACACGTCGCCTGCACCCATGGTGATCTCGCCTGGCAAGTAGCAGTTGGCCGCGCTGTTGTCGCGGCAGCCGCCCGACTGGTGGAACATCAAGTGCGGGCCATGTTTAGCTTGCAGAACGGCCACCAGCTCCAGCGTGCGATGCCAATAAAGTGCGGCAAGTTGGAACAACGAGCCGCCAGCAGCGCTTCCAGCGGTTCACAAACCGTCCCTGGCTAGGCGTCTCCGTCGCAGACAGTGGCAGCGCCACGGCAAGACGGCGCAACGACGCCAGGGGCGGTTTTTGGACCGCCACCCAAGATCAGAAGAAACCCAGTTTGTTTTCCGAGTACGACACCAGCAGGTTCTTCGTTTGCTGGTAATGGTCCAGCATCATCTTGTGCGTTTCACGCCCGATGCCCGACTCCTTGTAGCCGCCAAACGCCGCGTGCGCCGGGTAGGCGTGGTAGCAGTTGGTCCATACGCGCCCGGCCTTGATCGCGCGGCCCATGCGGTAGGCCACGTTGCCGTTGCGGCTCCACACACCCGCGCCCAGGCCGTACAGCGTGTCGTTGGCAATCGCCAGCGCTTCGGCCTCGTCCTTGAAGGTGGTCACGGCCAGCACGGGGCCGAAGATTTCCTCCTGGAAGATGCGCATCTTGTTGTGGCCCCTGAACAGCGTGGGCTGCACGTAGTAGCCGCCTTCCAGGTCGCCGCCCAGATGCGCCTGGCCACCACCGGCCAGCACTTCGGCGCCTTCCTGCTTGCCCAGGTCTAGGTACGACAGGATCTTGGTGAGCTGCTCTTTGCTGGCCTGCGCGCCCATCATGCTGTCGGTGTCCAGCGGGTTCTGGTGCTGGATGGCGGCCACGCGCTTCAAGACGCGCTCCATGAATTGGTCGTAGATCGATTCCTGAATGAGTGCGCGCGATGGGCAGGTGCAGACCTCGCCCTGGTTGAACGCAAACAGCACCAGGCCTTCGATGGCCTTGTCCAGAAACGCATCGTCCTTGTCCATCACGTCGGCAAAGAAGATGTTGGGGCTCTTGCCGCCCAGCTCCAGCGTGGCGGGGATGAGGTTGCTGGCGGCGGCCTGCGCGATCACGCGGCCGGTGCTGGTGGAGCCGGTGAAGGCGATCTTGGCAATGCGCTTGCTCTGCGCCAGGGGCATGCCGGCCTCGCGGCCAAAGCCGTTGACGACGTTCAGCACGCCGGGCGGCAGCAGGTCGGCAATCAGCTCGGCCAGGATGAGGATGGAGATGGGGGTGGACTCTGCCGGCTTGAGCACCACGCAGTTGCCTGCGCCCAGCGCCGGGGCCAGCTTCCAGGCCGCCATCAGGATGGGAAAGTTCCACGGGATGATCTGGCCCACCACGCCCAGCGGCTCCTGGATGTGGTACGCCACGGTGTTCTCGTCGATGTTGGAGAGGGCACCTTCTTGTGCCCGCACGCAGCCCGCAAAGTAGCGGAAATGGTCCACCGTGAGCGGGATGTCGGCGTTCAGCGTCTCGCGGATGGCCTTGCCGTTGTCCACGGTTTCGGCATAGGCCAGCAGCTCCAGGTTCTGTTCGATGCGGTCGGCAATCTTCAGCAGGATGTTGCCGCGCGTGGCGGCGTCGGTCTTGCCCCAGGCGTTGGCCGCAGCGTGGGCGGCGTCGAGTGCCAGCTCGATGTCTTCGGCGGTGGAGCGGGCGGCCTGGGTGTAGACCTTGCCGTTGACCGGCGAGATCACATCAAAGTATTGGCCCTTGACCGGGGGCACGAATTTGCCGCCGATGAAGTTGTCGTAACGGGGCTGGTAGGTGATCTTGGCGCCAGCGGCGCCGGGGGCTGCGTAAACGGTCATGGTGCATGTCTCCTGCGATGGTTGTGTGCATCGGGCAGACTCGGTGGAGCCTGTCCGATGCCAACCCCTTACTCAAAACACATGCCAGCGGGCCGTGGCGCGCGAAGTGTTGATTTCATTGGATTTTTTCGGCCCGCCAGGGCGGACACCTGTCGCAGCCGACCAAGCCAGGCTGTGCCGGGCCGCGACACCTGTCACGAAATGGAACAGTTGGCACACCGCTTGCGCCCACACCCTTGCCCCGCGCCGTGGAGCCCGCCATACTGGCCCACACACCACAAGCGGGCCACCCTGAGCCCGCGCGGAGACAAAGCGTGCGCCCCAACACCTCCCCCGTCGCCCTGCGACAGGCCCGCCAGCACCTGCTGGACTCTGGCCAGTGCCCCAGCGGCCTGGTGGACGAGCGCCTGGCGCGCTCCTGGTCGCGCAGCATGGCGGCCGGCCTGCTGCCCACCGGGCGGCCCCCGGCCATCGACCACCCCAGCAGCGGCACCCTGCGCCAGGTGCTGGCCAGCAACCCCGAGCTGCTCGCGCATTCGCGCCCGGTGATGGAGTACCTGTTCGAGCAGGTGCGCCACAGCCAGAGCGTGGTGGTGCTGGCCGACCGGCGCGGCATGCTCATGCACACCCTGGGCGACCCCTGCTTCATGGACAAGGCCGAGCGCGTGGCGCTGACCAGCGGCGCCTCCTGGCACGAGGCCCACCGGGGCACCAACGCCATCGGCACGGCCCTGGCCGAGGCCTGCGCAGTGGAGGTGCACGGCGGCGAGCATTTTCTGGAGCGCAACAATTTTCTCACCTGCGCGGCCTCGCCCATCCTGTCGGCCACGGGCGAGCTGCTGGGCATCCTCGACATCTCGGGCGACTACCGCAACGGCCACGCCCACGCGCTGGGCCTGGTCAGCACCGCAGCGCGCATGATTGAAAACCGCCTGCTGGCCGCCACCTGCAAGCGCAACATCCGCCTGCACCTGCACAGCGCGCCCGAGGGCATTGGCAGCGTGGCCGAGGGCATCGTGGCCGTGTCGGCCGACGGCTGGATCGTGGGCGCCAACCGCGTGGCCCTGGCGCAGCTGGGCCTGCACGCGTGCGACGTGGGCGCCACCTTGCTGGAGCGGGTGCTGGACGTGCGGCTCGATGACCTGCTCTCGCACCACAGGCGCCGCCCCCAGCAGCCGCAGGCGTTGCGCACACCGCAAGGCGGCCTGCTGTTTGCCCAGGTACAGCTTGACGCCGCCTGGGTCGCCACCCCCACGCGGCCCACCGCCGCGGCGGCCACCGCACCCCAGCACGACGCACTGGCCCAGCTGGACACCGGCGACGCCCGCTGGCGCGCCGCCGCCGACAAGGCCCGCCGCGTGGTGGGCAAGCCCATTGCGGTGCTGGTGCAGGGCGAGTCGGGCGTGGGCAAGGAAGTGTTTGCGCGCGCGCTGCACGCCAGTGGCCCGCGCCGCGATGCGCCGTTTGTGGCCATCAACTGCGCGGCGATTCCCGAGCACCTGATCGAATCCGAACTCTTCGGCCATGTGGCCGGGGCCTTCACCGGCGCGCGCAAGGAAGGCCACCTGGGCCGCCTGCGCGAGGCCCATGGCGGCACGCTGTTCCTCGACGAAATCGGCGACATGCCGCTGGCCCTGCAGACCCGCCTGCTGCGCGTGCTGCAGGAGCGCAGCGTGACGCCCGTGGGCGCCAGCAAGGCCGTGCCGGTGGACTTTGCGCTGGTCTGCGCCACGCACAACCAGCTCCTGCAGGCGGCGGAGCAGGGGCGCTTTCGGCAAGACCTGTACTACCGCATCAACGGCCTCACGGTGCAACTGCCCGCACTGCGCGAGCGCAGCGACTTGGTGGCGCTGCTGCAGCGCCTGCTGGCCGACCTGGCTGCCGAGCAGGGCCTGGGTTTTGAGGTGCAGGTGGCGTCCGACCTGCTCGCCCGCCTGGCCGCCTACCCCTGGCCCGGCAACTTGCGCCAGCTGGCCAACGTGCTGCGCACCGCCTGCGCCATGCTGGCCGAGGGCGAAGACACCCTGGGCTGGGAGCACATGCCCGACGACCTGGTGCAGTCATTGGAGACGGTGCCACAACCACCCGACAACCAGCCCGACACCCCTGCCCCCGGCGCATTGAGCTTGCAGCAACTGTCCAGCACGGCCATCGACCAGGCCCTGCAAGCCGCACGCGGCAACATGTCACAGGCAGCGCGCCAGCTGGGCATCAGCCGCCAGACGCTGTACCGCAAGCTGGCTTCGCGCACGCATTGATTCACTATCAATTCAATAGCTATCAACGCCTGATGGATATGCGCGAAAAGCCATTTCATCCAGATATCTTCCCCAAATACGGCGCCAGATACCGCCCGGTATGGCTGGCCGGGTTGGCCGCCAGTTCCTCGGGCGTACCCACGCCCACCACGGTGCCGCCACCCGCGCCGCCCTCGGGGCCCATGTCGATGAGCCAGTCTGCCGTTTTGATCACGTCGAGGTTGTGCTCGATGATGACGATGGTGTTGCCCGCGTCGCGCAGCTGGTGCAGCACCTTGAGCAGCAGGTCGATGTCGGCAAAGTGCAGGCCGGTGGTGGGCTCGTCGAGGATGTAAAGCGTGCGGCCGGTGTCGCGCTTCGATAGCTCCTGCGCCAGCTTCACACGCTGCGCCTCGCCGCCCGAGAGCGTGGTGGCGCTCTGGCCCAGGCGGATGTACGACAGGCCCACGTCCAGCAGCGTCTGCAGCTTGCGCGCGATGGTGGGCACGTCCTTGAAGTAGGCGGCGGCGTCCTCGACCGTCAGCTCCAGGATCTGCGCGATGTTCTTGCCCTTCCACAGCACTTCGAGCGTCTCGCGGTTGTAGCGCTGGCCATGGCACACGTCGCAAGGCACGTACACGTCGGGCAGAAAGTGCATCTCCACCTTCACCACGCCGTCGCCCTGGCAGGCCTCGCAGCGGCCACCGGCCACGTTGAAGGAAAAACGCCCGGGGCCGTAGCCGCGCTCCCTGGCGGTGTTGACCTCGGCCATCAGCTCGCGGATGGGCGTGAACAGGCCGGTGTAGGTGGCGGGGTTGCTGCGCGGCGTACGGCCGATGGGCGACTGATCGACGTTGATGACCTTGTCGAAGTATTCGATGCCCACGATCTCTTCGTGCGGCGCAGGCTCGTCGTGCGCGCGGTACAGCTGGCGCGCCACGGCCTTGTAGAGCGTGTCGTTGACCAGCGTGCTCTTGCCCGAGCCCGACACGCCCGTCACGCAGGTGAGCAGCCCCACGGGGAAATCCACCGTCACGTCCTGCAGGTTGTTGCCCGTGGCGCCCGCCACGCGCAGCGCCTGCACGGCGCCCTGGCGCGCATGGTGCTCGGCCATGCGCTCGGCGCGGCGCTTGCGGGCCTCGGTCTGCGGAAAGCGCGACTTGGCCTTGGCCTCGACCACCGGCGCGGCCGGCTCCAGCACCGGCAGCCAGGGCGTGCGGCGCCGGGGCACGGCAATGGTGCGCGCGCCCGACAGGTACTGGCCCGTGAGCGACTGCGCATTGGCGCGCACTTCGTCGTACGTGCCCTGCGCCATCACGCGCCCGCCGTGCACGCCGGCGCCGGGGCCCATGTCGATCACCTGGTCGGCGGCGCGCATCATGTCTTCGTCGTGCTCGACCACGATCACGCTGTTGCCGATGTCGCGCAGGTGCTGCAGCGTGGCAATCAGGCGGTCGTTGTCGCGCTGGTGCAGGCCGATGCTGGGCTCGTCCAGCACATACATCACGCCCGTCAGGCCCGAGCCGATCTGTGACGCCAGGCGGATGCGCTGCGCCTCGCCGCCGGAGAGGGTCTCGGCGCTGCGGTCCAGGCTCAAATAGCTCAGGCCCACGTCGTTCAGAAACTGCAGCCGCGTGGCGATCTCGCGCACCACCTTGTCGGCAATCTCGGCCTTGGCGCCGGTGAGCTCCAGGTCGTTGAACCAAGCATGGGCATCGCTCAGCGTGGCGTGGCTCACCTCATAGATGGCGCGGGCCTGCGCCCCCTCGCCCAGCTTCACATGGCGGGCCTCGCGGCGCAGGCGCTGGCCCTGGCATTCGGGGCAGGGCTGGGTGCCGCGGTAGCGGGCCAGGTCTTCGCGCACCACCACTGAATCAGTCTCGCGCCAGCGGCGCGCCATGTTGGGCAGGATGCCCTCGAACACATGCTTCTTGACGATAGCCTTGCCCTTGGAGGCGCCGCTGTCCATGATGTAGCTGAAGGCGATTTCTTCCTCGCCCGAGCCGTGCAGGATGGCGTGCTGCACGGGCGCGGGCAGTGATTCGAACGGTGCCTCGATGTCAAACGCGTAGTGCCTGGCCAGGCTCTCCAGCATGGCAAAGTAGTAGCCGTTGCGCCGGTCCCAGCCCTTGATGGCGCCGCTGGCCAGGCTCAAGGACGGAAAGGCCACCACGCGCGCCGCGTCGAACACCTCGCGCTGGCCAATGCCGTCACAGGCCGGGCAGGCGCCCATGGGCGAGTTGAACGAGAACAGGCGCGGCTCCAGTTCGGCCAGCGCATAGCTGCACACCGGGCAGGCAAATTTGCTGCTGAACAGGTGCTCCTGCCCCGTGTCCATCTCCAGCGCCAGCACGCGGCCGTTGCCTTCGTGCCCGCCCACGCGCAGTGCGGCCTCAATGCTCTCGGCCAGGCGCTGCTGCAGGTCGGCGCGCACCTTCACGCGGTCGATCACCACGTCGATGCTGTGCTTCTCGGTTTTCTTGAGCTGCGGCAGGTTCTCGTGCTCATGGATCTGGCCGTCCACCCGGAAGCGGATGTAGCCCAGCGCCTGCATCTGCGCGAACAGCTCGGTGAACTCGCCCTTCTTCTCGCGCGCCACGGGGGCGAGGACCATGAGCCTGGTGTCCTCGGGCAGGGCCAGCACGGCATCCACCATCTGGCTCACGGTCTGCGCCGCCAGCGGCAGGCCGTGGTCGGGGCAATACGGCGTGCCCGCGCGGGCGTACAGCAGGCGCAGGTAGTCGTGGATCTCGGTCACCGTGCCCACGGTGGAGCGCGGGTTGTGGCTGGTGGCCTTCTGCTCGATGCTGATGGCGGGCGACAGGCCTTCGATCAGATCGACATCGGGCTTGTCCAGCCGCCCCAGAAACTGCCGCGCATAGGCCGACAGGCTCTCCACATAGCGCCGCTGCCCCTCGGCATACAGCGTGTCGAACGCCAGGCTGGACTTGCCCGAACCCGACAGCCCCGTGATCACCACCAGCTGGTTGCGCGGGATATCGAGGTCGATGTTCTTGAGGTTGTGCGTGCGCGCCCCGCGGATGCTGATGCGCGCCTGCGCCAGGGCATGTCCCAGGTAAAGACCCGGGGGCCCGGAAGGCTGGTCATCGGCAGGACGTTGGGGCAGGGAAGGGTTCACAGTGGGGCGCACGCCAGAAAGCAGAAAAACCCACCATGATAGTGACGCGGGGCCTTCCATGCAGGGTGCCGTCCGGGCAGCCTGTGCGCGGATCGCGGACAATCCAACGCTTTATCGCTTCTGCGGCCCAGGCCCACCGGCCCCTTTTGAGCGTGTCTGACATTACCGTGCCCCCCCCAACCTCTTCGCCCACTCCCGCAAACCCCTCCACGGCCATGACCCCGCTGGAGCGCCGCTCCAGCATCAGCCTGGCGCTGATCTTTGCGCTGCGCATGCTGGGCCTGTTCCTCGTGCTGCCGGTTTTCGCCCTGGAGGCACGCAAATACCCCGGCGGCGACGACCCCGCGCTGGTGGGCCTGGCCATGGGCGTCTACGGACTGACCCAGGCCGTGCTGCAGCTGCCGCTGGGCATGGCCTCCGACCGTTTCGGGCGCAAGCGCGTCATCGTGCTGGGCCTGCTGGTGTTTGCGGCGGGCAGCCTGCTGGCCGCGCTGGCCGATTCGCTCACCGGGCTGCTGGTGGGCCGGGCGCTGCAGGGCGCCGGGGCCGTGTCGGCCGCCGTCACCGCCCTGCTGGCCGACCAGACGCGCGACGCCGTGCGCACCAAGGCCATGGCGCTGGTGGGCGGCAGCATTGGCCTGATGTTTGCCGTGGCGCTGGTGGCGGCCCCCGTGCTCACGGCGCATATCGGCCTGGCGGGCCTTTTTGGCCTGACCTGCGCCCTGGCGCTGGCTGGCGTGGCCGTGGTGCTGTGGTGGGTGCCTGCAGAGTCGGCCGCGCACAAGAACGCGCCGCGCGGCAGCCTGGCCGATGTGTGGCGACACCCCGATCTGCTGCGCCTGAACCTGGGCGTGTTCGTGCTGCACACCGTGCAGTTGGCTATGTGGGTGGCCGTGCCCGCCATGCTGGTGCAGGCCGGCCTGACCAAAGACCACCACTGGCAGGTGTACCTGCCGGCCGTGGTGCTGTCGTTCGCGGCCATGGGCGGGCTGTTTGCGCTGGAGCGGCGCGGCCGCCTGCGCGGCGCCCTGCTGGGCGCGATTGCCCTGGTGCTGCTGGTGCAGCTGGGCCTGGGCGCGCTGGCCGCCAGCGGCACCACGCCCACGCTGTGGGTGCTGGGGCCGCTGATGTTTCTGTTCTTTTGCGGCTTCAATGCGCTGGAGGCCAGCCAGCCCAGCCTGGTGTCGCGCATGGCGCCGACACCGGTGCGCGGCGCGGCGCTGGGCAGCTACAACACGCTGCAGTCGCTGGGGCTGTTTGCCGGCGGCGCACTGGGCGGCGCGCTGGTGAAATGGGCCGGCGCGCCCGGGCTGTTTGCCGCCACCGCCGCCTTGACCGCCCTGTGGCTGGTGCTGACCTGGCCCCTGCAGCCCGTGGGGCGCAACGCCGGCGGCGGGCACTGAAATCTAGGAGCCTGCGCGGCAGAAGGGACGTCGGCTGCAGGCCGTGAGCCCAGCCCCCGGTTGCGGCACAATGCAGCTTTTTGGCGCCTGGAATTCCCTCAAATCCGGCGCTTTCACCCTTTGAAGGCAAAGACACCACCATGGCATCCATCAACAAAGTCATCATCGTCGGCAACCTGGGCCGCGACCCTGAAATGCGCACTTTTCCCAGTGGCGACCAGGTGGCCAACGTGACCATTGCCACCACCGACAAGTGGAAAGACAAGCAGACCGGCGAAATGAAGGAAGCCACCGAGTGGCACCGCGTGGTCTTCAACGGCCGCCTGGCCGAGATCGTGGGCCAATACCTGCGCAAGGGCTCGCAGGTGTATGTCGAAGGCAGCCTGCGCACGCGCAAGTGGACCGACCAGGCCGGTATCGAAAAGTACAGCACCGAAATCCGCGCCGACCAGATGCAGATGCTGGGCGGCCGCCAGGGCATGGGTGGCCAGGGTGGCGGCCACGACGACGGCGGCTACGGCGGCGACCAGGGCGGCGGCTACGAAGCCCCCCGCCGTGCCTCCGCCCCCATGCAGCAACGCCCCGCAGCCCCCGCCCCCCGGCCCGCACCCGCCCCGGTGGCGCAGGCCCCGCGCGCGGCCTCGGGGTTTGACGACATGGACGACGACATCCCGTTCTGATTCGGACAACGCTTCAGCGAACCACAAAAAAGCCTGCCAGCTTCGTGCTGGCAGGCTTTTTTTGTGGGCATCCGGCAGCCCGGAGTGACCTCTTGGCGGCAGCGCAGTCGATTCAAAAATGACAGCGATCAGCAAATGTACTGAAAGCGTCAGCAGCCATTTTCTTCAAAATTCTCACACCGACGAATCCACCGCCGCAATCACGCCTCCACCCAGGCAGACATCGCCGTCGTAGAGCACCGCACTCTGCCCCGGCGTGACGGCCCATTGCGCATCGGGAAACTCCAGGCGAAAACCGGCGCCTGCCGCGCTCACCACGGTGCAGGCCGCGTCCTGCTGGCGGTAGCGCGTCTTGGCGGCATAGGCACCGGGCGCTGGCGCCTGGCCCGCGCACCAGCTCGCGTCCTGGGCATCGAGCCCGTGCGACAGCAGCCAGGGGTGGTCATGCCCCTGCACCACGCGCAGCACGTTCTTTTCCAGGTCCTTGCGCGCCACGAACCAGGGCGCATGCTCGCCCACGCCGCGCTGGCCACGCTCCAGCGCCGCCTTCAGCTCGGCGCCCTTGGCCTTCACGCCGCCAATGCCCAGGCCCTGGCGCTGGCCCAGGGTGTAGAAGCTCAGCCCCACATGCCGGCCCAGCGTGCGCCCCCGGTCGTCCTGGATGGGGCCGGGCGCGTGGCTGATGTAGCGGTTCAAAAACTCGCGGAACGGCCGCTCGCCAATGAAACAGATGCCGGTCGAATCCTTCTTCCTGGCGTTGGGCAGGCCAATCTCTTCGGCAATGCGCCGCACCTCGGTCTTGTGCAGCTCGCCCACGGGGAACAGCGTTTTCGACAGCTGCGCCTGGTTCAGCCGGTGCAAAAAGTAGCTCTGGTCTTTGCTCGGGTCGAGCCCCTTGAGCAGCTCGAACAGACCGTTTTGCGCGTTCTGGCGCACGCGCGCGTAGTGCCCTGTGGCGATTTTTTCCGCCCCCAGGCGCATGGCGTGGTCCAGAAAAGCCTTGAACTTGATCTCGGCGTTGCACAGCACATCGGGGTTGGGCGTGCGCCCCGCCTGGTACTCGCGCAGAAACTCGGCGAACACGCGGTCCTTGTAGTCGGCGGCAAAGTTGACATGCTCGATCTCGATGCCGATCACATCGGCCACGGCGGCCGCGTCCACAAAGTCGATGTTGGACGAGCAGTATTCGCTGTCGTCGTCATCCTCCCAGTTCTTCATGAAGATGCCGACCACCTCGTGGCCCTGCTGCTTGAGAAGGTAGGCGGTGACGGCGGAGTCCACGCCGCCCGAGAGGCCGACGACAACGCGCTGTTTGGTAGGGGCAGTCATTGGCCTGATTGTATTTTTTATGCACTGGCCGCTCTGCGCGAGGGTGCTAAACGCGCAGCGGCACGGAAGGCATGTGCCCGGCAGGGCTTCCTATGAGCGGCTATCGGCCACTACCGGTCATTGGCCAGTTGTGCCGAAAGCAGCCATGGCGAACGGCGAAAGGGTTAATCTGTCGAGATCGTGATCTTGAGGAGGCGTGATGCTGCCACCCATGCTGAAAATGATTAGTCGGGCACTGACAGGTTTGCTCCTCGCAGTGTTGCTGTCTGCTTGCGCTTCTACGCCAGGGCGAGATCAACCTTTGGGATACGTCGTTTCGACAGCGTTCTCGCCTGACGGACGGACTATCGCCGCCGCCACGAACGAAGGAGAGGTGGCCTTGTTCGACGCGCAACCGTTGTTATTCAGGCGAATTTTTACCCGGGAAGTTGATAAGACACCTATTCGACGGAGCTACCTTGATGTGATTGCGTCGATCTATCGCCCAATACCACTCACTTTCTCGCCGGACGGAAGCCTACTGGCAGCGGGCACCCTTTCGGGTAATGTTGTCGTGTGGGACGTCGCTTCAGGGATGGAGAAATACCGTTCGCCGGCCGGGGGCCCAATTGTCGATCTCATCTTTTCTTCTGATGGACAAGTGCTTATCAGCGCCGGGCCGGATTTGCTCTTGTGGCCCATGAAGAATACCGGACAGGCAAGCAGGGTCCAGTTACCCCTTGGCGCCAAGGCTACGGCCACCGCCATGTCTCCAGACGGATCGGTTTTGGTCGTGGGTCTTTCCAATGGAGAGATTGCGATATTTGATGCAAAAAACTTCGTTCTGTTATACAGCTCAAAAGCACATGAAGCACCGGTTACCGGCCTGGCGTTCCAAAGACAAAGCGGAATATTTGCGAGCACGGCGGGCGGATACGATTTGCGACTCTGGCAGCGTAGTCTGGAGGGGGGCTTCGAGAAAGCCGACGATTTACCAGTTGCTGCCGCAACCAGTGCGGCTGGGACATTTGATAAAGCACAAGGTGGCGGACTACTGCTGTGGCTGCTTGGCACAATTCGAGGTTTTCAGATTGTCGGGGCTCCGACTCTAGGCGCGCCACCCCTTATCGGTGGACCTGAGTCCAAGTTTGCCAAAGCTGCGCGGACAATTCCCCCTCATTGCGGATCGCAGGTAGCGTTTTCCGCGGACGGGCGTTATCTCGCATCATCGGCAAACCTAATGATGTGCCCGGATTGCATAGGAACACTCGCACCCGCTTTTCTAATGTTCGTAACGGATCTCGATAGCGGCGCGACAACGACCGTTCGAGACTTGGGTTGCGACGTTGCGATCTCGCCGGATGGTCGGACTTTCACTACTGGCGGCCCAGGGGCTCCTCAGATTCGAGATAGCGTCACGGGGCAGCAACTACCTCGCAACTAAATGGAGCATTTCGATGTAGGTCGGCTCCTCTGGAAAACTTAAGGCTGGTTTGGGTCGAGAGCCGTCCATCCGCCATCTTCGAAATCGCCACCACCTCTGCCGCACGCCGGATCGCTCGCATCCCATCCACCCGAGCGCTGACGAACTCCCCGGAAAAACGCGCTCGACCTTTATGGGCTATGGCCGCATGGCGTGACTGTGCGACCATCCCCCCATGGAACTGCGCCAACTCCGCTACTTCGTCCGCATCGTCGAACTCGGCTCCATGGGCCGGGCGGCGCTGGACCTCGACATGGTGCAGTCCGCCCTGAGCCAGCAGATCAGCCGCCTGGAGGGCGAGCTGGCTACCCGGCTGCTGCAGCGCACCGCCAAGGGCGCGGTGCCTACCGAGGCGGGGCTGGCGTTTTTTCGCGAGGCGCAGCTTGCCCTGCGCCATGCCGACCAGGCCGCGCGGGCGGCGCAGCAGGCGCGGCTGACGGGCACGGTGAGCGTGGGCCTGTCGCCCACCACGGCCTCGGTGCTAGGGGTGCCGCTGATGCGCGCCATGCACGAGCGTTACCCCGATGTGCGCCTGCACATGGTGGGCAGCCTCTCGGGCCATCTCTCGAACATGCTCAATGCGCGCCAACTTGACCTGGCCGTATTGTTCGACACCCAGCCGGCCCGCCGCTGGAGCGTGCTGCCGCTGCTGGAGGAGCGGCTGTTTCTGATCCGGTCGGCCCGGCATGGCGTGCGCACGCCGGCACTGGTCGGCAAGGTGGCCCTGGCGCAACTGGGCGATGAACCGCTGATCCTGCCCACCGGCCCGCACGGCCTGCGCAGCCGGCTGGATGCGGCCTTTGCCCAGGCGCGCGTGGCGCCGCGCATGGCCATGGAGATCGATTCGCTGGCGCTGCTGATGGACGCGGTGGACATGGGCCTGGGCAGCACCATCCAGCCCTGGGCCGCCGTGGGCCGCTATGCCGATGCGGCAGAGCGCTTTGTGCTGGCCGAAATCGAGGACGGCCCGGCCTACCGCCCCGCCGCGCTGTGCAGCCTGTCGGACGACGAGCTCTCGCCGGCCGCCCTGGCCGCGCGCGTGGTGCTGGGCGACTGCGTGCGCGAGCTGGTGCAGTCGGGCCAGTGGATTGGTGCAAGGTTGGCCTCCCCCTGAAGCGCTGCGCGCCTTCCCCCTGGGAGGGGGACGCCACCAGCGCCCGCACCGGGTGGTGGCGGCCCTTGCGCGGTGACCGTTGGCTTGTGCCGTGCTCTGTTGAATGGCCGCAGGCCGAGATAGCCCGTTTCAGCGGCCAAGCCATCACGATCCGTGATGGGGTCATGCCGCACAACCCCTGCGCAAGCGGGGGCGTTCTTTCTACAGTCCAGCCACCTTATGACTGAAAAGAACTGCCCATGAGCCCCGACGTCCTGGTGATTGGCGGCGGCAATGCCGCCCTGTGCGCCGCGCTGATGGCCCGCGAGGCCGGTGCCAGCGTGCTGTTGCTCGAATCGGCGCCGCGCGCCTGGCGTGGCGGCAACTCGGGCCACACGCGCAACCTGCGCTGCATGCACGATGCGCCGCAGGATGTGCTGGTCGAGGCCTACCCCGAAGAAGAATACTGGCAAGACCTGCTCAAGGTGACGGGCGGCCTGACCAACGAACACCTGGCGCGCCTGGTGATCCGCGCGTCCAGCACCTGCCGCGACTGGATGCGCAGCCACGGCGTGCACTTCCAGCCGCCGCTGTCGGGCGCGCTGCATGTGGCGCGCACCAATGCCTTCTTCATGGGCGGCGGCAAGGCGCTGGTGAATGCCTACTACCGCAGCGCCGAAAAGCTGGGCGTGCAGATCCGCTACGAAGCGCCGGTGGACCGCATCGAGATCGACAACGGCCGCTTCGTGGCCGCGCATTGCACCGTCAACGGCCAGCCAGAGCGCATCACCGCCAAGGCCTGTGTGCTGGCAGCGGGCGGTTTTGAATCGAACCGCGAATGGCTGCGCGAGGCCTGGGGCCAGAACGAGCGCGGCGAGTGGCCGGCCGACAACTTTTTGATCCGTGGCACGGCCTACAACAAGGGCGTGCTGCTCAAGCATTTGCTCGACGACCATGGCGCCGACCGCATTGGCGACCCAACGCAGGCGCACATGGTGGCGATTGACGCGCGCGCGCCGCTGTACGACGGCGGCATCTGCACCCGCATTGATTGCGTTTCGCTGGGCGTGGTGGTCAACCGAGCAGGTGAGCGCTTCTACGACGAGGGCGAGGACTTCTGGCCCAAGCGCTATGCCATCTGGGGGCGCCTGGTGGCGCAGCAGCCGGGGCAGATCGGCTACTCCATCATCGACAGCAAGGCGATTGGCCGCTTCATGCCGCCCGTCTTCCCCGGCGTCAAGGCCGACAGCCTGCCCGAACTGGCGCACAAGCTGGGCCTGCCGGTGGACACCTTCATGCGCACGCTCGATGCCTACAACACCGCCTGCCGCGTGGGCCAGTTTGACCACACGGCCCTGGACGACTGCCACACCGAAGGCGTGGCGCCCGCCAAGACACACTGGGCGCGGCCCATCGACACCGGCCCGTTCTACGGCTATGCACTCAAGCCCGGCGTGACCTTCACGTACCTCGGACTGCACACCGACGACACGGCCGCCGTACGCTTCAACCACCAGCCAAGCAGCAACCTGTTCGTGGCGGGCGAGATGATGGCCGGCAACGTGCTGGGCAAGGGCTACACGGCCGGCGTGGGCATGAGCATTGGCACGGCCTTTGGCCGCATTGCGGGCACGAACGCGGCGCAGGCGGCGTTGGCATCACAACAGCCTCCAGCGCTTACACAAAAATCGCCAAAAACGACAAAACAAGGAGCAGACCATGCAATCGCTTGAAGCCCTGACGCGCGACGCCCGGGCGCTGGCGAACGGCGAGATCGTGCTGTCTGCCCCCGAAACCGAGGTGGCGCGGCAGATGCAGATCTGCAATGCCTGCCGCTACTGCGAAGGTTTTTGCGCCGTGTTTCCGGCCATGACGCGCCGGCTCGAATTCGGCAAGGCCGACATCCACTTCCTGGCCAACCTGTGCCACAACTGCGGCGCCTGCCTGCACGCCTGCCAGTACGCGCCGCCGCACGAGTTTGCGGTGAATGTGCCCCAGGCCATGGCCCAGGTGCGCGGCCAGACCTATGCCGACTACGCCTGGCCGCTCGCGCTGGGTGCGCTGTACCAGCGCCAGGGGCTCACGCTGTCGCTGGCGCTGGCGACAGGCCTGGCGCTGTTCCTGGTGCTGGCCGTGGCCTTGAAAGGCACGCTGTGGAGCGCGCCCGGCGGCGACTTCTACGGCATCTTCCCGCACAACCTGCTGGTGGGCCTGTTTGCCCCGGTGTTCCTGTTCGTGGTGTTGGCGCTGGGCATGGGCGTGCGCCGCTTCTGGCGCCACATCACGCCCGCCACCAGCGGCGCGCCTTTGGGTGCGCCCGCCGCAGCCGAAGCCACCAACGCCGTGCTGCGCCTCAAATACCTGGACGGTGGCCATGGCGACGGTTGCCACAACGAGGACGACGCGTACACGCTCGCGCGCCGGCGCCTGCACCATCTCACGTTCTACGGCTTCCTGCTGTGCTTTGCCGCCACCAGCGTGGCCACGCTCTACCACTACCTGCTGGGCTGGGCCGCGCCCTACGACCTGCCCAGCCTGCCCAAACTGCTGGGCGTGGCCGGTGGCGTGATGCTGGCGCTGGGCACGGCGGGCCTGTGGCGGCTGAACCTGCGCCGCCACCCGCTGCACGGCGATGCCGCACAAAAGCCCATGGACCGTGGCTTCATCGCCCTGCTGTTCCTCACCGCCACCAGCGGTCTGGCCCTGTGGCTGGCCCGTGGCACACCGGCCCTGGCGCTGCTGCTGTGCCTGCACCTGGGCGCGGTGATGGCGCTGTTTGCCACCATGCCCTACGGCAAGTTCGGCCACGGCATCTTCCGCACCGCGGCGCTGCTGCGCCACGCGGTCGAAAAGCGCCAGCCCAACCCCATAGGACTGGGCGCGGACTGAACGCCACCTTCATCCCCACCCAACCACGACACCACCACAACCCGAGGAGACCTTCATGAACAAACGCCAATTGCTGCGCGCCACTGCGCTCGCTGCTTCCACTTTGCTGCTGGCCGGCACGGCCAGCGCCCAGGACTTTCCGCCCAAGAAACCCGTCACGCTGGTGGTGGGCTTCGCTGCGGGTGGCGCTGCCGATGCCGCTGCACGCCTGATCGCCAAGAAGCTGGGCGAGAACATCGGCCAGTCGGTGGTGGTGGACAACAAGGGCGGCGCGGGCGGCAACATCGCCCACCAGTTCGTCGCCAATGCGGCGCCCGACGGCACGGTGCTGCTGTTCGGCTCGGTGGGGCCGCTCACCATCGCGCCGCACCTGATGAAGCTGAGCTACGACCCGTTCAAGGACCTGGCGCCCATCTCGGGCGGCGTGAACTTCCCGAACGTGCTGGTGGTGCACAAGGGCGCGGGCGTGAAGACGCTGGCAGAGTTCATCCAGCTCTCGAAGAAGAAGCCCGGCAGCGTGGACTTTGCCTCCACCGGCGCGGGCTCGGCCTCGCACCTGGCGGGCGAGCTGTTCAACCAGCGCGCAGGCGTGGACATGGTGCATGTGCCTTACAAGGGCGGCGCCCCGGCGCTGCAGGACCTGCTGGGTGAGCGCATCACCTCGTACTTTGCCGCGCCGCCCACAGCCATGCCGCATGTGGAAACCGGCAAGCTGATCCCGCTGGCCACCACGGGCCTGACGCGCCCGGCCTACCTGCCCAACATCCCCACGGTGGCCGAGTCGGGCTTTCCTGGCTTCGAGGCGCTGAACTGGTATGCCTTCGTGGCGCCGGGCAAGACACCCGTGCCGCTGCTGGACCGCTGGAACCAGGAGATCGTGAAGGTGCTTCAGGATCCCGGCGTGAAGGAAGCCCTGCTCAAGCACGGCCTCACGCCCCAGCCCACCACGCGCGCCGAGTTCACGGCCTTCATGAAGAAGGAATCGGCCCAGTGGGCCGCCATCATCAAGGAGCGCAAGCTCACGGCGGACTGATTCCGGGAGTGCAACCCGGCGCGGCCCAGGCGGCCTCGTACCCACCCAGCGGCCCCGTCAGAGGGCCGCTACGCCTTGTAAAACGCTCGCGTCGGTATGGATCAGCCCCAGCGGCGCGCGCTGCCCGGCCAGGTAGTCCTGGACGCACTGCAGCACCAGCGGGCTGCGGTGGCGGTCGGCGCTGGCATGCAACTCTTCGAGGGTCATCCACACGGTGCGCACGATGCCTTCGTCGAGCGCGCGCCAGCCATGGTGCGTGCCCAGCGTGCCGGTAAACACAAAGCGCAGGTAGGTGATGTCATCGCCCGTGCGCGTGCGCGTGAAGCGGTTCAGGTACACGCCCACCAGGGCAGCGGGCGCAAAGTCGTGGGCGGTCTCTTCCAGCACCTCGCGCGCGCAGGCGTCGATGGGTGATTCGCCCGGGTCCAGGTGACCAGCCGGGTTGTTGAGCCTGAGGCCGTCGGCTGTGTCTTCTTCGACCAGCAGAAAGCGGCCATCGCGCTCGATGATGGCGGCCACGGTGACGTTGGGTTTCCAGCGGTTTGGCATGGCGCGCATTATGACGACGGGGCATGACAGGCGCCCGATGGGCGCGCCAAGGTGCTTTTTAGCGCGCCGCAGTTCAGTGCGATGCGCTGGGCGGCTGCACGAAGTCTTCGAGCGACAGGCCCTTCTCCTGGAGCAGCGCCTCCAGCACGGGCTGCAGGCGGCCCAGGCTTTCTTGCACGGCCTCGCGCACGGTGTCCACCACCACCTGCGTGCTGCGCTCGATCTCGATGTTCAGGCGGTCGCCCACTTTCTTGCTTTCAAACACGGTGGCGCGGCGCGTCTCGGGAATCATCCAGATCTCGAACCAGCCCTCGGTGCGGTTCACCTCGGCCACCGTGAGGCTGGCGCCGTGGATGGCGATGTAGCCCTTGGCAAAGATGTAGCGGCGAAACGCCTCGGGCACGGCGATGCGCCACACCAGGTTGTTGTCGAACTCGCGGCGCGCGATGAGCGTGCCGGTGAAATCGACGTGGCCCGACAGCGGGTGGCCGCCGATCTCGGCGCCTTCCTTGGCCGCGCGCTCCACGTTGACGCGGTCGCCTGGGGCATAGCTGCCCAGCGTGGTGATGTTCAGGCTTTGTTGCATCACGTCGAAGTCGGCCTGCGTGGGCGAGAGGATTTCGGTCACCGTCAGGCACACGCCATCGGTGGCCACGCTGGCACCAATGGACAGGTCCTGGCAGAAGCCCTCGGGGAAATCGAGCGTGAAAGTGCGCAGGCCTGCGCGGTCATGGATGGCGGCGATGCCCGCCGTGGCTTGGACGATGCCTGTGAACATGGTGGCGCGGCTTGTGGAGCGTTGGAGGGGAACGGAGAATTTTGCCACCCGCAGCGTTCACAGGTCACCATGGGGTTGAAACCTGCATGCGTCCCGCTTTCAGGTGAGTCGTACAAGTTCAGAGCGCAAAAAACGGGCGCAGCCCAAGGCCAGGGCAGCCGAGCGAGGGCTGCGTCCCCCTGCCCGCGCGCAGCGCGAGAGCGGGGGGAAAACGCGGGGGGTGTCACTTCATTTCGCTCGGAGCAGTTCGCCCACTTCGAGCAGCACCAGCTCGTTGTCATCCGCCTGGTTGGGCTCGCGACTGGAGCTGAAAGGCAGGTTGTTGTCGTTGCCCACCACGATGTGGGTGCTGTCCACGATGTCCACGTTCTCGATGGTGAAGAACGGGAAGGTCAGCACGCCGTTGTTTAGCGGCTTCCGGGCCAGGCGCTGCGGGTCCTGGATGGCCATGAGGTCGATGTAGCCCACCTTGCGGATCTCGCCGCCCACATTGGCGTCACTCATTTCCACCTTGTAGATGCGCTTGAACCTGGCGAGGTCGTGGAAGCAGTCGGCGCGCTTGTTGTCTGCGGGGCAGGCCTTGTCGGCCGTGCCTTCGCCGTTGTCGCGCTCGATGATGAGGCCCGTGCTGGCGTCGATCATGTTGAAGTCTCCGATGGCGTGGTGGTTGGCCTCCAGCACGTACTTCCAGTGGCGGCCCGTCCACTGCTCGGACTTCACGTCGAACTCCAGCACGCGCAGGTACTGCTTGCCGCCCAGGTTTTCGTAGGCCTTGGCCTCTTCGTTCCACAGCGCGCCTTCGAGCAGCGCGTAGAGCTTGCTGCCATCCCTGGAGGCGGCCATGCCTTCATAGCCCTTGGAGCGCTTGACCTCGAACGCCGTGGGCTTGGCGTCGGGGGCGCCGGGCATCAGCACGCCGGGCGCATCGGGCGAGCGCACCAGCTTGCCGTCCACCTGGGTCTCGAACACGGCCAGCACCTTGCCGTTCAGGTCGGCCTTGATGAGGAAGGGGCCAAACTCGTCGCCGATCCACAGCGCGCCACCGGCGAACTGGAAACTCTCGGGGTCGAAGTCGGCGCCCGTCAGGTAGCGCTTGTCGGTGCCTTCGTGGGTGATGCGAAACGGCACTTTCTTGTCAGGGTCGTGCAGGAAGACGGTCTTGAGGCGGTGGAACTGGCCGCTCTTGAAATCCACGGTGTAGTGGCTCAGGTGCAGCATGAAATCGGGCGAGTTGGCCTTGGAGCCCGCGCCGTTGTCGGTCAGGATCCAGAACGACCCGTCGGCCATGCGCTTGATGCCCGAATGGCCCTGCAGCGGCTGGCCCTTGAACGGCAGCGCGATGCCGGTGGGTCGGCCGACCGACTTGCCTTCCACGCTGGCCAGCTTCTCGACGCGGCTGCCGGTGGTGAACTTGCCGCTGGTCTGCAGGTCCGCCGGCGCGGCCTTGGGCGCGGCAATCAGCGAGAGGGCGGGCAGCACGGCGTGGCCCACCAGCGTGGCGGGATAGGCCTGCTGGGCCAGGGCGGCAGAGGAGGCTGCGCACAACAGTGCGGTGCAGGCGGCCAGGGAAGTGATTCGGAGCATGGTGGCTATCGGCGTGGATGAAGCCGCAACGATGCCGGGGCCACATGACCCGCCCGTGAAGGCGCCATGACACTGGCATTACGCGCCACGAATGCCGTTGCGTATCAAACACGCATGGCCCGCGCCATAGCAGGCCTGCTGCGCGGCCGGAGCACCCTCAAGGTCGCGGTGCGCGAGGGCGCGCAGGTGCACCGGGGCGCAGGGAACGCAGAAAGGGACATCACCGCGGCCTGCAGGCACAAGGCAGGCAATGGATTGTCGGGCAAGGACCGCCCGCTCGTCGCGGGTGCAGCGCGCTGGACGCGCAGGGAGAGAGCGGGATCAGGCGGCCTGCACGGCGGCAGGCAGGCCCCAGGCGCTGGCGGTCACGGTCAGCACGGCGGCAATGGTCGCGTTCAGGGGCGCAAGGGAAAGGATCGGCATGGCAACGGCAGTCAGGCAACAGAACAATGCCGCAACGATAGCCACCGGCTGTGACGCGGGGATGACATGGTTGCGCGCAAGAGATGACGCGCGGCACGCCCTTGTGCAGGGGCATTGCGGGCACGTCACACGGCCGTCATGCAAGGGCAAAACACTGCGCCTTCGTTGTTTCAAGTCGTCACATTACGGAAGACCCGCCATGCCCCTGCACATCCCGTTTGTATCGCCCCGCCGTCCGCTGGCCCTGGCCCTGATGGGCGCGCTCTCCCTGGGCCTGGTGGCCTGCGGCGGCAGTGACGATGCGCCCGGCTTCAAGGCCATCGAGCTGAACATTGCCCACATCAACGACCACCACTCGCAGCTCGACGCGTTTGCCACCACCGAACTCACCCTCGACGGCCTGGCCACGCAAGTGGAGCTGGGTGGCTTTGCGCGCCAGACGGCGCTGTTCAAGTCGCTGGCCGGCACGCCCAACCTGCTCAAGCTGCACGCGGGCGATGCCATCACAGGCTCGCTGTACTACACCTTCTTCAAGGGCAAGGCCGATGCGCAGATGATGAACAGCATCTGCTTTGACGCCTTCATTCCGGGCAACCACGAGTTTGACGACGGCGATGGCGTCTTCAAGGGGTTTCTGGATGCCCTGGCCGACCCGGCCAACGGCGGCAACTGCAAGACGCCCGCGCTGTCGGCCAACATCGTGCCGCAGGCCGGCACGCCCCTGGCTCCGGCAGGCGCCCCGGCCTACCTGCAGCCCTACACCATCAAGAAGATCGATGGCGTGGACGTCGGCATCGTGGGCCTGACCATTGCCGGCAAGACAACCACCTCGTCGCGCCCGCTGGCCACCACCCAGTTCCTGGATGAAGCCGCCTCGGCGCAAAAGGCGATCGACGAACTCAAGGCCAAGGGCGTGCGCCACATCGTGCTGCTGTCGCACCTGGGCTACGACAACGACAAGCAGATCGCCGCCAAACTGACCGACGTGGACGTGGTCATCGGGGGCGATTCGCACACCCTGCTGGGCGACTTCAAGGCCGTAGGGGTTGCATCCGCCACCGGCACCTACCCGACGGTGGTGACCAACCGATCGGGCGAAACGGTGTGTATCGGCCAGGCCTGGGAATACGCCAAGGCCTACGGCCTCATGAACGTGAAGTTCAACGACCAGGGCAGCGTCGCCAGCTGCGGCGGCAAGACCCAGCTGGTGATTGGCGACAGCTTCAAGCGCAAGGACAGCGCCGGCACCTGGCAACCGCTGGCCGATGCCGATCGCGCGGCACTGGTCAGCAAGCTGGCATCCAGCGCCAACGTGAAGGTCGTGACACCCGACGCCACAGCGACGCAGACGCTGTCCTCCTATGCCTCTCAGGTCACTGCCCAGAAGGCCATCCCCATCGGCACGGCCAGCGAAGCCCTGTGCCTGATGCGCGTACCCGGCGGCTCCAACAGCCGCAACACGGGTGTGGCGGGCTGCGAAACCGCCAACACCCTGGCCCGTGGCAGCGATGCCGCCCAGGTGGTGTCAGAGGCCTTCCTGCGCGCCAGCAAGCGCGCTGACTTTGCGCTGCAAAACGCCGGCGGTGTGCGCACCCCGATTGCCGCCGGCACGCTGAGCATGAACACGGCCTTCACGCTGCTGCCGTTCACCAACGTGCTGGTCGAGATGGACCTCAAGGGCTCCGAAGTGATTGCCGCCCTGGAAGACGGCGTGGCCGCCCATCTGGACGCCGCCGTGCCCTCGGACGGCGCGCACCCCTACGCCGCCGGCCTGCGCTGGGACCTGGACATGAGCAAGACCAAGGGCCAACGCTTCAGCAACGTGCAGGTGCGCAGCAAGACCACGGGTGCCTGGACCGCCATCGACCCGGCCCATACCTATGTGCTGGTGACCAACGACTTCGTGGCCGCAGGCGGTGACGGCTATGCCACGCTCAAGCCGATCTACGCCGCAGGCCGTTATGTCAATACCTACCTGCTCTATACGCAGAGCTTTGTGGACTATGTGATCGCCCAGGGCACCATCGCCCGCCCCGCGCCGGGCGATTACTCGCACCAGAAGGTCATCACCAAGGCGGGCGTGGCGCTGCCCTGAAGCCGCCCGGCGTGGCATGCGCGCGCCTGTGGCCCGCCGCGCATGCCACGCACCGAACCCGGGGGAAAGCCACGCCACCACCAGCCCCGCGCCATTCCCGCAGGTAAAGGCCTTTCGCACACAGAATATCCCGACCAGTCGCCGATGCCCAGCCTTTATGCACAGGCCAAGCCACATCGGAAGCCACCATGCCAGACCGCTGAAAATGTAATTTTTGAGTAACACTCACGCAGTAGCGTGTTACCTTCTACAACGATGGGGGCACAAAATGCGCTTTGCTCTGACTGTCATAGCTGCTTCAACGATTCTGGTTGCCTGTGGTGGCGGAGGGGGGGGCTCGGCAGGAACGCCTCCCGCCCCCTCGACAGCAACGCAGGCCACCATCACGCCCGCCAACTATGTGGCCGTGGCCCAGGAGGCCTTGTCTTCGAACTCCTTCTTGCTGGAAGCCACCAGCCTTGTCGTGGGTGCGCAGGTCAGCGACTCCAGCACGCTGATCCGTTTCGGCCAGAGCCAGCTGTCCAAGACACCGGGCCGCATCGCAAATGCTTCGGTGCAAGCCGTGGGCGCCACGCAGACCTTCACCGAGCAATGCGCGGGTGGCGGCACTCTGACTGTTGTCGAGAACGATCTCAACGGCAACCAGCAGGCCGACGCGGGTGATTCCGTTGCGTTGACGGCAAACAACTGTTCATTCGACGGCCAGGTGCTGAACGGGCAACTGAGCGTGACCTTGATTAGCGCGGCGGGCAACTTTGAAAGCGGTTATCCATACACCCTGTCCGGTACCCTCAGCTTCAACAACCTGACGGCGCAATCCTCCACCACACGCGTTGCCGCCAATGGCAGCATGACGATGAACATCGATGCACGCAGTGACGTCGACCAGTCTCTCGCGCTTGCCATTGACAGTTTTGCAATCAGCAGGACCTACGCGGGCGTCACATCCAGCCAGACCCTCACGAAATACGACACATCGCTCAAGGTGAGCCCCGCTGGAAGCGGTGCCAACTGGACCTCTTCCTTCCGTGGCACCCTGGCCAGCTCGGTCATCGACTCCAAGGCTGTCAGCATCGACACGCCGGTGGCTTTTGTGCGCTCCAGTAGCCAGACTTACCCGGCCAGCGGTCAGGCGACCATCCTTGGCGCGGCAGGTTCCAAGGTGAGGGTAACGGCGACCAGCGCCACCGACGTGACCATCGACCTCGATGCGGACGGCAATGGCACCTACGAGACGACCGTGACCAAACGCTGGAACGAAATCCTTTAAGAATGCTAGCCACCCACCATCGCGGCAGGACAACCTGGCGGAGGTTGGTATGGGCCTGCTTGGTGGCTATGCCCGGCACTGCGGCTGCCGTGGACTGCGGGGCGCCCAGGTTGGGGGCCCTGGCCGGCGCGGAACGAAGCCAGTGGGAAGAATTCGACGCGCAGGGAAGATCCTTGGTACGTGAGCAAGGAACCCTCAAGGTCGTTGGCCTGCAAATGGCGGGGCAGTGCCGCACACTGGACTGGTCCGTGCACTGGACACTGAGCCGCGGTGAGCGCGATTACGACGGCCTGACCAGCACCCAGGCACCATTTCAAACCCACAGCCGCCTGCAGGCTCAGCACCTCGCGGTGCATGCATGGCTACCCATGAATGCCGGTTGGTCCATGGGTTCACAACTGGGTTATCGACATACCGAGCGCGACATCGCCGGCAAGGGCAATGTGCTCGGTTATCCCGAGCGTTTTGGCTACTGGCAGGCCGCGCTGGGTGCGCGCTACCAGGCGGGGCTGGGTGAGCGTGTGCGCCTCACGGCATCTACCTGGCTGGGCGGCGGGCCGGGTGGGCACGTCAAGCTGGATTTGCCCAGTGCCGACCCGGTGAGTCTGAAGCTTGGAAGCAACCGCCTGCTGGCTTTGGCCCTGGAGCTGGAGGGCGGGGAGGCAGCAACCCAGCCTGGATGGTCATGGCAGGCCGGCATGTCTTTTCGGCGCGAACAGACCAGCGCAGGTACGGCCAAGGCCCTGTTACGCAACGGCATACCCGTGGGAGCGGCCTTGCAACCGCGTTTTGTGCAGCGCCATTGGGGCGGCACCGCGCGCGTCACCTATCGCTTTTGACGACGCGGATTTCAAAGCACGGAAAACACCTCGCATCGCCACATGTGCGGCGCGCAGTGCCGGGATCACGCGCGGCAACCGCGCCAATGTGGCAAGCCGGTGGGCAGTTGGCGCCCTACCGCGCCACCGCCAGTCCCGCGCCATGCCCGCGCGTGAAGGCCTCTTCGAACACCGAATACCCCGACCAGTCACTGTGCGCAAACGCCAGCCGCGCCGTGGTGGGCGTGGGCAGCCAGGCAGTTCGATCACCATGGGATCGCTGGTTGCGCGTATTGGACGGGCGCTGCAGGCCCATCTGGCTTAAAAAACCCAGCACACCCGGCGTGGGGATGGCCATGGCATGGCCGTAGCGGGTGATGTCGATGCGCGTGGCGCGGCGCGGCAGGTCGGGGTGGGGGCCGCTCAAAGCGGCCAGCGCAGCCTGGGCCCAGTGCGTCCAGGGCTGGTTGGCCAGTTGCGCGCGGCCCTGCGGCACATCGCCCAGGGCCTGGTAGTAGCTGAGCACGGTGGGCCCGGCGAGCACGGCGCGGGGATCCAGGCGCTGGTGGCCGGCGTCCACATAGCCCAGGCCGCCGGGGTTGGTGTCGCCGTAGAGCACGTTGTCCCACGCGGGCGCGGCGCCGGGGCGGTCGGCCAGCGGTGCATCGATGTGGATATTGGCCACCAGCCAGGGCGCCCACTGCAGGCGCCGCGCGGCCTCGCGCAGGAAAGCCGGAGGCTGTTGCACCACGCGCGCGGCCACCATCACCGGCAGCGCCACGATGCAGCGCTGCGCCTGCCAGCGCTCCACGCTGTCGGTGGCGTGGTTGTAGGCGTCCACCTCCACGCCGTGGCGGCCCTCGGCGATGCGCAGCACGCTGCAGGCAGTGCGCAGCTGCCCGCCGTCCTGCAGCGGCGCGGCCAGGCGCCGGGTGAGCCAGCCATTGCCCTCGGGCCAGGTGAGCACGCCCTCGCGCTCCTCGGGCGCGGCATCGCCCGGCGCATGGAAGCCGTGGCGGCTGGCGAAGTAGTGGATGCCGGCCCAGGCCGACACACGCGCCGTGCCGGCGCCGTAGTCGTCGCGGCAGCAGTAGTCGAGGTACCAGCGCAGGTGCGGGTCGTCCAGGTTTTCGCGCACCAGCCATTCACCAAAAGTGATAGCATCCAGCGCCTTCTGGACAGGCGCAATAGACCTTTTTGAGTCAAAACTCTTGAGCATGGGCATGGTGAAGCGCGCGGCCTGGCCCAGCGCCTGCACCCGCTCGGCAAAACGCCGGTACTGCGCCAGCGTGGCCGCGCCCACGCCCTGCACGGGCAGCAGGCCCTCTTGCCACTCGCCCTCGAAGAACAGGCGCTCCTGCGGGCTGTGGCACAGGTGGCGCTCGTCGTAGCGCCAGCGCCCGGCCACGCGCTGGCGCAGGCCCAGCTCTTCCAGCAGGTTCTGCACCTCGCGCGCGTCGTCGCCAGGCACGGGCAGGTAGTGCGCGCCCAGCGGGCAAGCAATGCCGTTCACCTGGCCGCCGCGGCTGTTGCCGCCGGCCTCGTCTTCCAGCTCCAGCAGGGCGAAATCATGAACCCCCGCCAGCCGCAGCGAGCGCGCCGCCGCCAGCCCGGCCACGCCGCCGCCCGCGATGACGACCTGCGTGCGGCGCACCAGGGCAGGCGCGGGCAACGTGCCGGTGGTCAGCAGGTCGCGCAGCGCATGGCCGCGCGCCATGTCGATGCCGGTGAAGCCGCCTTCGAGCGTGCGCGGTACCTTGTCACACCCCGCCGACAGCAAGGCAGCCGCCGCCGAGGTGGCAGCCGTGGCTAGGAAATGGCGGCGTTGCATGGGGCTTGATTCTGCGCCGGTGATACAGCGCAGCGCACGCAACGGGCACGCTCCAGACCCGTGCCGCCGGGGGACCGGCTTGGCCGGGCCAGTGGTGGCGTCACACTGAGGGGGAAGACGCGCAGCGGCTCAGGGGGCATCTAGTGCTTTCCCCACTCGCGCTCGTAGGTGTGCACCAGCGCCTGGTTCGACAGCCGGTTCACCTCGGCCGGCACGCGCACCATGTCCAGCGGAAAATCAAACAGCAGCGGCAGCGTGCCAGCGCCCAAAAACTGCAGCCCCGCGGGCAGCGCCTCGGGCAGGCGCCAGGGGCGTCGGCTGGCGATGACGAAACCCCACTCGCCAAAGCTGGGCACATGGGCATGGTAGGGCGCCGTGCGCAGACCCGCCGACTCGATGGTCTGCACCACGGTCCAGAAACTCTGGCGCGCCACCAGGGGCGAAGTGGTCTGCACCACGGCGTAGCCGCTGGCGGCCAGGCGCTTGTCGAGCAGCGCGTAGAAGCTGTTGGTGTAGAGCTTGCCTATCGAGAAGTTCGTAGGGTCGGGAAAGTCCACCACGATGACATCAAAAGTGTCCGTCCCTGCCTGCAGCCAGCCAAAGGCATCGGTGTTGACGATCTTCACCCTGGGGTCTTGCAAGGCGTGGCCGTTCAGGCGCGCCAGCATGGGGTTGCCTGTGAAGATGCGCGTCATGGCCGGGTCCAGCTCGACCAGCGTGACCGATTCCACCGAGGGGTATTTCAGGATCTCGCGCACCGCCATGCCGTCGCCGCCGCCCAGCACCGCCACGCGCCGGGGTGCGCCGTGCGCCGCCATGGCCGGGTGCACCAGGGCCTCGTGGTAGCGGTATTCGTCGCTTTCCGAGAACTGCAGGTTGCCGTTGAGGTACAGCCGGTGGCCATTGCGGCCCTGCGTAACCACGATGCGCTGGTAGGGCGATGCCGTGCTGAACACGATGCGGTCCTGGTAGAACTTGTCTTCGGCAAAGCTGGTGATCTGCTCGGCCCCGGCCAGGGCCGCCAGCAGAATGCCCAGCACCATCGCGCAGGCCGCCACATGCGCCTTCAGGCGCCGCAGCTCGTACCGGAACAGCCACACGGCCCACAGCGCCACCAGCGCATTCATCAGGCCAAACAGCAGGCCCGTGCGGATCAGCCCCAGCTGCGGCACCAGCAGCAGCGGGAACGCCAGCGACACGGCCAGCGCGCCAAGATAGTCGAAGGTCAGCACCTGCGAGACCAGGTCTTTCAGCGCCACGTTGCGCTTCAAGATGCGCATGACCAGCGGAATCTCCAGCCCCACCAGCGTGCCCACCATGAACACCATGCCGTACAGCAGGAAGCGAAAAGCGCCCGGCGTGTAGGCGTTGGCCAGGAACAGCGTGGCCGGCAGCGCCCCGCCCATCAGCGCCACCAGCAGCTCGATGCGCAGGAAATGCGCGGGCAGCTGCCGCTCGAAGTACCGCGACAGCCAGGAGCCCACGCCCATGGCGAACAGGTAGGTGCCGATGATGGTGGAAAACTGCAGCACCGAGTCGCCCAGCAGGTACGACGCCAGCGCGCCCGCCGCCAGCTCGTACAGCAAGCCGCAGGCGGCCACCACGAACACGCTGATGAGCAGGGCGACTTCGATGGGGCGGGGGCCGGAGGGGCCAGTTTCCTTCATGTGACGGCGCATGCAATGGGCGCGGCGCTGGCCAGCGGGCGCCGCGCAAGGGCCGCCAAGCCGCTCGGGCGGCGCTTCGCTGGCGTGCGCTGGCGTCGTCCCCCTGCCCGTATCGCGCAGCGATGCGAGAGCGGGGGGCAGCGGCGCAGCCGCTCAGGGGGGTGTTTCAATGTATCGCCGCCGCCACGATGATGCTGATGCCCAGGCACATCGCGGCCACCACCAGGGCCAGGGCCTGGTTTTGTTTTTCGACGATTTCGCGCCACAGGTCGGCAGGGGTGATCTTGTCGATCAGCCAGAAGCACAGCCAGAAGATGAGCACGCCGATCAGCGCATAGAGGATGGAGCCGAGAAAGGCCGCGGGCCGAAGCCACTCAATTCCTGCCATGGTGTGTTTCTCCTTGAAATGTCATTTGTGGCTGCCGCCGGAGGAATACCCCCCGAACGAGCCGCCCGAACTGCGGTAGCTGCTGCCCGACGAGCCCGAGCAGTTGCTCATGATGATGAGCACGATGAGCAACACCACCACGATGAGGATGACCGTGCCGCAGCCCGCCCCCTTGGCCGCCACGAAGGGGCCGGGGTCGTCGCGCTGCAGCACGTCTTTCTTGTCTTCCAGCCCGAACGCCTTGACCACGGTGTCGCTGGCCAGCCTGTCGCCGGCGGACCAGGTGATCTCGTTTTTGCTTTGCTCCATCGACAGCAGGCCCTTGCTGCTTTCAAAGTCGCGGTTGCTGGTTTTCTGGCCGCGCTCCACCTGCCAGTAAAACTCGCCCAGCACGTAGGTGGTTTCGGCGTCGTAGGTGTATTTGAGCTGGTAGGGGGTGCCCAGATAGGTGGCGCTGCGGCCGCTGGCGGCCATCTGCGGCGCGCCGGTGGTGGGGCGCACCATGCTCCAGCCTTCTTCCGAATCGACCAGAAAGGCAAAGCCGCGCATCTGGTTGTAGAGCAGGTATTCGCTCCAGCCGAAGTGTTCGTCGTCGCCGGGCGCCACCCCCATGCGGTGCTGAAAGCCCACCACCTGCCAGTGCACGCCCTGCAGCTGGCCCTTGGCGCCCAGCGGGATGATGGGGCGCACGGGTTCGTCCTGCATGGCCGAGCGCAGCTCGCCGCCCACGCCGTCGTCGAGGCTGATGATGCTGGCGCACGCGCCGCAGGTGATGCTTTGGGTGGTGGCCAGCTGCACCTGCACCGGCGCACCACAGTGCGGGCAGTTGAACTGGCGGCCTTTTTCGTCCTTGGCGGATTCGTCTTTGAGGCCCTGGAGCTGCAGGTCTTCGAGCAGCACGGCGCGGCCGCGCTCGACACTGGGCGGGGTGTGGCCGTAGTCGATGCTGAGCACTTCGCCGTCGCTGCTGCGCAACTCGACCATGCCGAAGGGCTGGCCCAGCGGCGGCAGCCTGGGCAGCTCGCCCTGCGCCGAGATCAGCTGGGCCTGGCCGGTGTAGGCCACGCTGTAGGGCTTGCCGTTGATGGCCGTGGTGGTGCCGATGCGCAAGCGCGCGGCCTCGGGCAGCTCGCGGCCGGGGTCGATGGGGCGGGTGAAGACGTAGGCGCCGTTGTCCTCGCCCAGCGTGGCCAGGGTGCCGTCTTGCAAAAAGGCGGCCCATTCGGTCCAGACACCCGCGTCGCCCTTGTACTGCAGGCGGCCGATCAGCGTGAAGGGCTGCGCTTTGCCACCCTCCGTGATGCGCCCGCTGGCCATGAGCTGCAGCGGGCTGTGGTCGTCGAACAGCTCGGCCATCTTGCCCAGGCGCGTGAGCACCTCGCCGCTGCGCACCACGGTGCTCTGGCAGTAACCGCAGACGGCGTGCGTGGACTGCGCGCTGCGGAACTCCACCGGCGCGCCGCAGCCCGGGCAGGGCGCGCGGTAATAACGTTGGGTGGCGCTGGTCGCCATTCTTTCAGGTATTTTTGGCCTCTGGCGCTTATTCTTCAAGCGTCAGAAGCTATCTAAACAATAGCAATCAAACGAGCTTCTTGAGCAGCTCGGCCTTCTTGGCGTCGAACTCTTCCTGCGTGAGGATGCCCTTGGCCTTGAGCTCGCCCAGCTTCTCCAGCGTGGCCATCACTTCGTCGGGCCGCACGCCCACCGGGGCCGCCGCCGCAGGCGCCTGCGCCGCCGCCCCGCCGCCTTGCAAACCCGCCTGCAGGTTTTGCGCCAGCACCTGGCCCAGCGCCACACCGGCGCCCAGGCCCATGGCGTCGCCGGCAATGCCGCCACCGCCACTGCCCGCGCCTTCGGCAAACTTCGGGATGGCCTGTGCGGTCTGGTACTGCATGAACTTGCCCATGTCGTTGCCGACCATGCCCATGCCGATTTTCTGGTCGAGGATCTTCTGCAGCTCTTCGGGCAGCGAGACGTTCTGCACCGTCAGGCTTTCGATGGCCAGGCCAATCTTGGCAAAAACGGGCGCCAGCTCCTTGGCCAGCGCTTCGGCAAACACCACCTGGTTGGCGGCGAGGTCGAGAAACGGCAGGCCGCTGCCCGCGATGGCGTTGCTGATGTTCTGCAGCACCAGGCCGCGCAGCTGGCCTTCGAGGTCGGCCACGGGGTAGCTGTCGCGCGTGCCCGAGATCTCGGTGTGGAACAGCTTGGGGTCGGCGATGCGGTAGGCGTAGTTGCCGAACGCGCGCAGGCGCACGGCGCCAAAGTCCTTGTCGCGGATGGTGATGGGCTGGGGCGTGCCCCATTTCTGGTCGATCTGCTGGCGCGTGCTGAAGAAGTACACATCGCTCTTGAAGGGCGACTGGAACAGCTTGTCCCAGTTCTTCAGGTAGGTGAGCACCGGCAGGGTCTGCGTGGTGAGCTTGTAGGTGCCGGGGCCGAACACGTCGGCCACCTGGCCCTCGTTGACGAAGACGGCCATCTGCGACTCGCGCACCACCAGCGTGCCACCGTTCTGGATTTCCATCCCCGCCATCGGGTAGCGCCAGGCCAGGGTGCCATCGCCCGCTTCGGTCCACTCCAGGATGTCGATGAACTGTTTCTTGATGAAGTCCATGAGGGCCATGCGGTGCTCCCGGTTGCGATGAGGGGTTGGGGGGAAAGGCGGCCATCATAGCAACGGGGGGTGACGCGGAAGGCGGCTTGTCCGGCACCGGCTGCGGTCGGCTATCCGCGGCTTAGGCACGATCAATTGGCCATCGATATTGAGAATGACTACCATTTGAATGTGCCTGTTTTTCACCGCAGGCCCTGTCGAAGCCAAGGAGTCCGCCATGTCCCCCATCCGCCGCACCGCCCGCCAGAACAAGACCATGCTGATGAAGACGGGCAGCTACTACCTCATCCACATCTGCGTGGCCGCGCTGGTGGCCTATGCCGTCACCGGCAACCTGTGGGCCTCGCTCACGCTGAGCCTGCTGGAGCCCACGGTGCAGGCCGTGGCCTTCTTCTTCCACGAAAAAGCCTGGGAGCGTGCCGCGCGCCGCCAGGCAGGCAACAGCCCGGCACTGCACAACGCCTGAACCACCCACCACTTCAAGGAGCCCACCATGTACCGCATTCCCTTGCACAGCCGAAGCAGAGCGGGCCTTGCCTTTCAGCGCTGGCTGGTCCAGCGCCTGGCCGGACTGGCTTCGGCGGGTTGATGGACGTTGGAAGGCGAAACCGTATCAGGCTTTCACGCCGAGCAGCGCACCCACCCGCCGGTCCTGTGCCCTGAGGGTTTGCAGGCTGGCGCCCTCAGATCCTGTGGACGATCTCGCAAGGCTGGCGCAATGCCGTGGGACTACCCACCATGCGCGGCCAGCAGGCATTGCGCAAAAGCCTGGGCCGCGCGCGATGGCTGGGGCGACTTGCGCAGCACGCTGACAAACTGGCAGCGGTAGAAAAACTGCGCGGGCTGCACGGCCTGCATCTGGCCCTGGCGCACGAAGGCTTCGGCGTAGTGATCGGGCAGAAAGCCCAGGTAGCGGCCCGAGAGGATGAGCGTGGCGATCGACTCCTGGTCAAACCCCGTGGCCTTGCGCGGCAGGTGCGCGCTGTGGCTCAGCTCCATGTTGGGCGAGTGGTAGCCCAGGCCGGCAAACTGGTGGGCGCGCAAGGCGTCCCAGGTCAGGGCCGCATGGTCGGCCCCGAACAGCGGGTGGCGCGCGCCGCAGTACAGCAGCATGGTCTCGGTGAACAGGTTGGCATACACCAGGCTTTGCGAGGCGCGGTGCGCCGGGATGATGCCGATATGCAGGCTGCCGTCGATCAACCCGCGCTCTATGGCGTTGATCGAGGCCACATGCATCTGCAGGCTCACGTCCGGTGCCTGCTCGGAGAACAGCGCAATCGCGTCACCGATGTGCGCCGCCGGGTTGCTGGCGGTCTTGTCGAACACCGCCACCTCCAGGCGCCCGCCCATGCGGCGGTGGATGTCGTCGATGCTGCTGCGAAACGCGTCCACGGCGCTCAGCAGCCGCAGAGTTTCGTCGTACACGCGCTGGCCCTCGGGCGTGAGGGCAAAGCCCGCCCGCCCGCGCCGGCACAGCGTGAGGCCCAGGCGCGTCTCCAGGTCTTTCATGTGGCGGCTGACGGTGCTGGTGCCGATGTTCAGCTCCAGCTCGGCCGCCGACATGCCGCCGCACTCGGCCACGCTCTTGAACACCTGCAGCAGGCGCAGGTCCATGTCGCTGAGCTGGCCCAGCACGGCGCGTTCACGGGGGGAAGGGGCGGGCATGGCGGTGATGGGGGCAAGGGGAAAACACCCCCCAAGGCTACCAGCCCGACAGCCGGTGCCAGCGCGAACGCAATAGCCGAAAAAGGCTACCGGCTTGGCCGGAACAGGCGCTTGCATTGGCCCCAGGCCTCCACCTACCATGGTCGCGTCCCACAAGAAAGGAACAAGACCATGACTCCCTCTCTTCAGAAACTGCTGGCCGCCCCCGCACTGGCCCTGCTTTGCACGGCCTCCCTGGCCGCCGGCGATGCGCCCGCACCCGTCAACCTGGTGGGCCGCGCCGTGCCCGAGATCGACCAGCTGCCGCCCGGCCAATACCGCGAGCTGGTGAAGTATGGGCACGAGCTGACCACGCGCACCTTTGCCCACATTGGCCCCGAGGTGCAGGACGTGCGCCGCCGCCTGGCGGGCAACAACCTGGCCTGTGCCTCGTGCCACCAGAGCAATGCCACCAAGCCCTTCGCCATGCCCTGGAGCGGCGTGTCGGCCACCTTCCCGCAATACCGCGGGCGCGAGGACGCCATCAGCACCGTCGAAGAACGCGTCAACGGCTGCATGGAGCGCAGCATGAGCGGCAAGCCCCTGCCGCTGGACTCGCGCGAGATGAAGGCCTTTGTGACCTACATTTCCTTCCTGTCCAAGGGCATTCCCGTGGGCGCCGAGGTGCAGGGTGCGGGCATGGTGCAAAGCAAGATGCCCAACCGGCGCGCCGACACGGTGGCGGGCAGCAAGGTGTACGCAGCCAAGTGCGCGGTGTGCCACGGCCCCGACGGCCAGGGTGTGCGCGCCGGCCAGGTGGGCGATGCGCAGGGCTACACCTTCCCGCCGCTGTGGGGCAACGACACCTTCAACAACGGCGCGGGCATGAACCGCCTGATCATGGCCACGCGCTTCATCAAGCACAACATGCCGCTGGGCGCCTCGCACGACGCGCCGCAACTGAGCGATGACGAGGCCTACGACGTGGCCGGGTTCATGCTCTCCAAGCCGCGCCCCACCAAGGCCAACCTGGAGGTGGACTTCCCGGCACGCTGGAACAAACCCGTGGACTCGGCCTTCCCGCCCTACCTGCTGGGCGCCGATGCAGACCAGCACCGCTTTGGCCCCTTCCCGCCGCTGGTGGCCAAGCAAAAGGAAATGATGGAGCAGCTCAAGGCCGGTGCCGCCGCCGAGCGCGCCAAGGCCGCGCCCCAGCCTGCCCGCTAAAGGCCTGAAAGCTCAGACAATTATGGCTGTAGCGCTTTCTGGAAAAGCGCTAACAGCTCTTGATTTGATAGCTCAAACAGGGTGCGACGGCGGTACGGAGGTGCCGCCGTCGTCCAGCGCCCGGGGGTCGGCGCGCAAGATCAGGCGGGCCAGGTCGGCGGCATGGCCGCTGCCGGTCTTCTCGGTGATGCGCTGGCGGTGGACATGCACGGTGTGGTCGCTGATGCTCAGCTGCCGCGCCACTTCCTTGTTGCTCAGGCCCAATGCCACCAGGCGCGCCACATCGCGCTCGCGCGGCGACAGGCGCCCGAGCTGCTCCTGCGCGGCGGCGCGCAGCCCCTGCTGGCGCTGCGCCGCCAGGTTCACGCCTACGGCGTAGTTGAGGGCATCGAGCAGCGCCTGCTCACGAAAAGGCTTTTGCAGAAAGTCGATGGCGCCCGCGCGCATGGCCTGCACGGCCTGGTCGATGTCGCCATGCCCAGTCATGAACACGATGGGATAGTCGCGCCCCAGGTCGGCCAGGCGCCGCTGCAGCTCCAGCCCGCTCATGCGCGGCATGCGGATGTCCAGCAGCAGGCAACAGCCCTGGGGCGCGGGCGCTGGATGGGCGTCCAGAAAATCCTGCGCCTGCGCGTAACCCACGGGCGCAAAACCCAGCCCTTCGACCATGAACAGGGTCGAGCGCAGGAAGGCGGGGTCGTCGTCCACCACATGGACGATGGGAGGGGATGCAGTCATGGCGTGGGTTCCTGCGGGTCTGGGCCCGGTAGGGCGGTGGGGCCGAGCGGCAGCAGCAATTCGAACACCATGCCGGGGCCGCCGTTGGCATCCACCGGGCGGGCCTGCAGCGCACCGCCATGCGTTTCGGCAATGCCCCGGCAGATGGCCAGGCCCAGGCCCAGGCCGTCGGGGCGGGTGGTGTAGAAGGGCTCGAACAGCCGCGCGCGCTCGGCATCGCTCAGGGGCGCGCCCTGGTCCTGCACGGCGATGGCCAGGCGGCCCTCACGGTGCTCGATGTGCACGGCGATGGGCGCATCGGCACGACCAGCAGCGCGGTGGGCGTCCAGCGCATTCTTGAGCAGGTTCAGCAGCACCTGCTGGATCTGCTGCGGGTCACCTGGCACACGCAGGCCCCGGCTGCCGGGCGCGCATTCGACGCGAATCGGCGGTGCCCGGCCCAGCAGGCCGCCAAACAGCGCCACGGCCTCGTTGGCCAGTGCCACCGGGTCGCTGAGCACGCGCACTGGCACGCGCCGGCGTGCCAGCGCCCGGATGCTGGCGATCACGCGCGTGGCACGCTCGGTTTCCTGGGCCATTTCCTGCAGCGCCTGTGCCAGCGCGTCGGGCGTGAGCTTGCCGCTCGCGGCACGCCGCTGCACACTGGCGGCGTAGTTGGCAATGGTGGCCAGCGGATGGCTGAGTTCGTGCGCCAGCGTGGCCGACAGCTCGCCCAGGATGGACAGGCGCGAGAGGTGGTCCATGGTCTCCTGGCCCTGCGCCAGTTGCTGCGCCAGCCGTTCGCGCTCGCGCAGGCTGCGCGTGAGCTCG
Source organism: Acidovorax sp. JHL-9 (assembly GCF_000426205.1). NCBI lineage: Bacteria > Pseudomonadati > Pseudomonadota > Betaproteobacteria > Burkholderiales > Comamonadaceae > Acidovorax > Acidovorax sp. JHL-9. The sequence continues at coordinate 174,834 of NZ_AUEX01000005.1, forward strand.
GCGGTGCGACGCTTGACCAGCAGTTCCACATGCAGCATGTAGGCCGCACCCAGCAGCAGCATGGCCAGCATGCCGGCCAGCAGGTACCAGTAGCGGCCCAGCAGCGCCTGCACCCGCGTCTCGCGCAAGAACGCATAGGGCTCGGCCTGCAGCGCGCGCAGTACGTCATGCACGCGCTGGTAATCAGCGGGCACCGACCAGCGGCCGCCCTGGGCATCGGCGGGCAGTGTCAATAACGCCAGCAGCACGGTGCGGCCCAGCTCGGGCGGCGTGCTGGCCAGCGCGGCAAATGCCCAGCCGGGGTACAGCGGCGTGGACGACTGGCAGGCCGCCGGCGCATCGGGCCGCGCGCCCACCACCACCAGCGCGCCTGGGGCCACGCGGCCCGCGCGTTCGAGCTGCTCCAGCACGCAGGTGCGCAGGATGCCCGCGTCGGCCCGGCCCGCCAGCACCGCGTCGGCCACGCGCTGCATCGGAAAGCCGGTGAACACCCGCTGCACCGCGCCCGCCTCGGCGTCCAGGCCGCTCTGCAGCCACTCATGCGCCACCAACTGGTAGCCGCCAAAGGCATCTTCGGCCACGGCCGCCACGCGCTGCCCGCGCAAGGCCTGGAGCGTGGCGGGCAGCGGCGCACCCGCGCGCACCACCACGGCCGAGCCCACGGTGTGGGCGGGGTCGTCGCTTTCGGCGGTGGTCTGGGTGGCGATGCGCGTGGCGCCGTGGCGCGCCTCCAGCCGCACGTAGTGCCCCGGGTTGGTCACCACGAAGTCCAGGGCCTGCCGCGCCAGCGCCGCCTCCAGCGCATCCGGGTCGAGCACCTGCAGCCGCACGCTGTGCTCCGGCAGGGCGCGCGCCAGCCCGTCGGCCAGCGGCTGCCACAGGCGGCGGGTGTCCTCGCCTTCGAGCACGGCCAGCACGCCGATGCGGATGGGCGCGATGGCCACCGCTGGCGTCTGCCCGGCCCCCGCCAGCGGCGCAGCCAGCAGGCAGGCTGCCGCCAGCCAGCGCCCTGCCGCGCCAGCGCATCGGTAGAAGGTGGGCTTGCGCATGGTCGAATTGTAAGCAAAGGTCGATTCAGTCTTTGGGGGAAAAGGCTGAGGCTCTTTCCTGTTCAGCACAAATAGCTATTTATTTAATAGCAAATCAATCGCCGTCACCGTACAGAAAAAACGGTCAATGCTTGCATAAATTAGCAAGTGAACATTGATATTGCGTTCTTTGAGCAATTGGCAACCGGAACAACAATGGCGACTCCGTGCCCCAGCCGGGGCGCCCATCCCGATCTGTATGCACCGGAGAACCCCCATGAGCTTTGCCCCCATCGACACCCCCGCCGCTGGCGCCGCACCCCGCATGGACGCCGAATGGTTGGACGCGCACTGGATGCCCTACACGGCCAACCGCCAGTTCAAGCAGAACCCGCGCATGATCGTGGAGGGCAGCGGCGCGTATTACACCGACAGCGAAGGCCGCAAGATCTTTGACGGCCTCTCGGGCCTGTGGTGCGCGGGCCTGGGCCACGGCCGCCGCGAGATCGCCGAGGCGATTGGCAGACAGGCGCAGAAGCTGGACTATGCGCCCGCCTTCCAGTTCGGCCACCCGCTGGGTTTCGAGCTGGCCAACCGCGTCAAGGAACTCACGCCTGCCGGACTGGACTATGTGTTCTTCACCGGCTCGGGCTCCGAGTCGGCCGACACGTCCCTCAAGATGGCCCGCGCCTACTGGCGCGCCAAGGGCCAGGGTACCAAGACGCGCCTGATCGGCCGCGAAAAGGGCTACCACGGCGTGAACTTCGGCGGCATTTCGGTCGGTGGCATCGTGGCCAACCGCAAGCTGTTCGGCCAGGGCGTCGAGGCCGACCACCTGCCCCATACCCAGCCGCCGGCGGGCTCGTTCCACAAGGGCATGCCGCCCACCGGCAAGGAACTGGCCGACCGGCTGCTCGACGTGATCGCGCTGCACGATGCATCGAACATCGCGGCTGTGATCGTGGAGCCGTTCTCGGGCTCGGCGGGCGTGGTGATCCCGCCCGCGGGCTACCTGCAGCGCCTGCGCGAAATCTGCACGCAGAACAACATCCTGCTGATTTTTGACGAGGTGATCAGCGGTTTTGGCCGCAGCGGTGCCTGGACCGGCGCCGAGGCCTTTGGCGTGACGCCCGACATCCTGAACTTTGCCAAGCAGGTCACCAACGGGGCGCAGCCGCTGGGCGGCGTGGTGGCCAGCAAGGAGATCTACGACACCTTCATGGCAGCAGGCGGCCCGGACTACATGCTGGAGTTCCCGCATGGCTACACCTACTCGGCCCACCCCGTGGCCTGTGCAGCGGGCATTGCGACGCTCGACATCCTGCAAAAGGAAGACATGATCGGCCGCGTGAAAGCCCTGGCGCCGTATTTTGAAGAAGCCGTGCACAGCCTGAAGGGCGCCAGGCATGTGCTGGACATCCGCAACTTCGGCCTGGCGGCGGGCCTGACGATTGCGCCGCTGCCCGGCGAGCCTGCCAAGCGCCCCTACGAGATCGCGATGAACTGCTGGAAGAAGGGCTTTTACGTGCGCTACGGTGGCGACACCATCCAGCTGGCACCGCCGTTCATCAGCGAACGCGCCGAGATCGACCGCCTGGTCAATGCGCTGGGCGATGCGCTGGCGGAGACGGCGTAAAACGCGCCAGACGCCTACACACGCCAATGGCTGCAACATTCATAGCATCTGGCGTTTTCTTGCACATTCTGGCTCCGCTCGCCAGACATTCGCTGGCCACGGAACCGATGCTTCCGATCTTGCAGCTTTGATCCTTTCCTGAACAAGTGTTGCAATCAGATAAGCACGTTGGCGAGCCAGGGCTTTCACGGGACCCAGCCTACAATGCACCTCCCCTTACAAAGCCGACGGTCCGCCCCGAGCAGATCCACCGCGGACCCCGGCACTTTCTGAAAGCTGGAGACGCTTGATGCCCGAGAACACCACGGCCGACAACCATCCTCTTCCCGACAAGCGTGCGCTCCTGCGCAAGGCCGCTCTCGAATACCACGAGTTTCCCAAGCCCGGCAAGATTGCGATTGCGGCCACCAAGCAGATGGTCAACCAGCACGACCTGGCGCTGGCCTACTCGCCCGGTGTCGCCGCTCCCTGCGAAGAAATCGTCAAGGACCCCAACGCCGCCTTCAAGTACACCAGCCGCGGCAACCTGGTCGGCGTGGTGACCAACGGCACGGCCGTGCTGGGCCTGGGCGACATCGGCCCGCTGGCCGGCAAGCCCGTGATGGAAGGCAAGGGCGTGCTGTTCAAGAAGTTCTCGGGCATCGATGTGTTCGACATCGAGATCAACGAGAAAGACCCCGAAAAGCTGGTCGAGATCATCGCGGCGCTGGAGCCCACCTTTGGCGGCATCAACCTGGAAGACATCAAGGCCCCCGACTGTTTCTACATCGAACGCAAGCTGCGCGAGCGCATGAAGATCCCGGTCTTCCATGACGACCAGCACGGCACGGCGATCACGGTGGGCGCCGCCATCCTCAACGGCCTGAAGGTGGCGGGCAAGGACCTGCAGAGCATCAAGCTCGTGACCTCGGGCGCGGGCGCCGCGGCACTGGCCTGCCTGGGCCTGCTGGTCAAGCTGGGCATTCCGCGCGAGAACATCTGGGTGACCGACATCGCCGGCGTGGTCTATGAAGGCCGCACCGAGCTGATGGACGAGGACAAGCGCTTTTTCGCGCAAAAGACCGATGCGCGCACGCTCGGCGAGATCATCACGGGCGCCGATGTGTTCCTGGGCCTGTCGGCCGGCGGCGTGCTCAAGAAGGACATGGTGGCCCGCATGGCACCGCGTCCCCTGATCTTCGCCCTGGCCAATCCCAACCCCGAGATCCAGCCCGAGGACGTGAAGGCCGTGCGCGACGACGCCATCATGGCCACGGGCCGCTCGGACTATCCGAACCAGGTCAACAACGTCCTGTGCTTCCCCTACATCTTCCGCGGTGCGCTCGATTGCGGCGCCACCACCATCACGATGGAGATGGAAATCGCCGCCGTGTACGCCATCGCCGAGCTGGCCCAGGCCGAGCAGAGCGAAGTGGTGGCCGCGGCCTATGTGGGCGAGCCGCTGGCCTTCGGCCCGGAATACCTGATTCCCAAGCCGTTCGATCCACGCCTGATGATGATGATCGCGCCGGCGGTGGCCCAGGCGGCCGTTGACAGCGGCGTGGCCCTGCGCCCCATCGCGGACATGGACGCCTACCGCGACCATCTGCAGACCTTCGTGTATGCCTCGGGCACCACCATGAAGCCCATCTTCACCGCCGCCAAGGCCGCCACCAAGAAGCGCGTGGCCTACGCCGAGGGCGAGGAAGAGCGCGTGCTGCGCGCCGCGCAGATCGTGGTGGACGAAAAGATCGCCCGCCCCACCCTGATCGGCCGCCCGGCCATCATTGCGCAGCGCATCGAGAAGTTCGGCCTGCGCCTGAAGGAGGGGCAGGACTATGACGTGGTCAACGTCGAGCAGGACCACCGCTACCGCGACTTCTGGCAGACCTACCACCGCATGACCGAGCGCAAGGGCATCACCGCCCCCATCGCCAAGATCGAGATGCGCCGCCGCCTGACCCTCATTGGCGCCATGCTGCTGCACAAGGGCGAGGTCGACGGGCTGATCACCGGCACCTGGGGCCAGACGGCACACCACCTGCAGTACATCGACCAGGTGATCGGCAAGCGCGCGGGGGTCAACACCTACGCGTGCATGAACGGCCTGCTGCTGCCCGACCGCCAGGTGTTCCTCATCGATACGCATGTGAACTACGACCCCACGGCCGAGCAACTGGCCGAGATCACCGTCATGGCGGCCGAGGAAATGATGCGCTTTGGCATCAAGCCCAAGGCCGCGCTGCTGTCGCATTCCAACTTTGGCTCCAGCAACCAGCCCAGTGCCGTGAAGATGCGCCAGACGCTGGAGCTCTTGCGCGTGCAGGCGCCCTGGCTGGAAGTGGACGGTGAAATGCACGGCGACGTGGCCCTGGACGGCAAGGCGCGCGCCGCGCTCATGCCCCACAGCAGCCTGGCGGGCGATGCCAACCTGCTGGTGCTGCCCAACATCGACGCCGCCAACATTTCCTACAACCTGCTCAAGACGGCAGCGGGTGGCAACATCGCCATCGGCCCGGTGCTGCTGGGGGCCGCACAGCCGGTGCACATCCTCACCCCCAGCACCACCGTACGGCGCCTGGTGAATATGACAGCCATCACCGTGGCCGACGCCAGCGCAGCACGGTAAGCCTTCAACAAACAGCGTGCACTAACTTTGGTGCACCCCCAAAACCCCCGGCGCCTGCCCAATCTTTGTGCAGGCGCTTGCTTTTTGGGGGGCTTTGAGCGACACTAGCCCCTTGAAATTTCGGGTTAACCCGTAGTTTCTGAAAGGTGTCGTTGATGCTCAAGGCTGTAGCCACCCAAGTGCGAAAAGCAGGGGTTTTGTGTGTTGTGGGTGTTGCGTTGGTCCTGGGTCCGGTTGCCGGGCACGCCCGTCAATCCCCGTCCACCGACGGTTCCATTGCTTCCATCGCCGTGGCAGATCTGCCCCCCCAGGGCCGCTCGACCTATGCACTGATTCACCAGGGCGGTCCTTTTCCTTTCGACAAGGACGGCACGGTTTTTGGCAATCGTGAACGGATATTGCCGGCCCACCAGCGTGGCTATTACCGTGAATACACCGTCAAGACACCTGGCGCCCGCAATCGGGGTGCCCGGCGCATCGTGTGCGGTGGCAAGCCCCGGGTACCGGATGCCTGTTATTACACCAGCGACCACTACGCCAGTTTTCGCAGGATTGTCGAATGATGCCTGATGGGTTGTCCGCCCACCCTTGCCGGGGCGGTGGACAGCAGGCCCCCTTGTTTTCCCGACCCGAATCCCGCATCCTGCGGTTTTGTGGTCAGCCAGAAGTTTTTGGACCTTATAAAGAAAGAGCAACGGAGATGCAGACGCCCCTTCGTAAAGACCTGGAAACGCCACTGCGTGGCGTGCGCACCAACATCGTGCAATCCATTCGCGCTTTTCGCGTGCAGGATCTGCAAGATGCCGCAGGTTCCCTGGGTCACCATTTTCTGTATGCCAACCTGGCCCACGCCCAGTCCAAACAGGATGTGCTGGACCTGATTGCCGCGCAATTCACTTTTCCGGCGCACTTCGGCAAGAATTTCGATGCGCTCTACGACTGCATGACCGACCCGCTGCACAAGTCGGGACCGCAGCCGGGCTTCATCGTCGTGCTCGAACAGATCCCGGCCACGGGCAAGTTCGACAAGGAAGCACGTGAGCAGCTGCTCGATATCTTCCGCGATGCAGCAGATTTCTGGGGTGACCGCAAGATTCCCTTCCGCTGTTTCTATTCTTTTCTGTAGCCCGTTCTGCAACCACCAGCCAAGCAGAACGGGCGAACGAGGCTAAGGAAACACCACCGGTCCAGGGCATCGCCATCGACCCGGAAACCGCCGAAAAGATGCCCACCGACAAACTGGTCGACATCTCGCCCCTGGCACTGCGCATGAGCAGCCCCTTCAACGCGGGCTACTGGCTCACCGCCGCGTGATAGCGACATCCCCCTGAGGCGCTAATGCGCCTTCCCCCTTCTCTCGGCTACGCCGGGAAGGGGGACGATGCCCTCGCTGCGGGGCGGCCCTTGCTCGGCATCCCTGGCCTGGGCCGCGCCAGTGGCCAGGCGCATCTAGTCCTAGCGCTTATTTATCAAGCGTGACAGCTACCAATTCAAGAGCATGCCTGGGCCAGTGCCACATATTCAGCCACGGGCACTTCCTCGGCGCGGCGCTGGGTGTCGAAGTGGCCCGCAAACTGGCGTGCATCGAGCCAGCGGCCCAGGGTGTGGCGCAGCAGCTTGCGGCGCTGGCTGAAGGCCACCTGGACCAGCTCGGACAGCAGTGCCGGGCGTACCGCAGCCGGTGCGGCGTGGGGCACCATGCGCACCACCGCGCTGTCCACGCGTGGCGGCGGATCGAAGCTTTCGGGCGGCACGAACAGCACGTTCTCCATGGCATAGCGCCACTGCAGCATCACCGAAAGACGCCCGTAGTCCGACGTGGCGGGCGACGCCACCATGCGGTCTATCACCTCTTTTTGCAGCATGAAATGCTGGTCTTCGATCGCCTGCACATGCTCCAGCAGATGGAACAGGATGGGCGTGGAGATGTTGTAAGGCAGGTTGCCGACCACCCGTATCTTGGGAACACCGAGCTGCTGCGCCAATTGCGTGAAATCGACTTTCAGCACGTCGGACTCGATGACATCGAGCTGTCCGTGCAGCCGCAGCCGCAAGGCCAGGTCCCGGTCCAGCTCGATCACCGTCAGGCGCCCCAGGCGCTCCACCAGGGGTTGGGTCAGCGCGGCCAGGCCGGGGCCGATTTCCACCATGGGCTGGCCCGGCAGCGGCGCGATGGCGCTGACGATGGCCTCGATGATGCCGCCGTCGGACAGGAAATGCTGGCCGAAGCGCTTGCGGGGTATATGTTTCATGCAGCGGCCATCTTCACTGCGGCGCTTCGCGGTATTCGACGTAGGCGCGGCCCCGCAACTCCTGCAGCCAGTTGGTGAAGGCCTCCTCGACCTTCTTCTCGCGCACCGTGTCGCGGGCCATGTCGCGCTGTTCGCGCTGGGTGAGCTTGGCCTCGCGGCGCGCCACCAGCTGGATCAGGTGCACGCCAAAACGCGACACCAGGGGCTCACTGACCTCGCCGGGCCGGAGTGTACTCATGGCCTGCTCGAATTCGGGCACGTAGCGGCCCGGATTGGCCCAGCCCAGATCGCCGCCCTGCTTGGCGCTGCCGTCCTGCGAATGCTCGCGTGCCAGCTCGGCAAAATCTGCCTGGCCCGCCACGATGCGACGCCGGTAATCGGCCAGCCGCGCTGCGGCGGCGCTTTCCGTCAGCTGGGGGCCGGTGCGCAGCAGGATATGGCGCACATGGCTCTGGGTCACCAGGGTGGAGACACCGCCGGTGGACTTGTCGGCCAACTTGAGCACATGAAAACCCGCCCCGGAACGCACGGGCCCGGCAATGCCCCCCACGGGCAGCTGCGCCGTGGCACTGACAAACAGCTCGGGATACCGGTCGGCCGGGCGCAGGCCCAGCAGCCCGCCCGCCGTCTTGGCTTCGGGGGAGTCCGAGAACTCTCTGGCCACGGCCGCAAAGTCCTCGCCGGCGCGCACCTTGTCGGCGGCGCGCTGGGCGCGGGCCTGGCGCTCGGCAACCTGGTCCGGGCTGGCGTTCTCGGGCACCCGCACCAGGATATGGCCCAGGTTGATTTCGACCTTGGAGGCATCCGCACTCGATTGCTGCTCGCGCAGGTACTGGTCCACGTCGAGATCGCTCACGCGCACCCGGGACTGCACATCGCGCTCGCGCAGGCGTTGCAGCAGCAGCTGGTTGCGCAGCTCTTCGCGAAAGCGCTCCTTGCTGATGCCGTCGGCAGCCAGCCGGCGGTGCATCTCCGCCACGCTGACGCTGTTTTGCTTGGCCACGCTCTCCTCGGCCTGGCCCACGGCAAAGTCATCCACGCGCATGCCGGCTTCACGGGCCAGCTGCAGCTGGATCTTTTCCACGATCAGGCGCTCCAGCACCTCGCGGGCCAGTGCCTCGCGGGGCGGCAGGTTGCCGCCCTGCTGGGCCACCTGCTGTGCAATGCGTTCCGCCCGGGACCGCACCTCGTTGTTGGTGACAGGTTCCGAATTGACCACCGCCACGATGAAATCGGCCTGCCGCAGTGCGGTGCCCGCACCGGGAGCGGGCAAGGTGAAGGAAGGTGCCGCAGGCGAAGTGCGCGAGAGGCCCGCTCCCGCCGCCCCCGAAGAGCGCAAGCCCTGCGCCGCAGCGCCATGGGTCACGAAAGATGCCAGGCACGCCAGGCCCAAAGCAATTGCACGGTGGTTCATGGTGTCAGGTTAGTCATAGTTGCTGAAGCGGCTGGGGGTGCTGACCTGATCGCGCAGGTATTGGTAGCGCGGCACATTCCGTTTCAGGGTGTCGAGGGGGTTGTTGCCCAGGCTCAGGCGCGAGAAACCCACGAATTCGATCTGGAACAGCAGCCGCGTGTTGGCGGTCGTCACGCTGCTTTGCAGGCGCTCCAGCACCACCCGGCCAATCCAGCAGCAGCTGTCGTATTCGAAGCCCACCACGGTGTCGACCAGCTTGCGGTCGCGCAGGCTGTAGTTGAGGCGGCCCACGCTGTACCAGCGGCCGCCGTCCTGGCCCTTGACGCGCTCGGGGCCGCTGCCCGCAGCTTGCCCGCCCCACAAGGCCGCCAGCGGCCACTGCCAGCCCACGTCGATCTGCTCGCTGGTGCCGCGCTGCAGGCGATAGACCGCGTTGATGGTGCGGAAGTTGCCCGGGCTGTAGCGCGCGCCCACGGTGGAACGGATGGAGCGTCCCGTCTTGGGGTTGTATTGCACGGTGGAGTCAAAGCCCCACTGCGGTGTCCAGTTGATGCCCGCCCCGAGCAGCACATCGGACAGGCGTTCGCTGATGGGCTGGTTGTCCAGGGTCACGTTCTGGTCGGAGAAGCGCAGGCGCTGGGCAATGCCCAGGCGCAAGGCCTCGGCGCCGGTATTGGGATCCAGGAAGCGCGTTGTCACGCCCATGGTCAGCAGGTTGTTGTCTGCCAGGCGGTCATTGCCGCCATAAGCGTTTTCGGTGTAGATGGTGCCGAAGTTGAAGTCCGTGGCCGCCGTGTCGTACAGCGGCAGGTAGCGCTGGTCGCGGTAGGGCGTGTAGGTGTAGAACGCGCGCGGCTCCAGCGTCTGCGTGAAGGCGCGGCCCAGCAGGCGCGCATCGCGCTCGAACACCAGCCCGCTGTCCAGGCTGAAGGTGGGCAGGGTGCGGCTGGCCGAGCTCTGGCCATTTCTCAGCGGTTTGTCGAACTGGTATTGCGTGGCATGCAGTTGCACTTTGGGGATGACGAAGCCCCCTGGCGCCAGAAACGGGCGGCTCAGCTGCGCCTGCACAAAGCTGCGCTGGCCATCGGCCGGGTTGGGCAGCGCCCGGTCCGCCTCGAAGCGCGTGGTGTCGGCCACCATGCTGAAATCCAGGCCCCGGTCCAGATCCTGGGGCGCATAGCGCCACAGCAGCTGGGGCATGAGGTTGTAGGGTGGCACGATGGGCGAGGCCACATCCTGCAGGGCCTGCCACTTCAGGGTGCGCACCTGGGCCGACATGTCGGCTGCAGCCCATGACAGGGTGGCATCGCTGGGCAGCAGGCGCTGGCGCAGCGGCAGCGGGCCCCGGCGGAAATCGCGCCAGTAGTTGTCGTCGCTCACCCGGTTGAGGTTGAGGTTCAGGCCCACACCGCCCACGGGGGTGCTGATCTGCCCCTGGTGCTGCGCCGAATAGCCCCAGCGCATGCGGTCGCGCTGGCTGTCCGTGGGCATCAGGTTGACGTCCACCAGGCCGCGGTAGTCGCTTTCCAGGTACCGGAACTCCCCCCCGACCTCGACGCCGCGTTTGGCCAGGATGGCGCCGCGCAGCGTGGCATCGCGGTTGGGGGCGATGTTCCAGTAGTAGGGCTGCATGTATTCGAGGCCATTGCGGCTGTCCAGGCCCACCGTGGGCGGCAGCAGCCCCGACTTGCGCTTGTCCGACAGCGGAAAGCTGATGTGCGGAATGGGCAGTACCGGCACCCCCTTGAACTCCAGCACGGCCCCGTCGGCGATGCCGACCTCCTCCGCCATGTCCAGGTGGATGGTCTTGGCGCGCAGCACCCAGTCGGGCTCCCAGCTGGCCGAGTCGTCTTTCTGGCAGGTGGTGTAAGTGGCGGTGTGCACCATGGTGCGGTCGCGGTCCAGGAAATCCACGCGCGTGGAATCGCCATGGGCGCCGGTGGCGAGAAAGCGGTAACGCGCATCGCTGAAGAAGCCCTGGAACGCGTCCACGCGCAGCTCCAGCTCCGAACCGTCATAGGTGTTGCCGGCCCGGTTGATGCGCACGCTTCCCTGCGCCTGGGCGAGGTCGTCAGCCACGGTGTAGTCCAGCCGGTCGGCCCGGATCACGGTATCCCCGCGGCGCAGCTCGGCATGGCCGTCGATGGTGGCCTTCACATCGGGCTGGCCGGTGATGTGGTCGCCCGACACAAACACCGGCAACTGGGGGCGCAGGTCTGCCGGCAGGGTCTCCTGCAGTTGCGGGCTGCGGCGCAGTGGCGGGGCATCCCAGGCACTGGGCGCATCGGCCTGCGCCAAGGCGGCCTGCGGCAGGCCACACCAGGCCAGCGCCACGGCACAGGCCAGAGGATGCAGCCCCGGCCGGCGGGCCCGCGCAGCGGCTTGCCGCACCGGCCGGGAAAGGGGTTGGGGGTTCTGCACGAAAGAGGGCGGGCGGCGGGGCACGTCGGGCAATATGAACAAGGCTTGAAAAACGGCCCGCGCCAGGCAGGGCGGGTTTGTAAAATGGGATTATCCATGAGCCACCCCTCTTCCCCCCCAACGCCCCTCGCCGCGGCATCGCCCGCCATCGCCAACCCTGCCAGCCTCGTCAGCTGGCCCGATGCGGCCCGGCAGGCAGCGTTCGCGCAGTGGCTCGCACCGCTGGTCCCCACCCACCAGCTGCTGCCCGCCAGCCTGCGCCCGGCCTCGGCCGACGCCAGCTTTCGGCGCTACCTGCGCATCGACCGCGCCACGGGTGGCAGCTGCATCGTGATGGACGCCCCGCCCGACAAGGAAAACTGCCGCCCCTTCGTGCAGGTGCAAGGCCTGATGGCCGCAGCCGGCCTGAACGTGCCGCAGATCCTGGCGTGGGACGAGCCCGGCGGTTTCATGCTGCTCAGCGATCTGGGCAGCACCACGCTGATCGAGCTGCTCCAGCCCGAAAACCCCCGGGCCGCCTACGGCTGGTACCAGCAGGCCACCGACGTGCTGCTCGACTGGCAGAAGGCCTCCAGGCCCGGCGTGCTGCCGGCCTATGACGAAGCGCTGCTGCGCCGCGAGCTGGCGCTGTTTCCCGACTGGTATCTGGTCCGGCACCGCGGCGTCACGCTCGATGACCGACAGCAGGCAACGCTGCAAAGCGCCTTCGATGCCATCGTGGCCCACAACCTGGCCGCCCCGCAGGTCTATGTGCACCGCGACTTCATGACGCGCAACCTGATGGCGCCCATGCAGGAAGGCGGCCCTCTGGGCGTGCTGGATTTCCAGGACGCCGTCCACGGCCCCATCACCTACGACATCGCCAGCCTGCTGCGCGATGCCTTCATCAGCTGGGAAGAAGATTTCGTCATCGACATTACCGTGCGTTACTGGGAAAAGGCGCGCAAGGCCGGCCTGCTGGGCGCCACCAGCGCCAGCGGCTGGGGCGATGACTTCGGCGAGTTCTACCGCGCCGTGGAGTGGATGGGCCTGCAGCGCCACCTCAAGGTGGCCGGCATCTTTGCGCGCCTGACCCTGCGCGACGGCAAGCCCAGGTACCTGGCCGACGCGCCGCGCTTCATGGGCTATATCCGCGCCACGGCCAACCGCTACCGCCAGCTGGGGCCGCTGCTCAAGATGCTGGACCAGATCGAAGGCACCGAACCCGTGACAGGCTTTGCCTACGGCCGGATGTGACGGGCTGCACCGTCCACCTGGCGCTCCAAGAGAAACATGGCTCTAGCGCTTATTGAAAAATCGCCTATAGCTATTAAATAAGTAGCATATGCCCCGTTTCCACTGCCCGGCACCCCTGGCCACCGGCGCCGAAATCGACCTGCCCCCGGGCGCCGCGCGCCATGTGCAGGTGCTGCGCCTGCAGCCGGGCGACGGCATCACGCTGTTCCATGGCGGCCAGGGCGCGAGCGACCCCGGCGGCGAATTCGACGCCACCGTGCTGCGCATGGGCCGCAGCGATGTGCGCGTGCTGATCGGCACCCACCACGCCATCGATCGCGAGGCACCGCGCGCCGTGCACCTGCTGGCCGGCATCACCGCCAACGAGCGCATGGACTGGCTGGTGGAAAAGGCCACCGAACTGGGCGTGGCCAGCATCACGCCGCTGGTGGCCGAGCGCAGCGTGCTCAAGCTCAAGGGCGAACGCGCCGAGAAAAAACTGGCCCACTGGCAGGCTGTGGCCGTGGCTGCCTGCGAGCAATGCGGGCGCAACCGCGTGCCCGTGGTGCATGGCGCGGTGGACCTGGCCGGCTGGCTGCGCGCCCACCCGACGGTGCCCGCGCAGGGCGCGCGCCTGCTGCTGTCCTTGCGCACCGGCACGCAGCCCCTGCGCGCGGCGGCGCCGGGCGACGGCGCGCTGACGTTTCTCTCGGGCCCCGAAGGCGGTCTGAGCGCTGCCGAGGAAGACCTGGCGCTGGCGCAGGGCTTCGCGCCCGTGACGCTAGGCCCGCGCGTGCTGCGCGCCGAAACCGCGCCGCTGGCGGCCCTGGCTGCGCTCACCCTCTGACTACATCCCGTAGTCGCGCTCCACACGCGCAATGCGGGTCTTGAAACCCGCATACCACCGGTCCCGGCCCAGGCGCTGGGCTTCGAGGTGCTCGGCGTTCGCCTTCCAGGCGGCGATGGACTCCAGGTCGGCCCAGTACGACACCGTGATGCCCAGGCCGTCGCGCGCCGACTCCACGCCCAGAAAGCCCGGTTGTTGCGCTGCCAGCGCCACCATGCGCTCGGCCATGGCGCCGTAGCCGTTGTCACCGTCCGTGCGCAGGCTGGTGAAGATCACCGCGTAGTAAGGCGGCGCGGGGGTATTGGCGAATTCCATCTCAGCGCGCCGGCTTCGGAGGCTGCATGGGCTGGATCGCGCCGCAGCTGTCCGCCAGCCACTTGCCCGACTGCGCCATGTCGATCTGCTCGGGCTTGCCCTGGTTCTCGGTCCTGAGCCTGAACTGGCCGGTGTAGGCGGTGGGCCCCTGCAGGGTGACCGTGCCCTCGCCGCTCGACGGCGGCTGGCCCTGGCCGCCCTTGCAGCTGAAAGCGACTTTCATCGTACTGGCGTTGATGCGCTCCACCTTCTGCATGCAACCCTGCTGCTGCGGAACCTGGTCCAGTTCGGCCTGCTCCCGGGTGACGCAGACCTTCACCGTCTGGCCCGTGGACCCCATGCCCACGCCCTGCTGGGCCATCATCTGTTCCATCTGCTGGCGCTGCGCGGGCGGCATGCTGGCCAGAGACTTCTGCATCTCGGCCATGGCGGCTGCCATCTGGCCACTCTGGCTTTTCATCACCACGCTGTGCTCCCACAGCCCGGGCCGCATTTTTTGTACCTGTGCGTGGGCCAGGCCAGGGGCGCCGGCGAACAGCACCACAGTGGTCAGGGCAATGGCAAATCTTTGCATGGCCGGGCTCTCCGGGCAGGATGGCGAAAGACCGACAGTATCCCCAAGCCGCGCCGCGCTGCCAAGACCCGGTGCGCTCAGGCGCTCAGGTGCGGCGGCGCACGCAGCTGCTCGGGCGTGGTGAAGTAGGCCGCCGCATCCCCCAGCCCGGCGCGCGCCCGGGCCAGCTCTTGCCGCGCCACGGTGCGCAGGTGCACCTCGTCGGGCCCGTCCATCAGGCGCAGGGCGCGGCCCCAGGTCCAGAAGGCCGCCAGCGGCGTGTCGGGCGACAGGCCCATGGCGCCGAAGATCTGCATGGCACGGTCCACCACGCGCTGCTGCAGGCGCGCGGCCACCACCTTGATGGCGGCGACCTGCGCGCGGGTCTGCTGCACGTCCGCAGCGCTGCCCTGGTCCAGCAGCCAGGCGGCGTGCAGCACCAGCAGGCGCGCCTGGTCGATCTCGATGCGCGACTCGGCGATCCACTCCTGCACATTGGCCTGCTCGGCCAGCGGCTTGCCAAAGGCCGTGCGCTCCAGCGCGCGTTCGGTGGCGAGGCGCAGGGCCAGCTTGCACTGGCCGATGGTGCGCATGCAGTGGTGCACCCGCCCCGGCCCCAGGCGCGCCTGGGCCATGGCAAAGCCCGCGCCCCAGTCGCCCAGCAGGTGGTGAGCGGGCACGCGCACGCCCTGCAGCAGGATCTCGCAATGCCCCTCGGGCGCATGGTGGTGCAGCACGCTGATGTTGCGCACGATCTGCACGCCCGGCGTGTCCACGGGCACCAGCACCATGCTGTGGCGGTGGTGGCTGCTGGCATGGTCGGCATCTGCATTGCGGCACAGCACGATGAGCAGCCGGCAGTGCGGGTGCGCCGCGCCGGTGATGAACCACTTGCGGCCATGGAGCACCAGGTCGCCTCCCTCACGCCGCACCGTGGTCTGCAGGTTGGTGGGGTCGGACGAGGCCACGTCGGGCTCGCTCATCGCAAAGGCCGAGCGCATCTGGCCGTCAAGCAGCGGCACCAGCCACGCGGCGCGCTGCGCGGGCGTGGCGAAGCGGTGCAGCAGCTCGATATTGCCGGTGTCGGGCGCATGGCAGTTGAACACCTCGGGCGCCCAGGGCAGGCGGCCCATGGCTTCGGCCAGTGGCGCGTAGTCGAGGTGGCACAGGCGCGTGCCGGGCTCGTCATCCCGCAGCGTGGGCAGGAACAGGTTCCACAGGCCTTCTTCGCGCGCCAGGGCCTTGAGGTCTTCCACAAACGGCGGGGGGTAGTCGCCCGCCTGCACGGCCGCATGCCAGGCCGCGTTGTAGGGCAGCAGGTAGCGGTCCATGAAGGCCAGCAGGCGTTCATGCAGTTGCCGGGCCAGGGGGGAAGGTGCGAAGTCCATGCCGGCATTGTGAAAACACCGCCGGTGCGCGTCAAAACGCAGGCGACACGGGCCTTGATGCACATCAGCGGCAGCAAGCTTGCGAGCTTGGGTGTCACTGAATTCGCTTTCATTTTGATAGCTGCAAGCGCCTATTCAACAGGCTCTATAGGACTTTTCTGTTTCCAACCTGCTCAGGGCGCGGGTACCATCGCCCCATGAGCGCCCATTACGAAACCCTGCAGCAAGCCGACCGCTACCGCGAGGCTTTCGCGGTGGAGCCCCCGCATGCGCTGGGTGAGCGCCACCTGTGGCCGCGCAAGCCGGGCTTCTTCATCCTGCATGCGGCCACGGCGGCGGCGCTGGCGCCAGCACCGGGCGCGGCGCCAGAGGCGGCCACCGATGCCAACACCGCCACCCCCCGCGTGCTGGTGCCCGCGCAGTGGGGCCTGGTGCCGCACTGGGTCAAGTCCGCATCCGACGCCAGGCTGCGCGCGCCCAAACTGGTCCATGCCAAGTCCGACCTGGCCTCCACGGGCACGGCGTTTCGCGATGCCTGGCTGAACGGCCAGCGCTGCATCGTGCCCATGGCCGCGTTTTATGAAGACGACCTGCGCAGCGGCAAGGCCGTGCCCACCCGCATCGCGCGCGTGGACGGCAAACCCATGGGCGTGGCAGGCCTGTGGGCGCGCTGGCAGGGTGCCGATGGCGAAGTCATCATCAGCTACTGCCTGCTCACGGTGAACGCCAACCACCACGCGCTGCTGCGCCGCTACGGCCCGCCGGGCAGCGAAAGGAACATGCCCGCCATCCTGAACGAAGGCGCCTACGACGCCTGGCTCACGGCCCGGCCCGACAAGGCCAAGGAGTTCATGCGGCAATACGCGGCAGAGCGCCTGCTGGCCAACCCGGTGGAGAAGAAAGCCGACAAGGTGCCCAAGGGCTGGCTGGGCTGATACCGCTCAGCTGCCGTCACCGGGCTCCTGCGCGCCCGCCCAGCCCGCACCCACGGCCTGGTACAGCGTGGCAGTGCCCTGCAGGCGGCGCGCCTGGGCCGCCACCAGATCAGCGCGGATCTGCTGCGCCTGCTGTTGGGCACTGAGCAGCTGCAAGTAGCTGGCGGAACCCAGTGCGTACTGCCGCTGCACCGACTGCAGGCTGCCCTGCGCGGCGGCATCGGCACCGACCTGCGCGGCCAGCGCCTGGGCGTCGGTGTCCAGCGCGTGCAAGGCATCGGCCACGCTGCGCAAGGCCTCCAGCACCACGCCCTGGTAGTTGGCGGCGGCGGCGTCCAGCGCCGCCAGCGCAGCGCGCCTCTCGGCCGGCAGCGCGGGGTTGAACAAGGGCTGCGTGATCTGGCCGATCAGGCTCCACACGGCGGCGCCGCCGCCAAACAGGGCGCCCGTGGTCAGCGCCTGCGAGCCCAGGCTGGCACTGAGGTTGACTTGCGGGTACAGGCGCGCCACAGCCACGCCGTAATCGGCCGTGGCCGCATGCAGCAGCGCCTGCGCACCCTGGATGTCGGGGCGCTGGCGCACCCATCCGGACGGAATGGCCTGTGGCAGATCGGTGGGCAGCGTGAAATCGTGCAGCGCGAACCGGGGCAGCCCCTGCGCGGTGGGCTCGCGCCCGGCCAGCGTGGCCAGTAGGTGGCTGCCTTGCTGGTGCTGCTGGCGCAGCAGCGGCACGCTGGCGCGTGTTTGTTCCACCTGCGCCTGCAGCGCCAGCACCTCGCTGTGCGCGGCCTGGCCCAGGCGCAGGCGCTCGCCGGCCAGGTGCAGCTGCTCGTCTTGCAATTGCACGATGGCCTGCAGCGCCTCGATCTGCGCCGCCAGCCGCGCCTGCGTGATGGCGGTGCCGACGATGCTGGCCACCAGGTTCAGCCGCGCGCCTTCGCGCTGGTAGCGCCGGTAGTCGGTGCGGGCGCCCAGGGCCTCCAGGGCGCGCCGGTTGCCGCCGGCCAGGTCGAGCGTGTAGCGCACGCCGAGGCTGGCGCTGTACTGGTCAAAGCTGCGCCCTTCGCCCGGCAGGCCTTGCGCGCTGGGCGAGATGCGCTGGCGCTGGGCGCCCGCGCTGGCATCGACGCGGGGCAGTTGCGTGGCGCCGGCCTGCGCCGCCTGCATCTCTTGCGCCTGGCGCAGCGTGGCCTCGGCGGCAGCCAGCGTGGGGCTGGCTGCCAGCGCCTGGTCAATCAGCTGGTTCAAGGGGGGCGAGCCCAACTGGTGCCACCACGGCGCGGCCAGGTCGATGGCGGCCTCCGGGTGGGGTGCGGGCCCCCGCGCGGAAATCTGCACGCTGTCGGGCGCGGCCGGCGGGTGAAAGTCGGGCCCGGTGGTACAGCCGGCCAGCAGCGCCGCACAGGCGGCAGCGGCCAGCGCAAGCCGGGCACGGGCGCTGCGCTGCGTTGTCTTTGCCATGGCGTTTCCTTGTGGGGGGTTATGCAAGACTGCGGCCTTCGCCCGCTTCCTCGTGCGTCACGCCGTCGCGGATGTGGTAAATCCGCCGGAAGGTGGGGATGATTTTTTCGTCGTGCGTGACCACGATGACGGCGGTTTCGAACCGGCGCGCCATGTCGTTGAGGATGCGGACCACGGCCAGGGCGCGCGCGCTGTCCAGCGGCGCGGTGGGCTCGTCGGCTAGGATAACGGGCGGGCGGTTGACGAGGCCGCGGGCAATCGAGATGCGCTGCTGTTCGCCGCCCGAGAGCTGGGCCGGCATGGCGCGCGCGCGGTGCTGCACATCGAGCGCGGTGAGCAACTCCAGCGCCCGGGCACGGGCCTCGGCGTTGGGCACGCCGGCCAGCATGGGCAGCAAGGCGACATTGTCGGTGGCGTCCAGAAACGGAATCAGGTAGGGCGCCTGGAAGACAAAGCCGATCTTGTCGCGCCGCAGCGCCCGCAGGTCGCGCACCTGCCAGCCGTTGTCGTAGATCACCTCGTCACCCAGCACCATGCGGCCGGCGCTGGGATCGATGACGGCGCCCAGGCATTTGAGCAGCGTGCTCTTGCCCGAGCCCGACGGCCCCACCAGCCCGACCACTTCGCCAGGGCTGACCTGCAGGTTGACGTCTTTCAGGGCGTGCACGGCGGTGTCGCCCTTGCCAAAGCTTTTGCTCAAACCCTCTACGCGGATGCCTTTGGCGCTCATGGCATCACCCGATGGCCTGTGCCGGGTCCACCCGCAGCGCCATGCGGATGGCGACCACGCTGGCGATCACGCAAATGCCCAGCACGGCGAAGAAGCCGGCCACCGAATCCATGGGCATGAGCAACACGTATTTGGGAAAAAACGGTGCGGCAAACGTGGCCGAGATCTTGCCCACCACGAAGCCGATCACCCCCAGCGCCAGCGCCTGCTGCAGGATCATGGCGGCGATGGTGCGGTTGCGTGTGCCAATGAGCTTGAGCACGGCGATCTCGCGGATCTTGTCCATCGTGAGCGAATAGATGATGAAGGCCACGATGGCGGCGCTGACCACGGCGAGGATGGCCAGGAACATGCCGATCTGCTTGGCCGACGTGGCGATCAGCTTGCTGACCAGGATTTCTTCCATCTGCGGGCGCGTGTAGGCCGTGAGGCGCTTCCAGCGCTGGATGGCCTGGGCCACCTCGTGCGGGGCGGCGCCGGGCTGCACGGTCACCAGCACGGCGTTGACGAAGGCATTGGTGCTTTGCGAGGCGATCACGGCATCGAGCAGGCCGGGCACCGCCGGGCGGTTGAAGGCCGGGTTGGCCTCGGTGCGGCGGCGGCTGTGCCAGATGGCGTCGTTGTCCTTGAGAAACTGCGCCTCTTGCGCATCCTTGAGCGGTATGAACACCATGGGATCACCGCTGGAGGACACCATGCGCCGCGTCAGCCCGACCACGGTGTAGTGGTTGCGCCGCACCGTCAGGCGCTCGCCCAGCTGAAAACCGGCGGCCACGTCGGCCACGGCTTCGTAGTGGCCGCGCGTGACCTGGCGCCCGTCCACCAGGTGCGGTGGCCAGCCCGGCGTGACACCCGCCGCGCCCGGCGCAATGCCCACCACCATGGCGCGCACATCGCTGCTGCCCTTGCGCACCTGCGTGGTGAGGTAGGTGACATTGGCGGCCTGGGCCACGCCGGGCATCGCCAGGATGCCGCGGTACAGGTCGTCCTGCAGGCTGGACGATTCGGCATAGGGCCCGAGCGTGTCTTTCTGCACCACCCAGATGTCGGCGCGGCTGTTGTCGAGCAGCGCCTTGCCATCGTCCACCATGCCCCGGTACACCCCGGCCATGGTCAACGTCACCCCGATCAGCAGGCCCAGGCCCACACCGGTGAAGACGAACTTACCCCAGGCATGCAGGATGTCGCGGCCGGACAGGCTGATCATGGCGCGCCCTTGCTTGCACCCTTGGCAACACGCTCCACCACCCGGATGCGGCTGCGCGCGGTCAGGGGTTTTTCGCTGTAAGCGACCACTTGGTCGCCCTCGTCCAGCCCCTGCAGCACCTGCACGTGGCCGTCGAGATCGGCGCTGCCCAATTGCACTGGTGCGAATTGCAGCTTGCCATCGGCCCAGCGCCACACGCCGGTCTGGCCGCCCACGCGCTGCACGGCGGCATTGGGCAGCACGGGCTGCGCCGCCAGCGCGGGCAGGGCTATGGTGACCTCGGCCAGCTCACCGAGCGGCGGCAGGGGCGAGGGCAAGGCCTCGAACACCACCTTGGCCAGCGTTTCCTCGGTCACGGCATCGGCCAGCGGCTCGACGCGCAGCACGCGCCCCGCCAGCGCCTGGCCCGCGCGCGAGCGCAGCACCACATGTGCCGGCAGGCCGGCCTTCAGGCCATGGGCGTTGATCTGGTCCAGACGCACATTGATCCACAGGCTGGCAGGGTCCACCACCTCCACCACCGCCTGGCCGGCCACCACGGTGGTGCCGGGGTCGGCAAAGCGCAGCGTCACCAGACCAGCGGCGGGCGCCACCAGGCGCAGATGGCGCCGCTGCGTGCCGATGGCGGCGCGCTCGGCACGCACGCGCACCGCTTCGGCCTGCGCGGCGGCCACGGCGGCATCGGCCACCTGCAGCTCCTGCTGCTTGGCAGCGGCCAGCTCTTCGCTGGTCGAGCGCACGGCCAGAAGTTGCGCATACCGCGTGGCCTGCGCCTGGGCATGGACCTGGCGCGCCTGGGCCTCGCGCAGGCTGGCCTGCACGCGTTGCAGTGCGGCCTCCTGGGCCTGCAAGCGGTCCTGCAGGTCGACCGCATCCATCTCGCCCAACACCTGGCCGGCCTGGACAGAGTCGCCCACGTCCACATCCAGCCGCTGGATACGCCCAGCCACCGTGGGGCCGATTTTGGTGGTGGTGCGGGCGCCGATGGTGCCTACGCCAAACAGCGCCGGCGTGAGGGCCTTGCGCTCGACCTGGGCCAGTGTGACCGCCACCGGGGCCAGCGGGCCCGAGCGCAGCACCACATAGACGAACAGCGCCAGCAGGGGCACCACCACGGCCAGCAGCGCCAGCGTGCGGTTTTGCAATGGGAATTTTTTCATCGTGTGCTTTCGCTGGCGGACGCAATGCCGCACTGGTAGATGGCAAAAACCCGGGGGGCATCGCTGCGCATGCGCTGCATATCGCCGGTGATCAGCGACTGCATCACCAGGCCCTGGATGGTGCCGATGAACAACGTGGCCGCCGCCGGCACATCCAGCCCCGCGTGCACCTCGCCCTGCGCCTGGCCTTGCGCGATCAGACCTTGCAGGCGCTTGCCATAGCTGGTGATGAGCGTCTGCACCATCTGCTTGGGGAGCGTATCGCCCGCGCGCTGCAGCTCGCTGAAGATGATGCGCGGCACGCCCGGGTGCTCGGCCACGAAGGCGACATGCGCCATGAACATGGCCCGCAGCGCCGCCAGGGGCGAAGCCGCGCCCTCGGCCGCGCGGTCGATGCGCGCCAGCAGCTGCGTGGCCACCCAGTCCATCACCGCCTGCAGGATGGCGTCCTTGTTCGGAAAGTGCCGGAACAGCGCGCCCTGCGTGAGGTGCATGTGCCGGGCAATGGCCGAGGTGGTGATCTCGCTCGGGTTCTGCGTGGCCGCCAGCGCCACCACGGCCTCGACGGTGACGGCACGGCGTTCGTCGGCAGGCAGGTGTCTGGGCGCAGCGGCCTCGGTGGCGGTGTTTTTCATGATGAAAGTAAGTAATCTATTACTATCTTATCGCTGTTTGTGAACGGTGTCATCTGGAAAGAAAACCGGGTCGCCGGTGGTATTGACCCTGGTTGCCCTTACAACCCCAGCGACTGGTACAGCCCGTCCATGCGCGCCACCACCTCGGCATCCATGGCCATGGGCCGGCCCCACTCGCGCTGGGTTTCACCGGGCCACTTGTTGGTGGCGTCCAGGCCCATCTTGCTGCCCAGGCCGCTCACGGGCGAGGCGAAGTCGAGGTAGTCGATGGGGGTGTTCTCCACCATCATGGTGTCGCGCACCGGGTCCATGCGGGTGGTGATGGCCCAGATGACTTCCTTCCAGTCGCGCACGTCCACATCGTCGTCCACCACCACGATGAACTTGGTGTACATGAACTGGCGCAGGTGGCTCCACACGCCCATCATCACGCGCCGGGCGTGGCCCGCGTAGGCCTTCTTGATGCTCACCACCGCCATGCGGTAGCTGCAGCCCTCGGGCGGCAGGTAGAAGTCCACGATCTCGGGGAACTGCTTTTGCAGCAGCGGAATGAACAACTCGTTCATCGCCAGGCCCAGCACGGCGGGCTCGTCGGGGGGCTTGCCGGTGTAGGTGCTGTGGTAGATCGCGTTCTTGCGCAGGGTGATGCGGTCGATGGTGAGCACGGGGAACTCGGCGCACTCGTTGTAGTAGCCGGTGTGGTCGCCGTACGGCCCTTCGAGCGCGTGCTGCCAGCCGCTCGCGTGGCTGGCATCGGGCTGGATGTGGCCTTCGAGCACGATCTCGGCCGTGGCCGGCACCGTGAGCGGCACGCCCAGCGCGGGCGTGACCTCGGTGCGGGCGCCGCGCAGCAGGCCGGCGAACTGGTATTCGCTCAACGCGTCAGGCACGGGAGTGACGGCGCCCAGCAGCGTGGCCGGGTCGGCACCCAGCGCCACCGCCACGGGATAGGGCTGTCCAGGGTGGGCCGCGCAATGGTCGCGAAAATCCAGCGCCCCGCCCCGGTGGGCCAGCCAGCGCAGGATGAGCTGGTTGCGCCCGACCACCTGCTGGCGGTAAATGCCCAGGTTCTGGCGTGCCTTGCGCGGGCCGCGCGTGATGGTCAGGCCCCAGGTGATGAGCGGCGCCACGTCGCCGGGCCAGCAGTGCTGCACGGGCAGGCGGTCGAGATGAACATCGGGGCCTTCCCACACCTCCTGCTGGCAGGGCGCGCCCCGGCCCACGGTGTGCGGCGCCATGTTCCACAGGGTCTTGAGCAAGTGGCCCATGCCCAGCATGTCCTTGAAGCCCTTGGGCGCCTCGGGCTCCTTGAGCGTGGCCAGCAGCTCACCGAAAGCACGCACGCCACGCAGGTCGGCCACGCCCATGGCGCGGGCCACGCGCTCGGGCGTGCCGAACAGGTTGGTGAGCACGGGCATGCGGTGGCCCGTGGGCTGCGTGAACAGCAGCGCGGGGCCACCGGCGCGCAGCACGCGGTCACTCAGCGCGGTCATCTCCAGGTGGGGAGATACGGGGTCGGAAACACGGCGCAGGTCGCCCGTGGCTTCGAGCTGGGCCATGAAGTCGCGCAGGTCGCGGTAGGCCATCTCAGTACCCATACTTGAACCAACAGGCCGCCAGGCGCAGGGAGTGGTGCAGAGGGATCTTATGGAGCATCTGCCGCCAACCCCTCCCAGCGCGGCGCCAGGTCGTGCGCCACGTCGATGAGGTCGAGCGCGCGCGCCACGCTGTAGTCCACCACCTCGCCCACGGTCTGCGGGCGCAGGTAGAAGGCAGGCAGTGGCGGGCAGACGATGGCGCCCATCTCGGTCACCGCCACCATGTTGCGCAGGTGCGTGAGGTGCAGCGGCGATTCGCGCACCATCAGCACCAGGCGGCGGCGCTCCTTGAGCGCCACATCGGCCGCGCGCGTGAGCAGGTTGTCGGCCAGGCCATGGGCGATGGCCGCCAGCGTGCGCATGGAGCACGGTGCGACCACCATGGCGTGGCACTGGAACGAGCCACTCGCAATCGCCGCGCCCACGTTGGCCACATCGTGCACGCGGTGCGCCAGGGCCTCCACGGCGGGGCGGTCCATGTCGAGCTCGTGCCGCAGGTTGCGCCAGCCGGCATCCGACACGACCAGGTGCGTCTCCACGCCCGGCTGGCTGCGCAGCACCTGCAAGAGGCGCGCGCCATACACGGCGCCGCTGGCGCCCGAGATGGCAACGATGATGCGGCGCGGTTGTTGGGTGTCAGCCATGCGAGGGCTCCACGGCGGCGGGCCGCAGCGCCGGGCGTTGCAGGGGCTGCGCCATCTGGTCGGCCTCCACCTGCTCCAGCACCAGCGCGGCCTGCACGGGGTCGAAGTCTTCGTGCACGCGCTTTTTCACGCCGTATTGCTGCAGCTGGTAATGCCGGTCGGCAGCGATGCCATGGCGCGCCAGCGTGCTTTTGACGCAGACCAGCGGGCAACCGTCGAGCGCAATGATGGGCCGGCCCGAGCGGACGATCTTCATCAGGTGCGGCACATCGCCGCCCACGCCGGCGATGCACGACATCTCGGCCACGCCGCGCCGGTCGAGCTGCAGCGCCACATGGTTGGCCAGCTGCGCGGCGCTGGAGCAGCCGGAGCAGGAATAGACCAGGGGGTGGTTGGGATCGGCGGCCATGGTCATCGTCCGGCGCTGCGCGCGGAATCCATGCGCTGGCGCAGGCGGCCCAGCACCTGGCGCGGCGTCCACTGGCGCGGGTCGAGCACGGGCAGCTCGATGGCGTCGAGCGCGTTTTTCACCACCAGGCCCAGCTCGGTGTCGCCCTCCATGGACAGGCGGCGGTTGAAGAACAGGGTGTCGGGGTCTTGCTGGCGCTGGGCCAGCAGCAGAAAGTCGTGGGCGGTGGCACTCAGCGTCAGGTCGGCCACGGCGGGTGCCACCAGCGGGGCCTGGGGCGCAAAACGCTGGCCGGTCCAGGCGAAGTCGAAGGTCAGGCGTGCATCGCGCACCTGCACGCGCATCTTCTTGTGCAGCATCAACTGGCCCACGTCGGCGGGCAGGTGCCGTGCCAGCGCCAGGTTGAGCGCGGTCACCAGCAGCAGCGAGCCGGGGTAGGCGGGCAGGCGCGACAACAAGGCCCCCACCGGAGCGGGAACCACCAGAAGATCAGAAGAAGCAGCCATGGCGTGGGCGTGGCACTCGGGCCAGGGTGAAAAGCACGGTGAACATCAGGAGGCGGTGGCGGTGGCACCGGCGTGCCCCTGCTCCAGACCGGGACGGCCCAACCAGTAGCCATTGCAGGGCTGGTCGGGCATGAAGGGCTGCATGCGCTCGACATAATCCACGCCGCCGGCCTGCGCCGGTCCGCGCGCTTCGTCGAACAGCGCGATGATCTGCGCCATGTGCTGCGACTGCGGGCTCAGCCGCACCAGGTCCACACCCATGGCGCCCATCGCGGCCAGTTCGTTGGCCAGGTTGTAGACGCGGGCCGATTGTGTCTGCGTGCCATTGAGCACGAGAAAGTCCTCGCTCTCGCGCGTACGCAGCGTCAGGCCGTCGGCGTGCTCCAGGCAGCTGAAACCGCAGTCGTCCTTGGGCAGGTTGCAGTGGCGCGCGGTGAAGCAGCGCGCCGAGTAGGCCAGCGGCATGCGCCCGTAGGCGAACACTTCCGTTTCGAGCCCGGCCGGGCGGTTCACCAGCATGGCGGCCAGGGCATCCTGCGCCATCTCCAGCGGCATCACCCAGCGGCTGGCACCCAGCTGGGCCATCCATTGCAGCGAGGGTGCGTTGTACAGGTTCAGGTGCGGGCCGGCCACGAAGGGGCGCCCCACCGTTGGGCCCGACAGGCAGCGCACCGCCCCCATGTCGTTGGCCTCGACGGTGAAGCCGGTGTTGGCGGCGATCTTGTGCAGCACGCTCACGTCCGAGCCCGACTCGATCAGCACCTGCGTGGACAGCACGGCCTGCTTGCCCGCGTCCTGCAGCATGCGGGCGATGTCCAGCCAGTCGGCCAGGCGCAACTCATGGCGGCGCGAGCACACGGTTTCGCCCAGATAGACCACGTCGAGCGGCGTGGCGGCCATGGCCTCATAAAAAGCAAAGATGGTTTCGCGCGGCCAGTAATACAGCAGCGGACCCAGGGATAGTTTCATCACGGTACTCTCTATGTTTCAGGGCGTTGGGCGCAGCCCACTTGGCATAAAACTGGCGCGCTCCAGGCCAGCGGACGCCGCGCAAGGGCCGCCCCGCCGCGCTGGCGTCGTCCCCCTTCCCCTAGCGCGAAGCGTATAGAGAGAAGGGGGAAGCCGCGCAGCGGCTCAGGGGGTTGTGTCATCACTTCCAGGGGCGGTGGTAGGCGCCCAGCGTGTGCTGCTGACCCTCGGCCACCTGGTCGAGGCTGGCCATCCAGGTCGTCTTGGGGGCATAGCGGTGGGGATTGGCCAGGCACTGGTCCATGGCCTCGCGCCAGACCTTGGTGACCTGCGCCACATAGGCCGGGCTGCGCTGGCGGCCTTCGATCTTGATGGCGCGCACGCCGATTTTCGACAGCTGGGGCAGCAGTTCCAGCGTGTTGAGGCTGGTGGGCTCTTCGATGGCGTAGTAGTTCTCGTCGTCGCCCACATCGAAGCGGCCCTTGCACAGGGTAGGGTAGCCGGCGTTCTCGCCGGGTGCGTAGCGGTCGATCAGCACGCCGTTCAGGCGCGACTCGCGGCCCTGCGGCGTTTCCTGCCAGCGCACGGCCTTCGGCGGCGAGCACACGCCATGCGTGTTGGGCGACTCACCCGTGACGTAGGACGACAGCGCGCAGCGCCCCTCGACCATCACGCACAGGCTGCCAAAACCAAACACCTCGATCTCCACCGGCGTCTTGTCGATGACCTGGCGCACCTGCTCCATCGACAGCACGCGCGGCAGCACGGCGCGCACGATGCCGAACTGCTCGCGGTAGAAGTTGATGGCCTCGTAGTTGGTGGCCGAGCCCTGCACCGACAGGTGCAGGCGCAGCTGCGGATGGCGCTGCGCGGCGTATTGCATGAGCCCGGGGTCGGCCAGGATGACGGCATCCACGCCCAGCTCCACCGCCTTGTCCATGGCGCTGCGCCAGGGTGCGGGGTCGGACGCCTGGGGGTAGGTGTTCAGCGCCATGAACACCTTGCAGCCACGCTCGTGCGCATAGCGGATGCCATTGGCGATGGCCGCCTCGTCGAAATTGAGGCCGGCGAAGTTGCGGGCGTTGGTGGCGTCGCGCAGGCCCAGGTAGACGCAGTTGGCACCGTTGTCCACCGCCGCCTTCAGGGCCGGCAGGCTGCCGGCGGGGCAGACCAGTTCAAGGGCAGGCGCCGCAGGGGGCGCCGCAGGAGGGTTCAGGGATTCCATGGCAAACGATCAATGGCCGGCTCCGGGCATGGAGCCATGGCACTGGCGGCACCTTAGCGATCACGGGCCACCGGGTGGCTGATCTTCATCAACTGCAGGCCACAATGCCGGACAACCGATGCCGGGCTTTGATGCAACCCATGTTTCGGGCAGCGCCCGCTCACCAGGTAGGCTCTCCTCTTTTCTCCACACCCCACTGCCGTGAACAGAAACCTCTGGCTGCTGGCCCTTTGCCAGGGCCTTTTCCTGACCAACAACGTGGTCTTCATCGCCATCAACGGCCTGGTGGGCCTGCAACTGGCGCCATTCGGCTGGATGGCCACGCTGCCCGTGATGGGCTATGTGGTGGGCGGCGCCCTGTCCACCCCGCTGGTGGCACGCAGCCAAAGGCGCTGGGGACGGCAGGTGTCGTTCCAGATCGGGCTGGCCGTGGCGGTGGCATCCGCCGCGCTGTGTGCCTGGGCGGCTTTCAGCGCCAATTTCTGGCTGCTGTGCACTGCGACCCTGGTGGCAGGCTACTACAGCGCCAACGGCCAGCTCTATCGCTTTGCAGCCGCCGAACTGTCGCTGCCTGCTTTCCGCGAAAAGGCCGTTTCACTGGTGCTCGCCGGTGGCCTGCTGGGCGCCGTCACGGGCCCCAATCTGGCCAGCGCCACGCGCACGCTGTTCCCTGTGCCTTTTGCGGGGGCTTACATCGCGCTGATGGGCGTGGCGCTCATCGCCATGGCCTGCATGGCCGCCATCCGCTTTGAGGCGCAGCCACCGGTGCTCGACGCGGCAGGCCAGCCCGCCCAAGGCCGGCCCCTGGCCGAACTGCTGCGGCAACCGGCTTTCATCGTGGCAGTGCTGGGCGCCGCCCTGGGCTACGGCGTGATGAACCTGCTGATGGCCGCCACGCCGCTGGCCATGCAGGTCTGTGGCTTCGCCTTTGACGATGCGGCAACGGTGCTGCAATGGCATGTGATCGGCATGTTTGCGCCGGGCTTCTTCACGGGCCACCTCATCAACCGCTTTGGCGTGCTGGCGGTCATGGGGGCGGGCGTGCTGCTGAACGCCGCCTGCGTGGTGATTGCGCTGATGGGGCTGGAGCTGCAGCACTTTGGCGTGGCCCTGTTCCTGCTGGGCGTGGGCTGGAACTTTCTGTTCACCGGCGCCACGGCGCTGGCCCTGACGGCCTACCGCCCCGAGGAAAAAGACCGTGCCCAGGCCGCCATCAATTTCTGCGTTTTTGCCACCCTGGCGCTTAGCTCTTTTTCGTCAGGCGTGCTGGTCACCACGCAGGGTTGGACGCTGCTGAACGCGGGCTCGCTGGTCCCGATCGCCGTGACGGGGCTGGCGCTGGCATGGCTCGCGCTGCAGCGCAGGCGCGCAGTGCCGGTGCGCTCAACGCAATAGCTGCAACCGCAGCGTCCACGGGTTCCAGAAAGCCTATATGGCTTGAACTCATCCGGCCATGGCACCCGGGGGTGCCAGCGGGCAATGGCGCACCAGCCACTGGTGCAGCAGGCCATACACCGGCGCGGCCAGCGCGGGGCTTTCATTGAACAGTTCGTGGAACAAGGGCTCAAAGCATTGCGACTGCACCACACTCTGGGGTGCCGCCGCGGCAAAGGCCCGGCTGCCAGCAGGATGGACCAGTCGGTCGGCCCCCGCCCACATCAGCAGGGTGGGCACACCCCAGTGCCTGGCACGCGCCATGGTGGCCGGCCCCGCGTCGGCCATGAACCGTGCCAGGCGGCCGCTGATGCGGTCATGGCACAGCGGATCGGCCAGGTAGGCGGCCACCACAGCCGGGTCGTGCGAGAGGTATTGCGCATCCAGCCCGTTGCCCACGCGCAGGTTGGGCGCGATGCGCGGCAGCATGGCCAACAGCAGCTTTTGCACGGCGTTGAGCCCCAGGTCCAGCGCGGGCGATGACAGCACCAGCCCATCCACCGGCCGCAGGTGCAGCGACACGAACCGCGCCGCCACCAGCCCGCCCAGGCTGTGGCCCAGCAGCACCAGCGGCTGGCCTGGCGCCATGCGGGCACGGGTGGCGTCCACCATGTCGGCCAGATCGTCGAGCAGGCGCATGGCCGTGGTGAGGCCGCCGCGCGGCCCGCCCGACTCGCCGTGGCCAAACTGGTCGTAGCCCCGCACGGCAAAGCCCCAGGCATTGAGGCGCCGCGCCAGGGCGTCGTACCGCCCCACATGCTCGCCCAGGCCATGCACCAGCAGCACGGTGCCGCGGGGTGCGCCCTCCATCAGGGGCCAGTCCTGGACGGCCAGGTTCTCACCGTCTGCCGCGGTGAAGGTCGTCAAGGTGCTCAAGGTGGATACAACAGCGTCAGACATGGGCGGGACGACCAAGGTTGGGAGCAAGCGAAGTGCACGGGTGGCATGCGTTGCGGTGGAGGTTCCAGCAGATTGCCGGGGTGGTTGGCGCGCGCGCCCTGCCGGTGCTCAGGCCGTAGCGGCCGCCGAGGCGGCCTGCCGGGCCATGGCGCCGATCACCTGCGCTACCGAGGCGGTGAGGCGTTTGGCATAGGGCACATGCAAAAACTCGTTGGGACCATGCGCATTGCTCTTGGGGCCGAGCACGCCGCACACCATCATCTGGGCTTTCGGAAAACCCTCGCTGAGCATGTTCATCAGCGGGATGGTGCCGCCCTGGCCGATGTAGCCGCAGGGTGCACCAAAATGCGCCTGCGAAGCTGCGTTGAGCGCCTGCTCGAACCAGGGCGTGGTGGCGGGGGCGTTCCAGCCCGTGGCGCCGCCACCGCCGTCGAACGTGACCCGGGCCTGGTAGGGCGCGTTGTCTTCGAGCAGGGCCTTCAAGTCCTGCACGGCCCGGGCTGCGTCCACCAGCGGCGGCAGGCGCAGGCTGAGCTTGAAGGCGGTGTAGGGTCGCAGCACATTGCCCGCGTCCTGCAGGGCCGGAAAGCCCTCAGCACCGGTCACGCTGAGCGTGGGCTCCCAGGTGCGCTTGAGCAGGGCCTGCAGCGGGTCGGTGGTGGTGGGCAGCGCAAAGGTGGTGGAGCCGCCGCAGTCGTAATGCGCCCACGGAAAGCGCCGGGTCACCTCGTCGCCCAGGATGGCGGCCGTGGCACGGGCCTGGGCCAGGCGGTCGGCAGGCACCTGGCAATGGAAGCTGGCGGGCAGCAGGCGGCCGGTGGCACTGTCTTCCAGGCGGTCGAGCACCTGGCGCATGATGCGGAAGCTGGACGGCACCAGGCCCGAGGCGTCGCCCGAGTGGATGCCTTCGGTGAGGATCTCGACCTTGAGCGTGCCGCTGGCCATGCCGCGCAGGCTGGTGGTGAGCCAGAGCTGGTCGTAGTTGCCGGCGCCGCTGTCCA
The DNA here is from genome assembly GCF_000426205.1 of Acidovorax sp. JHL-9. Classification (NCBI taxonomy): domain Bacteria; kingdom Pseudomonadati; phylum Pseudomonadota; class Betaproteobacteria; order Burkholderiales; family Comamonadaceae; genus Acidovorax; species Acidovorax sp. JHL-9. The sequence goes on from NZ_AUEX01000005.1 coordinate 205,325, forward strand.
GGCAGATCACCAGACCCACATCGCCCAGGCGCGCGCGCAGGGCATCGATGTAGGGCAGCAGGTCGTGCGAGCCGCTTTCCTCGCAGGTTTCGATGAGGCCCACGATGCGCGGGTGCGGCACGTTCTGGCGCTGGAGTTCCTGCACGGCGGCGATGCTGGCGTACACGGCATAACCATCGTCGGCGCCGCCGCGCCCGTAGAGCTTGCCGTCTTCGTACTTGGGCGTCCAGGGGCCGAGGTCGCTGCGCCAGCCGGAAAACTCGGGCTGCTTGTCCAGGTGGCCATACATCAGCACGGTCTGGGTGGCGGCGGCCTCGGTGGCCTCGATCTCGAAGAACAGCACCGGGGTGCGGCCGGGCAGACGCACGATTTCCAGGTGCAGGCCCGCCACCTTCTGCGCCTCGATCCAGGTGGCAGCATTGCGCACCACGGTGTCGAGCAGGCCCTGCTGCGCCCAGTCGGGGGCAAAGGTGGGCGACTTGGCCGGAATGGCGATGTATTCGGTGAGCTGGCGCAGGATGTCGCTGTCCCATGTCTGGCCGATCCGCTCCAGCGCCAGCGCGGGTTCAAGGATTTGAGAGGGGACACGGGCGTTCATGGGCGGGCTCCTGCGGCGTTGCGAAAACCGCATTCGACCACAACGTGCACGCAGGCGCCAAGTTCTCAGTGGCCAGGCGAGGAACGCGTATCAGGAGGGGCCTGCTTCGGCCCCGGGGTGGAGGCGCGGTCCAGCGCACGGATCAGCGCGCGGCGGTTCTCCGCGCCGGCGAGAGCATCCACCGCCGCCATGGTGCGGTTGCTTTCATCGGCACGGTGCATGGCATGCTGACAAAGCCGATCGAATCGAGCAGCACCACCAGGCCAATGGCCATCCATGACCTGGCGCGCCACGGAGCGGTTGTGGGCAAAGGAGGCGGCCATGAGGGGGTCATCAGGCGTGCTCGAAATGGAACACGGCCGTGCCCGCCCGCGCGTTCGGGCACCAGCGAACCGTGCGCCCGGCCTGCAGGCCGAACGCATCGATCACGCGCAGGTGGTTCTTGAGCGCCAGCACCTCGAAATCCTTGTAGGTGCCCACGCGGATGTTGGGTGTGTCGTACCACTGGTAGGGCAGGCGCCGCGTGACCGGCATGCGCCCGCGCAGCACCGACAGGCGGTTGGGCCAGTGCGCGAAGTTGGGGAAGGCCACCACGCCGGTGCGACCCACGCGGGCGGTTTCTCGCAGCATGACCTCGGCGTTGCGCAGGTGCTGCAGGGTGTCGATCTGCAGCACCACGTCGAAAGAGTTGTCGCCAAACATGGCCAGGCCCTCGTCGAGGTTGAGCTGGATCACGTCCACCCCGCGCTGCACGCAGGCCAGCACGTTGGCGTCGGCTATCTCGATGCCGTAGCCGCTGCAGCCTCGTTCACGTTGCAGGTAGGACAGCATGGCGCCGTCGCCACAACCCAGGTCGAGCACGCGCGAGCCGGGTGGAACCATGCGGGCAATGGCCTGCATCGTGGTTTGCTCGGTCATGCCAGCTCCTTTGCAATGCTATCGAAGTAAGAGCTCATGACGTTCATGTAACGGGCGTCATCGAGCAAGAAGGCATCATGCCCGTGGGGGGCATCGATTTCGGCGTAGCTCACGCTGCGTCGGTTATCGAGCAGGGCTTTCACGATCTCGCGGCTGCGCCGGGGAGAAAACCGCCAGTCGGTGGTGAAACTGACCAGCAAAAATTTGGCCGTGGCGCGTGCCAGCGCCTGGGTGAGGTCGCCGCCATGGCCGCGCGCCGGATCGAAGTAATCGAGCGCGCGCGTGATCAGCAGGTAGGTGTTGGCATCGAAATACTCGCTGAACTTGTCGCCCTGGTAGCGCAGGTAGCTTTCGATCTGGAACTCGATGTCCTGGGTGCTGTACAAATAATCGCGAAGGTCCGGCGCTGGGCCGCCCCGAGCCGGACCAGTCCCCTCGGGGAGCGTGGGGGCACGCAGACTGCGGCCGAACTTCTCGTTCATCACATCGTCGCTCAAATACGTGATGTGGCCGATCATGCGCGCGATGCGCAGGCCGCGCTTCGGGATCACGCCGTGGCGGTAAAAATGGCCGCCGTGGAAGTCGGGGTCGGTGACGATGGCGCGGCGCGCCACCTCGTTGAAGGCAATGTTCTCGGCCGTGAGGTTGGGGGCGCTGGCCACCACCACGGCATGGCGCACCCGTTCGGGGTACTGCAGCGTCCAGGACAGGGCCTGCATGCCACCCAGGCTGCCGCCCAGCACGGCAGCCAGCTGCGTGATGCCCAGCCGCTCCAGCAGCCGGGCCTGGGCGTTGACCCAGTCCTCCACCGTCACCACCGGAAAATCGGCACCGTAGACCTCGCCCGTGTCCGGGTGCAGGTGCATGGGACCGGTGGAGCCGAAGCATGAGCCCAGGTTGTTCACGCCGATCACGAAGAGCCGGTTGGTATCCACCGGCTTGCCGGGGCCAATCATGTTGTCCCACCAGCCCTCGCTCTTGTCCTGGCCCTCGTACACGCCGGCTACATGGTGCGAGGCGTTGAGGGCGTGGCACACCAGCACAGCGTTGGACGCGTCGGCATTGAGCGTGCCGTAGGTTTCGTAAGCCAGGTGGTAATCACGGAGCGACGCGCCGCTTTGCAGCGGCAGCACCTCCGGAAAATGCATGGTCTGGGGTGTGGCAATGAACGACATAAAAAAACCCGGCGTCGCTAAAAACGAGGCCGGGATGTGTCGGACGGGTCTTTAGCAGAATTTATTAAGCGCCCGCAAGCTGTGGCAAATCGGCGCATGCGGCAAATATACCAAAAGGGCCGCCCGGCGGCGACCCTGGCCCATCAGGCCGGCGCAAAAATCGCCACCAGCCCGAGGACCACGAAAATGGCCGCAGACACAAGGTGCACGATGCGGATGGGCACCAGGCGCGTGATGCGGTCGCCCAGCCAGACCACGGGCGCATTGGCCAGCATCATGCCCAGCGTGGTTCCGGCGACGACCCACAGGTAGGCGTTGTACTGCGCCGCCAGCATGACGGTGGCGATCTGCGTCTTGTCGCCCATCTCGGCCAGGAAAAAAGCCACCAGCGTGGTGCCGAACACCCCCCAGCGCGGCGAGCCGTCGGCATCGCCTTCGTCGAGCTTGTCCGGAATCAGCATCCACACCGCCATGGCAATGAAGGAGGCACCCAGAATCCAGCGCAACATCTGCGGCCCCACCAAGGTAGTCACCCAGGCGCCAACGGCCCCCGCCAACCCGTGGTTGGCCAGCGTGGCGACCAGGATGCCCAGCACAATGGGCCAGGGTTTTCGGAAACGCGCAGCCAATACCAGCGCCAGCAGCTGGGTCTTGTCGCCCATCTCGGCCAGGGCGACGATGGCGGTAGAAACAAAGAAGGCTTCCATGGGGAGGGGGGTCCAATCCGGCCGGATGGGTGGTGAACGCATTGACCGCACACCAACTCCGGCCAATGGATCGGCATGCAGTCAATGGTCTCGCCCAGCTCATCACAAGCCGCGTGCGCCATAGGTTGTAGGAACCCAAGTGTGTTGACGCAAGCCCCCGGCGCCTTGTGCGGCCGGGCGGGCTACTCCCCAAAGACGGCGCTATTTTAGTGCAACGCGTTCCCAGGGTCCCTTTACAACGTTTTCTACCCGAAAAATTTCTCCTTAGAAATAAATATCCGCGCAGCGCATAAAAGTGACTGATAATGGCTTGGCTTTTTCTGCCCAGCAGGAAAGCAGTTAAGTTAGCGGTGATTGGTCAGTTTCGCGTCTTTGAAGTCGTCACAGGTTTGTTGATTGCGTAGGACTCCCATCGCGTTTTCATGTTTTTTCAGGAGTCCTTCATGGGCAACAAACTTTACGTGGGCAACCTGCCCTACTCTTTCCGCGACGAAGACCTGCAGCAGACCTTCAGCCAGTACGGCTCGGTCGGCAGCGCCAAGGTCATGATGGAGCGCGACACCGGCCGCTCCAAGGGTTTCGGCTTTGTCGAAATGGGCAGCGATGCCGAAGCCCAAGCCGCCATCCAGGGCGTGCATGGTCAGAATTTCGGTGGCCGTGACCTCGTGGTCAACGAAGCCCGCCCCATGGAGCCACGCGCTCCCCGTAGCGGTGGTTTCGGTGGTGGCAATGGCGGCGGCGGTTACGGCGGCGGCCGTAGCGGTGGTGGCTACGGCGGCGGTTACGGTGGTGGCCGTGAAGGTGGTGGCGGCTACGGCGGTGGCCGCAACAGCTACTAAGACCGTTCAGCAGGTGTTCGCACCTGCCACCGGAAAACAAGGAGCCTCAGGGCTCCTTTTTTCATGGGCGCGGCATTGTTGCCACAGCGGGCAAAAGCACTTGCGTTTTCCCAAAAACTGTGCGACATATCCCATTTGCGGGGTTTTTCTCGCCTAAAAGTTTGCGGTGATCCGTCGGTTTCGCGCTCAAGGCTTCGTTGAGATCAACTGGCTGCGTTTTCGGGACTCCATCGCTTTATCCATGTGTTTTTGAGGAGTCCCGTGATGGGCAACAAACTGTATGTCGGCAACCTCCCTTATTCGGTGCGCGACAGCGATCTGGAACAGGCCTTTGCTCAATTTGGTGCCGTAACCAGCGCCAAGGTCATGATGGAACGCGATACTGGTCGCTCCAAGGGCTTTGGCTTCGTCGAGATGGGCAGCGATGCCGAAGCGCAGGCGGCCATTCAGGGCATGAACGGCCAGCCCCTGGGAGGCCGTGGCATCGTTGTCAATGAAGCCCGCCCGATGGAGCCACGTCCGCCCCGCAGTGGTGGAGGCTTTGGCGGTGGTGGCTACGGTGGCGGCGGACGCAGCGGTGGTGGCGGATACGGCGGCGGCGGTGGCGGATACGGCGGCGGCGGTGGTGGCTACGGCGGCGGCCGTGAAGGCGGCGGCGGTGGCTATGGAGGTGGTGGCCGAGGCGATGGCGGCGGCTACGGCGGCGGCGGACGCAGCGAGGGCGGTTTCCGCAGCCCCTATGGCACGGGCTCACGCAATGGTGGCCGCAGCGGTGGCGGCTATGGCGGCGGCGACAGTTACTGAGCCGCTCGCCCGTAGTTTGTCTTGAGCGGAAGGCCCCTTCGGGGGCTTTTTTCATGGCCGGAAGCTTGGAATGTTCGCACGAGCGGCCCAGTTTTCCGGAACCGGCGCGCCATCCCAAGGACCACCCTGCTCCCACCCACTGCAGCTATGGCTCTGCACCCTGGCGTTGCTTGCGGGGACGGCCGGCCAGCAGTGGGTCGAACACCGCGTTCGGGAGCATGCGCAGCAGCTTGGCGACCACGCCCATTTGCCAGGGGATGACCCGGTAGCGCGCACCCGCAGCGATGACCTTGAACGCGCGGTCGGCAAAATCATCGGCACGCATCAGAAACGGCATGGCATAGCGGTTCTGGCGGGTGAGCGGTGTGTCGACATAGCCCGGTGAAATGGTGACCACGCGCACCCCATGCGGGCGCATTTCGCCACGCAGGCTTTCGCAATAGCTGATGACCGCCGCCTTGCTGGCGCAATACGCCCCATGCCCTGGCAAACCGCGAATGCCCGCCACGCTGCCGATACCCACCAAGGTACCGCCGCGGCGTTGCACCATGCCCTCCACAAACGGCTGGAAGGTGGCCGCCATGCCGATGGCGTTGGTGGCAAAGGTGCGTGCCATGACGTCGATGTCGGCACGGATGGCGGTGTCCATGCCCACGCTGATGCCGGCGTTGGCAATCACCACATCGGGCAACCCCTGGCGCGCGATGCAATCCTGGCCTGCCGCCATGATGCTGGCGGGTACAGACACATCGGCACTATAAATTTCATAGCTATCAGCGCTTATACCTTGAGCGTCAGCCCATGATCTGATCTCAACTATGCGCCGCGCCACCAGCGCCAGCCGGTAGCCTTGCCGGTAAAAGCGCAGGGCCAGGGCCTGGCCAATGCCGCTGGAGGCACCCGTGATGAAAACAAGAGGAGCCGCCATGGGGGTCGCCTGGGTGCTGCGGGCAAGCTATCGCGTCGCAGCGGGCATCAGCACACCCCGCACACGCCCGCGCAACTGGAGCACCTGATCCACGTGGTCATATTCCATGGCATCGGCCGTGAACCGGTCGTTGCCACGCGTGAGCACGACAGGCTGGTCGGAACGAACACGCTCGGCCTGGGTAAATGCATGCAGGAATTCGCCACGGAACTCCAGGCGCGGCTGGACCTCGCGCGTGACCACCGCGTTACCCAAAAGCTGCACCTCCGAGCCGTCGCCATTGCTCAGGGCGCGACGGGCCGTGGCGACGGTGAGCACGCCCTGCGGCGTCACCGATCGCATGCGCACGTTGTCGATTTCCAGGGTGTCCGTGTCGGGATAATGCCGCCCCACGTCACCCGTCACCTCGCTTTGCATGCGCCCTGTGGCATCAAAGCTCTTGACCGAAAAACCCTTCATGAAATAGTCGGGCTCGTGCAGGCGGCTGGGCTCGCTCGCTGGAGGCAGGGGCGCGGGGGCATTGCGTACCAGCCACCAGGTGCCCATGGCCAGCAATCCCATGAGGATGATCGGGAGATACAGCGTGAACCGCTCCCAGCCCTGGCGCAGCACGGGACTCATAGGGTGTACCCCGCCAGCAAGGCTGCATAGCGGCCACTGGCCACCAGCAGCAGGTCGCAGAACTCGCGCGCAGCGCCCTCTCCGCCGCGCGCCTGGGTCGTGTATTGGGCGACATGGCGCACCTCCACATGGGCATTGGCAGGTGCACAGGCCAGAGCGCAGCGGCGCATGACGGGCAGATCCGGCCAGTCGTCGCCCATGGCGGCCGCCTGCGTCCAGTCCAGTCCCAGATGGGCCAGCATCTGCTCGGCGGCGGGCCGCTTGTCTTCGGTACCGAACACGGCATGCTCGATACCCAGCGCCTGCAGCCGCAGGCGCAGCGGGGCAGAATCGCGGCCGGTGATCACGGCCGGGGTGATGCCGGCCTTTTGCAGCAATTTGAGACCGTGCCCGTCCAGGGTGTTGAAGCGCTTGAGCGTTTCGCCAGCTTCGCTGATGTACAGGCCGCCATCGGTCAGCACCCCGTCCACATCAAAAAAGGCCACGCGCACGCCCTGCGCCTGCAGGAGCAGCTCGGGGGGAAATTGCAGTACGGGCAGGGTCATTTCAACAAAGGGCATGGCAAAGGGGATAGGCGCAGCCTAGGCCAGTGCACCCGTGGAACCGGCTTTGCCGGGCACCGGGTGCGTCCCTCTCAGGGGGGAAGGCGCGCAGCGACTCAGGGGGGGTCATATGACTTTCGCGCGCATGAGATCGCGGATGTGGACCACGCCTTCCAGCGTGCCGTTGGCGCCCACCACCAGCACACTGGTGATGCCGTGGGTTTCCATCATTTCGGCGGCATTGACGGCCAGGGCGCCGGGCGCAATGCGGCGGGGTGTGGCATGCATGACCTGGGCGGCCGTGGCCGTGCGCAGGTCGGCGCCGGCTTCGATGCGGCGGCGCAAGTCACCGTCGGTGAAGATCCCCAGCACCTGCCCCGCGCCATCGACCACGGCGGCACAGCCCAGCCCCTTGGCACTCATCTCCCGCATCAACGCACTGAACGAGGCCTCGGGCAAAACCCGGGGAACGGCGTCGCCGGAGCGCATGACATCGCTCACATGCGTCAGCAGTTTGCGGCCCAGGGCGCCGCCGGGGTGCGAACGGGCAAAGTCTTCCGGACGAAAGCCGCGCGCATCGAGCAAGGCCACGGCCAGGGCATCGCCCATGGCCAGCTGCGCGGTGGTGCTGGCCGTGGGCGCCAGGTTCAGCGGGCAGGCCTCGCGCTCCACGCTGCAGTCGAGCGTGAGGTCGGCGTGGCGGGCCAGCGTGGAGTGCGGGCCGCCCGTCATGGCGATCAGGGGCACGCCCAGGCGCTTGAGCACCGGCAGCAGCGCCGTGAGCTCGCCGCTTTCGCCGCTGTTGGAGATGGCCAGCACCAGGTCTTCTGCCGTCACCATGCCCAGATCGCCGTGGCTGGCCTCGGCGGGGTGCACAAAGAATGCCGGCGTGCCGGTGGACGCCAGCGTGGCCGCGATCTTGCGCCCGATGTGGCCGCTCTTGCCCATGCCCATGACCACCACGCGCCCCGCGGTCTGCAGCACCCGCTGCACGGCCTGCACGAAACTGCCGTCCAGGCGCGCCGCCAGTCCCGTGAGGGCAGCGGCCTCGATGTCAAACGTTTCCCGCGCCAGGCGCAGGACCTGATCCGGATCAAGGGGGAAATGGACGGCGGAAGTCATGCGCGGATTCTATCGACCGGGGTGCACGGGCTCGGATAGCATCGGTCCATGTCCTCACTCGCGCTGACCTTGCTGTACCTCCTGGCCGCAGTGTTGGGCGTGGTGGTATGCCGCAGCCTCAAGCTGCCGCCCATGCTGGGCTACCTGGCCGCCGGGGTGCTGATCGGCCCCCATGCGCTGGCGCTGGCCCAGAACTCGGAAGGCGTGCGCCATCTCGGCGAGTTCGGGGTGGTGTTCCTGATGTTTACCATCGGGCTGGAGTTCAGCCTGCCCAAGCTGCGCGCCATGCGCCGCCAGGTGTTTGGCCTGGGGCTGCTGCAGGTGGTGCTGAGCATGCTGGTGGTCACCGCCCTGGCGCTGGCGCTGGCGCACCTGGTGGGCGGTGTGTGGGAAATGCGCTGGCAGTCGGCCCTGGCACTGTCGGGTGTGCTGGCCATGAGCAGCACGGCTATCGTCGTCAAGCTGATGGCCGAGCGCTCCGAACTCGAAAGCGAGCATGGCCGCCGCGTGATGGGCATCCTGCTGTTCCAGGACCTGGCCGTGGTGCCCCTGCTGGTGCTGATTCCGGCCCTGGGCTCGTCGCCCGACCACCTGCTGACGGCCCTGGGGCTGGCCCTGCTCAAGGCCGTGGTGCTGGTGGGCCTGCTGCTCACGGGCGGCCAGCGGCTGATGCGCTGGTGGCTCACGCTGGTCGCGCGGCGCAAGAGCGACGAGCTGTTCATGCTGAACCTGCTGCTGATCACGCTGGGCCTGGCCTGGCTGACCGAGCTGGCAGGCCTGAGCCTGGCGCTGGGCGCCTTCATTGCCGGGGTGCTGGTTTCGGAGACCGAATACCGGCACCAGGTGGGCACCGACATCCGCCCGTTCCACGACGTGCTGCTGGGCCTGTTCTTCATCACCATCGGCATGATGCTGGACTGGCATATCCTGGTGAACCGCTGGGCGCTGGTGCTGGTGCTGGTCACGGTGCCGCTGCTGCTCAAGCTGGTGCTCATCCTGCTGCTGGCGCGCAGCATGGGCGCCACCACCGGGGTGGCCTTGCGCACGGGGCTGTACCTGGCGCAGGCGGGCGAGTTCGGCTTTGTGCTGCTGGCGCTCACGCAGAGCAATGGCCTGGTGCAGCCGGCGCTGATGAACCCCATTCTGGCGGCCATGGTGCTGTCGATGCTGGCCACGCCGTTTCTCATCCTGTACAGCAACCGCATCGTGATGAGGCTGGTGGCCAGCGACTGGCTGCAGCAGTCGCTGCAGATGACCACCATCGCCCGCAAGTCCATCAACACCAGCAAGCATGTGATCATTTGCGGCTTCGGCCGCTGCGGCCAGAACCTGGCCCGGATGCTGGACCGCGAAGGCATCCCCTACATGGCGCTGGACCTGGACCCCGACCGCGTGCGCCAGGCCGCCGCCGCCGGCCATTCGGTGGTCTATGGGGATGCCACCCGCCTGCAGGCGCTGATGGCTGCTGGCCTGGTGCGCGCCAGCGCGGTGGCGGTGACCTACCTGGATGTGCCGTCGGCGCTCAAGGTGCTGGCCAGCGCGCGCGCCCATGCGCCACAGGTGCCCGTGGTGGTGCGCACCCAGGACGACCTGCACCTGGACAAACTGCAGGCCGCCGGTGCCACGGAGGTGGTGCCCGAAGCCATCGAGGGCTCGCTCATGCTGGCCAGCCATGCGCTGGCGCTGGTGGGAGTGCCCATGCGAAGGGTCTTGCGGCTGGTGCAGGACCAGCGCGACGCGCGCTACCACCTGCTGCGTGGCTATTTCCATGGCGCGGATGACGACACCGTGAACGAGCGCGACCAGGAGCGCCTGGCCACCGTCACCCTGCCGCCGGGGGCCAAGGTCATCGGCAAGCCGCTGGGCGGACTGGCACTGCCCGCCATGGGGGTGCGGGTGGTCAATCTGCGGCGGGGCGACGGCCATCCGGGCGCCGCAGTGGCCGAAGCCTTGCTGGCGGCGGGAGACACGCTGGTGCTATCGGGGCACCCGGCAGCGCTGGCGCTGGCCGAGGACAAATTGCTGCGGGGGTAGCTGGGGCCATCCCCCTGAGGCGCTGTGCGCCTTCCCCTTCTCTCGGCCGCGCCGGGAAGGGGGACGATGCCCTCGCTGCGGGGCGGCCCTTGCTCGGCATCCCTGGCTTGGGGCATGCCACTTGCTGGGGTCAGCACCAGAATTTGAACGAAATGTGATGCAAGCGCTTATCCATCCAGCATTAATTGCTATATTTTTAATATCAATCTAGAGCAATTCTGCCGGCTCGGGTCGCCCGAACAGGTAGCCCTGGAACTGCTGGCAACCGTTGCGCAGCAGAAATGCACGCTGCCCCTCGGTTTCCACCCCTTCGGCCACCACATCCAGCCCCAGGCTGCTGGCCAGCGTGATGATGGTGCAGGCGATGGCCGCATCGTTGGGGTCGGTCAGCACGTCGCGCACAAAACTCTGGTCGATCTTGAGCTGGTCAATCGGCAGGCGCTTGAGATAGCCCAGCGATGAATAGCCCGTACCGAAATCATCCAGCGAAAACCCCACACCCAGGTTGCCCAGGGCCTGCATTTTCAGGATGCTGTCTTCCACGTCGTGCAGCATCAGGCTCTCGGTCAGCTCCAGCTTCAGCCGGTCAGGCCTCGCTCCGGACTCGCGCAAGGTATCCAGCACCTGTGGCACAAACTGGGGGTGCCGAAACTCCTGCGCACTGACGTTCACCGCCACGCTCCAGCCGGCGGTGCGGGGCTGGGCCGCCCACAGCGCCAGCTGGTCGCAGGCCAGGCGCATGACCCGCCGCCCCAGCGGCAGTATCAACCCGGTCTGCTCGGCCAGTGGAATGAAATCGTCCGGCGGCACCATCCCGCGCTGCGGGTGCATCCAGCGCACCACGGCTTCCGCTCCCAGCACATCGCCCGCCGCGTTCACCACGGGCTGGTAGTGCAGCAGGAATTCGTTGTGTTGCAGGCCATGCCGGATATCCCTTTCCAGCGCAGCCCGCGCACTGGCGGCCGCCTGCATGGCGGGATCGAAGAAGCACAGCGTGTTGCGGCCCAGGGCCTTGGCCTGGTACATGGCCAGGTCAGCCCGCTGCAACAGTTCGTGCACCGGCTGCTGCGCGTCCCGGAACAGCGCAATGCCGATGCTCGGCGTGCTGTGCAACTCGCGGTTGTCCACCTCGAAAGGCGCATTCAGCGCAGCGATGATCTTCTGCGCAATGGCTTCCGCTTCGATGGCCGCCTCGGGCTCCACCCCGTGCAGGTGCTGAAGAATCACCACGAACTCGTCACCTCCCAGGCGTGCCACGGTATCCACCGCCCGCACACAGGCCTGCAGGCGCGCGGCCACCTGGACCAGCAGGCGGTCACCCCATTCGTGGCCCAGGGTGTCGTTGATGGCCTTGAAGTTGTCCAGGTCCAGAAACAGCAAGGCGCCATGGCATCCGTCGCTCGCACCACCCAGGGTGGCGTGCTCCAGCCGGTCGAGCAAGAGCCTGCGATTGGGCAAGGCCGTGAGTTCGTCATAGAACGCCAGGCGTTCAATCTCGGCCTCGGCCTGCTTGCGTTCGGTGATGTTGCGCGCAACACCGCGATAGCCGGTGAACCGGCCTTCGGTATCAAAAATGGGTTCGCCACTGATGGACACCCAGATCAGCGTGCCATCGGCGGTGGTGCGCTGCATCTCGAAGTCATGAAAGACCTCGTGGGCTTGCAGCTGTTTGCGGTGCTTGCGCCACTGCCCCGGAGCCACGGCAGTCTCGGGCAGTTCCCAGCGGGTCAGCCCATAGTGCATTTCATCCGGGATACCCCGATCGCGCTCGGCCCTGCCGTCAAACCGGACAAACCGGAAGTCGGCATCCTGCTCCCAATACCAGTCCGAGGAAAGGTGGGTGAGGCTGCGCCAGCGCGCCTCGCTCTCGCGCAACGCCTGCAGCGTGCCCAGGTAGTCGCTCACATCCGTAAACGTGCGCACGCGGCCCCCCGCCTCCAGGCGCCGGGTGCGTACTTCCAGGAAGCGCCCGGCGCGGGTTTTGCGGATATAGGTCGCGGGCACATCGGGCCCGTCGATACGCCCGCCGGTGTGCCCAGATGCCACATAGGCCCGTGCGGGCGCTTCGACCAGTCCGAAATCGGGGCCGAAATCCCCCCGTTCGGCCTGGAATCGCACCACTTCTTCCACCAGCGGCTGCGTTTCCAGCAGCGCTTGCGGCAAATCGAGCAGCTCCAGATAGCGCTGGTTGTAGACACGGATGCGTCCCGTCGCATCCACATTCGTGATGCCCTGTGAAACGCTGGCCAGCGTGCTTTCGAGCGCCCGGGTCTTTTCGGCCAGCAGCGCACTGGTGCGGGCCAGCTGGGATTCGACTTCGCTGCGCGCCAGCGCAGCCCGGCGGGCCAGTTCCAGCTGGCCTACCGTGTTGAGCAGCGGCTGCAGAAACTGTACATCCGCCCTGGAGTAGCCCCCCGGGCGATTGGCCAGCCCGACCATGGCGACCAGCGCCCCGGCGGCATGGATGGGCAAGCCCAGATAGGTTGCGACCACCGGATAGCCCCGCGGCACCCCGGCGCTGCGCGGATCGGCGCCGGGGCTGTTGCTGATGTCGGGCTCGCCCGTGCGCAGCGCCGCACCCATCAGCGGGTCCAGATTGTCGAAAACCATCCCGTCTTGGACATGCTGGGCATAGTGGGCCCGCGAAACGGTGTCCCAGCTGAGATCGGTCATCGCATGCACCCGCAGGAACGGCTGCCCCTCGGGTGAATGCTGCACCTGCCCCACCAGTCCGAACATGCTGTCGGTCAATGCCATCAACTCCTGCAGCACCGCGTCGAACGCAGCGTGAGGGGCTGTGCCGGCAATGAAGAGGGCCTGGACTTTCGAGATGGCCTGCAGCAAGCGGTGCTGGCGCGCCAGCATGGCCTCGGCAGTCTGGCGAGCCCGCACGCCCGTGCTGCGCTCCAGCACCGCCTCGATCTGTGCAGGCAGCGCCAAGAGATGATCGCGTTGCGGTGTCTGCAGCAGAAAATCGCTGAACCCGTGCCGCATGGCCCGTGCCGCCTCAATCTCTTCTCCTGGGTGCACGATGACCAGGGCCGGTACCTCGCCAAGCCATTCCAGCACATCGAAGGCCGTGCCGTCGGCCATGCTGCGCGCCGTCAGCACGACATCGGTCTGGCGGCGGGCCAATATCCAGCGGGCTTGCGCAAGGGTGGACGCCACTTCGACGGTCCAGTCCAGCCGGGAATCCACCAGCGCATGGACCACTGACTGTGCATAGACAGAGTCACCATCGATCAAGAGAACAGAGATGGACATGGACCGATCCGGGGTGCGCAACGCATGCAGCCGCAAAGCCGATGCGGTACAAGGAGAAACAAGAGTTACCCATTATGGGGTTCCGGAAAATCGGCCTTTCTCTCTGGTCCCTGCCCCATCTGCCCCTCCATGCAGCCCCTCAGCGTCAACGCATACCTTCGCCAACACATCCGCACCGTGCCTGACTGGCCCGCGCCAGGCGTGCAATTTCGTGACATCACACCCCTGTGGCAAGATCCCAAGGTCTGTCACGTCTTTAGAGCCTGTTGACGAGCTCGCAGGGGATCGCGTGCTGCTGATCGACGACCTGATTGCCACCGGTGGCGCCATGATGGCCGGCGCCCGTGTTCAGTTCAGATCGCCGTACTGGGTGCTGCTGAGATCGGGAAAGGGCCCGTCTGCAGCCTGCATCACGGTGTCTTCAAAACCGGTCGGCCGTGACGGTGCCAGCAGGGGGCCTGACCGCACCGGAACGCCCGGTTTGGTGGCCGCAGCAGGCGTGGCCCGGACACTGGCGGCATCCGACAGCGCCCGCTTGAACGCAGCCACTTCATCGGCCTCGATCGGATCAAACCGCTGCGCAGGGGCAGCAGCGGGACGGGCCGGCGGCACTGGCGGCGCTGTATGGGCAACCGGGCGCGCGGCAGGCGCCCGTACCGGCATGGCTGGCGCCATTGGGGCCGCGGAGGCCCCTGCGGACAGCGAAGCCCCCTGCGGCGCAATGGCTTTTTGCGGAATACCCGCCGCCACATGGTCGTTGATACGCCAGTAGACCGCCGTCACCTGAATGTCGTAGCGCGCCTTGGCCGTCTGGGCCACCAGCGCCTCGATCTCGCTGAGCCGCACGGTCTCTCCCCCAAACTCGCGGGCCAGGTCCATCATGACGAGAAACTGCCGGCCCCGCTGGTCCAGCGACAGCACCTTGAACTTGTAACTGGCCGACAGCACACCGGCGCGGACCATGGCATCGCGCACCACGGTATAGAGCAGCTCCCGCCGTTCCATGCGCTCGCTCTTGCGGTTCGCTGGCCGGGATTCAAGGGCCGGGTTGCGCCCCGCAGCCATGGGAGTCGCATCCGCATGGAGCAAACCCGAAGGCTCCAAGGCCGAACGGGGCTTGGAGGGTTGGGATTTGCGGCTAAACCAACTGAACAGGGACATGGTTTGCTTTCTGGGATAGCACCGGTAAACGACCTCATTGAGTTTACCCGGCACACTCCCGCAAGCCCCCGCACATTGCGGTGACGGGCGCCCAAAGCCCCCGGCGTCAGGTGGCCGCGACGCGGCGGCGGCGGTTACCCAGCCGTTTGGCCAGCACGGCGCCAGCGGCCATGGCCAGGCCCAGGGCAATGGCTGGCTGGCGGTTGGACAGTTCGGTGAAGCGCAACGCTGTCAGGCTCCAGAGCTTGGTCGGGACACCCCCCTGAACGGTGGCGCTGCGCGGGCGCATCGAGAAGAAGGCGCCTTCTCCCACCACCGAACCCGGCCCCACGATCGCCAGCCGCAGGCGTTCTTTCTCGTCCTGGTAATGCACGCTCAGGCTGCCACTTTCGACCAGGTAAAGGGTTCTGTCGGACGCGCCCTGGGAAAACAGCACATGCCCTGCCGGCAAGGCATAGGGCTGCAGGTAGGCCGAGAGGATTTCCCACTGCGCAGGCGACAGGGGATTGGTCATGCTGTCTTCTGCGGTGGCCTGGGCAATGGCATTGAGCAGACCAGTGAGATCAATCTTGGATGAAATGGGCGTAATGGCATTCATGGTCTGCCGAAACTAACCTTGTAACAGAGCAGGCACAAGCACTCTTTACGTATGTTTACAACAAATGCCAGCCGATGTTGTTACTTGCCGATACAAAAGCTGGAGAAGATGACACCAAGCAAGTCGTCAGAGGTGAACTCACCCGTGATGGTGCTCAGCGCGTTCTGGGCCAGCCGCAGCTCCTCCGCCAGAAGATCCAGCGCGGGGCCACGCGCATCCAGCTGCGCCGCAGCTTGCTCCAGATGCGCCTGCACGCTGCCCAGCGCCTGCACATGCCGTGCGCGGGCGATGTACACGCCCTCCGGCGCCGACTGCCAGCCCGCCACCTCCAGCAGGATGCGGCGCAAGGCATCCAGCCCCTCGCCCGTGCGGGCCGACAGGTGCACGGCAGCGCGCCCGGCGGATTGGGGCTGCCGCACACTGGGCACGCAATCGACCTTGTTCCATACATCGATGACAGGCACGGATGAAAGCAGTTTCTGGCCCAGTGCGCTTTCTATGGCTGCGTCGGCAGCTCTGTATTCGCTCGCCTCCCAGCGCGCCAGATCGTGCAGGAACAGCACCGCATCGGCAGCTGCAATGGCGTCCCAGGCACGGGCGATGCCGATGCGCTCCACCTCGTCATCGCTGTCGCGCAGGCCGGCGGTGTCGATCACATGCAGCGGCACGCCTTCGATCTGGATGGTCTGCTGCACCTTGTCGCGCGTGGTGCCGGCAATCGGCGTCACGATGGCCAGTTCGGCGCCCGCCAGTGCATTGAGCAGCGAGCTCTTGCCGGCATTGGGCTGGCCGGCAATCACCACCTTGATGCCTTCGCGCAGCAGCGCACCCTGGCGGGCACGCTGCATCACCTGCGCCAGCGTTTGCTCCAGTTGGAATAGCTGCCCACGTGCATCTGACTTGCGCAGAAAGTCGATTTCTTCCTCCGGAAAATCCAGCGTGGCCTCGACCAGCATGCGCAGATGGATCAACGCGTCGCGCAGCGCGTGAATCTCTGTCGAGAACGCACCGGTCAGCGAGCGGCTGGCGCTGCGGGCCGCCGCCTCCGTGCTGGCATCGATCAGGTCGGCAATCGCCTCGGCCTGGGCCAGGTCGATCTTGTCGTTGAGGAACGCGCGCTCGGTGAACTCGCCGGGCTGCGCCACCCGCAGGCCGGGCAGGCAAGGCCGGCCCGTGGCAGCCTCCAGGGCGGCACCGGCTTCCAGGCAGCGCGCCAGCAGCAGCTGCAGCACCACGGGGCCGCCATGGGCCTGCAGCTCCAGCACGTCCTCGCCGGTGTAGCTGTGCGGGCCGGGAAAAAACAGCGCCAGCCCCTGGTCGATGGCCTGGCCCTGCGCATCGCGAAAGGGCAGGTAGGTGGCCTCGCGGGGTTTCAGCGCTCGGCCGCACAGGGCCTGCACCAGCATGTCCAGCCCGCGCCCCGAGACACGCACGATGCCGACGGCCCCGCGCCCCGGGGCAGTGGCGATGGCAACGATGGGGTCATGGTGGCGGGCAAGCATGGTGGCGACTGTACAGGGTGGATGGAAATGAAAAAGGCCGCTTGCGCGGCCTTGGGGAACCCGGGGGCTCAGCGACGCCAGGTCACTTGAACTTCGGCAAATTAAATTGCGGTGGCACGCCCATGCGGGTGTTGATGATCCACTGCTGCGCAATCGACAGGATGTTGTTGGTCAGCCAGTACAGCACCAGGCCGGCCGGGAAGAAGAAGAACATCACGCTGAAGATCAGCGGCATGAACCACATCATCTTGGCCTGCATCGGATCGGGCGGCGCGGGGTTCAGCGCGGTCTGCAGCAGCGAACTGGCCGTCATCAGCAGCGGCAGGATGAAGTAGGGGTCGGGCGTGGACAGGTCGCGGATCCAGCCGATCCAGGGCGCGTTGCGCATCTCGACGCTGGACAGCAGCACCCAGTACAGCGCAATGAACACCGGGATCTGGATCATGATGGGGAAGCAGCCGCCCATCGGGTTGACCTTTTCCTCGCGGTAGATGCGCATCATCTCCTGCTGCATCTGCTGGGGCTTGTCCTTGAGGCGCTCACGCATCTCCGTGATCTTGGGGTTGATGGCCTTCATCTTGGCCATGCTGGCGTAGGCCTTGGCGTTGAGCCAGTAGAACGCGATCTTGAGCAGCAGCACCAGACCCACGATGGACCAGCCCCAGTTGCCCAAAATTTTGTGCAGCTGGTCCAGCAGCCAGTACAGCGGCTTGGCCAGGATGGTGAGCCAGCCGTAATCCTTGACCAGTTCGAGGCCAGGGGCGAGTTTTTCCAGGCTCGTCTCGACCTGCGGGCCGGCAAACAACTGCGCCTGCACGGTCTTGCTGGCGCCCGGAGCGATTTCGCCCACGGGCGTGATCATGCCGACCGAATACAGGTTGGCGTCCACCTTGCGCATGAAGAGTTCGCGCGTGATGCCGTCGCCCAGCAGCCAAGCGCTGGCAAAGTAGTGCTGCACCATGGCCACATAGCCGTTGGTGGCGGTCTTTTCGATCTCGGCCTTGCCTTCTTCAATCTTCTTGAACTCAACCTTCTGGTATTTCTTGGCGTCGGTATAGACCGCCGGGCCGGTGAAGGTGGAATAGAACGACGACTCTCCGGGCGGAGGGTTGCCATCGCGCACCAGTTGCAGATACAGCTGGGGCGAAACCGGCGTGCTGCCGGTGTTCACCACCTCGTGGGCCACGGCCATGTCATACGAGCCGCGCTTCAGCGTCCAGGTCTTGACCAGCTTCAGGCCGCCCAGGTCGGGCGATTCAAAGCGCACGCTCAGTTCGTTGTCGCCATCCCGCAGCGCGCGGGGGCCCGGCACGGCCTTCATCACCGTCTTGTGGGTGGGGTAGGCGCCGCCGATCAGGCCCGTCTGGGCCACGTACACCCGCGCAGCGCTTTCGTCGAACAGCACGAAGTTGCGGGTCTTGTCGGCCATGTCCACATGCTTGAGCAGTTCGGCATGGGTGAGAGAGCCGCCTTCGCTGTCGAAGGTGAGGCGATAGACGTCGGTGGTGACTTCGACGCGTTCGCGCACGGCGGGCGCTGCGGGGGCAGGCTGGCCGGGTACCGCGGAGACGCCCTGCTGCGCAGCCGCAGAGGACACGCTGGCCACCGGAACACTGGCAGCACCGGTGGCACCGGACGCCGCACCCGTGGCAGCGGGCGCAGTCACGGCCGGCGTGGCGGGAAAGAAAGTGGCTTTGTTGCCGTTGTGCAGTTGCCACTTGTCCCACAGCAGAACCATGGAAAAGCCAAGAATCACCCACAGAATGGTGCGGCGAATGTCGTTCATGAAGACTTCTTTGGTGAGGATGGTTGGGTGTTGGAAGGAGAAAGCCGCGAAAAAAGCCGCATGCTGCGCGGCAAATCTTGCGACCCCGGAGGAACCGGATCGTGGCCCCCGTCACACCAGGGGTGGCAGCGTACCAGCCTGCGCACTGTAAGGTAACTGCCGGCCGCGGCACCGTACCGCTCCAGCGCCTGCAGCGAATAGGCCGAACAGGTCGGCTCAAACCGGCAGGCCGAACCCAGCCAGGGGCTGAGAAACAGCCGATAGCCCTTGACCACGCCAATCAGCAACGCACGCATCATGGCGCCACCTGCGCTGGTGCTGGCACCTGTGCCACGGCAGGGCGCCGTGTGGCGTGCCCAAACAGCTGCAGCAACTCGGCCCGCACGGCCTGCTTGAGCGGGTCGGACGTGGCACTGAGAAACTGCTTGCGATCAAACGTGGCCCGCAGGCGCACGACATGGGCCGCCTGCGGCAAACGGGCCTCGAACAAGGCCGCCACGGCATGGATCTGCCGCTTGATGGTGTTGCGCGTCACGGCACGGCGCGCCCAGCGCTTGGGCACCATGGCACCCAGCCAGACATCAGACACGCCAAACAGGGCCTGCGACCCTTGCACGGATGGCAAGGAGTCGGGCCCTGTGGGAGCAATGCCTGTCACGACAGCCTTCTCAGCGTCCAGCACCAGACGGTGCAGCGCAAAGTGCGCCGTGCGGGAGACAGTGCCTCCCGCCATGGCCGCCTGGAACTGCGGACGGGTTTTCAGCCGTTGCATGCAAGCACCCCGTTTGGAACCTGACGGCGCAAACCGGGGAGCAGGTCCAAGACCGTAACGGCCTTAGACGGCCAGGCGCTTGCGGCCCTTGGCGCGGCGTGCGTTGATCACGGCGCGGCCACCGCGGGTCTTCATGCGGACGAGGAAACCATGGGTGCGCGCGCGGCGCGTCTTGGAAGGCTGGTAAGTACGTTTCATTTTGCTATTCCTTGAGGCTCAGTTCCGGACTGCTGCTCTTGAACCCCGCCATCTGCGGCCGCAGCGCCCCTAGCGGGGATCGCACACAACCAAAGACTCGCGGGGCAGAAATAACGGCGCGCCGGGTCAAATCACCCTGAACGCATTCAGGGAAACCCGAAATTATCGCAGGCTTGGCGCTGGCTGGCAATGCCCATTGTGTTGTGGGCCTTTGGCGAGGCGCGCAAAACCCGTTCCGGGAGCACGCCGGCACCTGGCCCGAAGTGGCCTCTCAAATTGTGGATAACTCCTTGACAAGCTACAATCCGCCGCCTCGAACCGTTCCTCTATCCACAACAAGAATGCCCCCTGAAATGACCGAGGAATCCCATCGCAGCCCCACAGGCCAGCCCGGCGCCGATGCCGGCCAGGGCCTCTGGCAGGCCTGCGTTGAACAGCTCGCCCAAGACCTGCCAGAGCAACAGTTCAACACCTGGATCAAGCCCCTGACCGCCCAGGTGGCCGAAGACTTCTCCAAGGTCACCGTGCTGGTGGGCAACCGTTTCAAGCTGGACTGGATTCGGGCGCAGTATGCAGGCCGCATTGCCGCGCTGCTCGAAGGCCTCTACGGTCAATCCGTGACACTGGAGTTAGCGCTCGCTCAGCGCGAAGCCATTGCCCGTACTTATGTACGACCAGCAGCCCCTGAACAATCCAGCACCACAGCGCTGTCTGAACCATCCTCTGGCAACAACGACGAAACGCCGGCCGGTGCATTCCGCAACCGGCTCAATGCCGCCCTGACTTTCGAGACCCTGGTGGAAGGCACGGCCAACCGCATGGCGCGCTCGGCCGCCATGCATGTGGCGGGCATGCCCGGGCATCTGTACAACCCGCTCTTCATCTATGGCGGCGTGGGCCTGGGCAAGACCCACCTGATGCATGCGGTGGGCAACCGCCTGCTGGCCGACCGGCCCGACGCCAAAGTTCTCTACATCCACGCCGAGCAGTTTGTGTCGGATGTGGTTAAGGCCTACCAACGGCGCACCTTCGATGAATTCAAGGAGCGCTACCACTCGCTGGATCTGCTGCTGATCGACGATGTGCAGTTTTTTGCCAACAAGGACCGCACGCAGGAAGAATTCTTCAACGCATTCGAGGCGCTGCTGGCCAAAAAATCACACATCGTGATGACGTCGGACACCTATCCGAAAGGCCTGGCCAACATCCACGAGCGCCTGGTGTCGCGCTTCGATTCGGGCCTGACGGTCGCGATCGAGCCGCCCGAGCTCGAAATGCGCGTGGCCATCCTGATCAACAAGGCGCGCGCCGAAAGCACCGAGATGCCCGAGGAAGTGGCCTTTTTCGTGGCCAAGAACGTGCGCTCCAACGTGCGCGAGCTCGAAGGCGCCTTGCGCAAGATCCTGGCCTATTCACGCTTCAACCAGAAGGAAATCTCCATCCAGCTGGCGCGCGAGGCGCTGCGCGACCTGCTGTCCATCCAGAACCGGCAGATTTCTGTGGAAAACATCCAGAAAACGGTGGCCGACTATTACAAGATCAAGGTCGCCGACATGTACAGCAAGAAGCGCCCGGCCAGCATTGCCCGGCCGCGCCAGATTGCCATGTACCTGGCCAAGGAGCTGACGCAAAAGAGCCTGCCCGAGATCGGAGAGCTGTTCGGCGGTCGCGACCACACCACGGTACTGCATGCCGTGCGCAAGATTTCGGGCGAGCGCCAGCAACTCACCGAACTGAACCAGCAGCTGCATGTGCTGGAGCAAACACTCAAGGGTTGACATGGAGCACACCCTGAGTTGCCCTCGGCGGCGTCCCTCGCCTGGGCAATGCCGGTCCCAGAGGCCGGGAGGGTCTCCATCGCACCGGATAACCGGAAAATGCGTCTGTAGCAGCAATGCCCTTGCAAGAGGGCAAAATGGCGGTTTGTGCGGCAGGGGGGAGGCACCACCGGTGCTGCTGTCCACACACCGTCCCAAAAACCACAAGAGGTTGACATGATCGTCCTGAAGGCAACACAAGACAAGGTTCTCGCGGTTCTGCAATCGGTCTCCGGCATCGTCGAGCGCCGCCACACCCTGCCCATCCTGGCCAATGTACTGATCCGCAAGACGGGCAACGCCCTGCAGCTGACGACCAGCGACCTCGAAATCCAGATCCGCACCACGGCCGAGCTCGGTGGCGACACCGGCGACTTCACCACCACGGTGGGTGCGCGCAAGCTCATCGACATCCTGCGCACCATGCCCGGCGACCAGACAGTGAGCCTGGAATCGGCCCAGTCCAAGCTCATCCTCAAGGGTGGCAAGAGCCGCTTCACGCTGCAGACCCTGCCCGCCGAAGACTTTCCGCTGGTGCAGGAATCGGCCGCCTTCGGCCCCGCGTTCAGCGTGCCGCAGAAAGTGCTGAAGGACCTGCTCTCCCAGGTGTCGTTCGCCATGGCGGTGCAGGACATCCGCTACTACCTGAACGGCATTTTGTTCGTGGCCGAGGGCAAGCAGCTGAGCCTGGTGGCCACCGATGGCCACCGCCTGGCCTTCGCCAGCGCCACACTGGATGTGGAAGTGCCCAAGCAGGAAGTGATCCTGCCGCGCAAGACGGTGATCGAACTGCAGCGCCTGCTGTCGGACGCGGGCGGCGACAACCAGCCCCATATCGAGATGCAATTCGCCAACAACCAGGCGAAGTTCACCTTCGGCGGCATGGAGTTCGTCACCAAGCTGGTCGAAGGCAAGTTCCCCGATTACAACCGCGTGATTCCGCGCAACCACACCAACAGCGTCACCCTGGGCCGCGCGCCGCTGCTGGCCAGCCTGCAGCGCACGGCCATCATGACCAGCGACAAGTTCAAGGGCGTGCGCCTGAACCTGGAGCCCGGCACGCTGCGCGTGGCC
Organism: Acidovorax sp. JHL-9; assembly: GCF_000426205.1. Taxonomy (NCBI): domain Bacteria; kingdom Pseudomonadati; phylum Pseudomonadota; class Betaproteobacteria; order Burkholderiales; family Comamonadaceae; genus Acidovorax; species Acidovorax sp. JHL-9. The sequence goes on from NZ_AUEX01000005.1 coordinate 227,785, forward strand.
AGCAACAACGCCGAGCAGGAAGAGGCCGTGGACGAGCTCGACATCGACTACGGTGGCGACACCATCGAAATCGGCTTCAACGTCACCTACCTCATCGATGCCCTGGCCAACATGGGGCAGGACATGGTGAAGGTGGAGCTGTCGGACGGCAACAGCTCGGCGCTGCTGACCATCCCCGACAACAGCAACTTCAAGTACGTCGTCATGCCCATGCGCATCTGACGCCATCCCCCGCTGCAGAACACTACTGTTTTGATAGCCAATAGCGCTACCAAATAAGCGCTAGAGGCAATTTTCATCATTGAACACATTGGAAACCACCGGTTTCCACGGATCCCAAGGCCCACCATGACCGCTGACAACACGCAACCCGAGCCCACCGAGAACGGCTCCACCGGCAATGGTGAGCCCGCAATGCCCGTCGTGCCAAAGATCGACACGAACCAGGCCGGTGCCAGCGAGAGCTACGGTGAAGGCGCCATCACCATCCTCGAAGGCCTGGAGGCCGTGCGCAAACGCCCCGGCATGTACATCGGCGACACGAGTGACGGCACCGGCCTGCACCACCTGGTGTTCGAGGTGGTGGACAACTCCATCGACGAGGCATTGGCCGGCCACTGCGACGACATCGTGGTCACCATCCACACCGACAACTCCATCAGCGTCACCGACAACGGCCGCGGCATCCCCACCGGCGTGAAGATGGACGACAAGCACGAGCCCAAGCGCTCGGCGGCCGAGATCGCGCTCACCGAACTGCACGCCGGCGGCAAGTTCAACCAGAACAGCTACAAGGTCTCGGGCGGCCTGCACGGCGTGGGCGTAAGCTGCGTGAACGCGCTCAGCAAGAAACTGCGCCTGACCGTGCGCCGCGAAGGCAAGGTACATGTGCTGGACTTCAGCCAGGGCTTTGTACAAAACCGCATCACCGCACAGGTGGACGGCGTCGACGTGTCGCCCATGAAAGTCATCGGCGACACCGAAAAACGCGGCACCGAAGTGCACTTTCTGCCCGACACCGAGATCTTCAAGGAAAACAGCGAGTTCCACTACGAGATCCTGGCCAAGCGCCTGCGAGAGCTGAGTTTCCTGAACAACGGCGTGCGCATTCGCCTCAAGGACGAACGCAGCGGCAAGGAAGACGACTTCTCGGGCGCCGGTGGTGTGCGCGGCTTTGTCGAATTCATCAACAAAGGCAAGACCGTGCTGCACCCCACCTCGTTCTACGCGGCGGGCGAGCGCCCCGCCGAGACCTATGGCGGCATCCCCGGCACGCACATCGGCGTGGAAGTGGCCATGCAGTGGAACAGCGCCTACACCGAGCAGGTGCTGTGCTTCACCAACAACATCCCGCAGCGTGACGGCGGCACCCACCTGACCGGCCTGCGCGCCGCGATGACCCGTGTCATTAACAAATACATCGAAGAAAACGAGCTGGCCAAAAAGGCCAAGGTCGAAGTCACCGGTGACGACATGCGCGAAGGCCTGTGCTGCGTGCTGAGCGTGAAGGTGCCCGAGCCCAAGTTCAGCAGCCAGACCAAGGACAAGCTGGTGTCGAGCGAAGTGCGCGCCCCCGTGGAAGACATCGTGGGCAAGTTGCTCACCGACTACCTGCAAGAGAAACCCAACGACGCCAAGATCATCTGCGGCAAGATCGTCGAAGCCGCCCGCGCCCGCGAAGCCGCCCGCAAGGCCCGTGAAATGACGCGCCGCAAGGGCGTGCTCGACGGCATGGGCCTGCCCGGCAAGCTGGCCGACTGCCAGGAAAAAGACCCGGCGATGTGCGAGATCTACATCGTCGAGGGCGACTCCGCCGGCGGCTCCGCCAAGCAGGGCCGCGACCGCAAGTTCCAGGCCATCCTGCCGCTGCGCGGCAAGATCCTGAACGTGGAAAAAGCCCGCTACGAAAAGCTGCTCACCAGCAACGAAATCCTCACGCTCATCACGGCCCTGGGCACCGGCATCGGCAAGGCCGGCGGCAGCACCGGCAACGACGATTTCGACGTGGCCAAGCTGCGCTACCACCGCATCATCATCATGACCGACGCCGACGTGGACGGCGCGCACATCCGCACCCTGCTGCTGACCTTCTTCTACCGCCAGATGCCCGAGCTCGTCGAGCGCGGCCACATCTACATCGCGCAGCCGCCGCTGTACAAGGTGAAGGCCGGCAAGGAAGAGCTGTACCTGAAGGACGCACCCGCACTCGACGGTTTCCTGCTGCGCATTGCGCTGAACCACGCCAGCGTGACCACCGGCGGCGCCAACCCGCAAACACTGACCGGCGAGACCCTGGCCGAACTGGCCCGCAAGCACCAGATCGCCGAGAGCGTGATCGCCCGCCTGGGCAATTTCATGGACGCAGAAGCCCTGCGCGCCATTGCCGACGGCGTGAGCCTCCAGCTCGACACCGTCGCCGAAGCCGAGGCCAGCGCCGTGGCCCTGCAAGCCAAGCTGCGCGAACTCAACACCACCGGTGCCCCCGCCGAAGTAGCCGGCGAATTCGACGCCCGCACCGACAAGCCCCTGCTGCGCATCAGCCGACGCCACCACGGCAACATCAAGAGCAGCGTCATCACGCAAGACTTCGTGCAGGGCGCCGACTACGCCGCCCTGGCCGAGGCCGCCGAAACCTTCCGCGGCCTGCTGGGCGAAGGCGCCAAGGTGATGCGCGGCGAAGGCGACAAGCAGAAGGAAGAAAAAGTGGGCGACTTCCGCCAGGCCATGAAGTGGCTGATCAGCGAAGCCGAGCGCACCACCAGCCGCCAGCGCTACAAGGGCCTGGGCGAAATGAACCCCGAGCAGCTGTGGGAAACCACCATGGACCCCAACGTGCGCCGCCTGCTGCGCGTGCAGATCGACGACGCGATCGAGGCCGATCGGGTGTTCACCATGCTGATGGGGGATGAGGTGGAGCCGCGGCGGGATTTCATTGAGACGAATGCGCTGCGGGCGGGGAATATTGACGTTTGATTTTTTCGCTTATGTAAAAGCCCCATGCCAATTAATTGGCATGGGGCTTTTATTTTGTGAATCGGGCTTATGCCGAAAATTAACATGAGCATCGACCGCGCTTACTACTCCTCAAGCCTTAGCTCCTTCTTGAGCACCTCACCCGACTCCGTGCTTGGAGAGGTCGCACGCAACTCAGGATTTGCCATAGAACTAGGCCAGCGAGACGCCTGGGTGAAGCAAATCAAAGTGCTGAGAGAGCAATTGATGCCTTGGGCCAGTCAAGGACATTTGTTTTTCGAGTTCGTCGTTCCGCGAATGGGCCGACGCATCGACGTACTCGTGATCATCAAACACGCCGTGTTTGTCATCGAATTCAAGGTGGGTGAATCAACCTTCACGCGCGCGGCCCTGGATCAGGTGTGGGACTACGCACTGGATCTGAAGAACTTTCGGGCCTGTCCGAATTTCTGTGTGTGAGGCTCATTGAACCTTCACCGATTTCGTGAAGCTGGTTGACTATCTTACGTGCTCGATTTCGTGAACCGATCTTCGTAGAGGATCGCGAATTGGTTCATCGCTGATTTCCAGTGGTTGGCCGCCCGTCCCCAGTCCTCGGTGATGTTGCGCAGTGCCAGCCAGATCAGCTTGGTGGCCGCGTCATCGCTGGGGAAGTGCCCGCGCGTCTTGATGATCTTTCGCAGCCGCGCATTCACGCTCTCAATCGCATTGGTCGTATAGATCACGCGCCGCACCTCTGGCGGGAAGGCGAAGAACGGAA
>NZ_KE384507.1:0-123172 GCF_000426205.1 Acidovorax sp. JHL-9
CTGGATCTCTAACGCCACTTCGTCGCCGGGCTTCATGCCGTAGAAGAAGGTCGGCGTGGGCAGCACCGAGACATCACCATGCTGCTGCAGGTGGCGGTGGAAATCGGCCGCCACCTTGGGGTACATCAGCGCGCTGGCCAGTTGCCGGTCGTCCATCTCATCTCTGGCCATGCCACCTGCGTGCGAAGCCTGGGTGCGTGCGGCCTCCAGATCCACGGGCGGCAGGTGGTCGCCGGGGCGGTAGGCAACGCGCGGTTCGGATTTCAGCACCTTGCGCGACAAGTCCCGCGGGAAGCCATCGGGCGGGAAGCCCAGCTCGCCCTTGAACAGTGAGACCACCGATTCGGGGAAAGCCACCTCGTGCGCCGGGTCGGCCACCTGGGCCGGCGTGAGATCGTTGGCCACCATCATCAGGGCCATATCACCCACCACTTTGGAGGTGGGCGTGACCTTGACGATATCGCCGAACAGGCGGTTGACGTCGGCATAGGCCTGCGAGACCTCGGTCCAGCGGTGCTCCAGCCCCATGGCGCGCGCCTGCTCGCGCAGGTTGGTGTACTGGCCACCGGGCATCTCGTGGCGGTAGACGTCGGCCGTGCCGGAGCGGATGTCGCTCTCGAACGGCGCGTAGAAACGCCGTACACCTTCAAAGTAGGTGGAAGCCGCATGCAGTGCGTGCTGCGACAGGCCAGGATCCCGGTCGGTGCCCGCCAGCGCAGCAGCCATAGCCGATAGGTTGGGCTGGGCCGTGAGGCCGCTCATGGCGTCGAGCGCACCGTCCACCGCGTCGCAGCCCGCCTCCACGGCCGCCAGCACCGAGGCGGCGGCGATGCCGCTGGTGTCGTGGGTGTGGAAGTGCACCGGCAGGCCGGTTTCCTCCTTCAACGCCCTGACCAAGGTACCGGCAGCGCGCGGCCGGCAGATACCCGCCATGTCCTTGATGGCCAGGATATGCACGCCGGCCTGCTGTAGTTCCTTGGCGATGCCGACGTAGTAATTGAGGTCGTACTTGCTGCGGCCGGCGTCGAACAGGTCACCGGTGTAGCAGATAGCCCCCTCGCACAGCGCACCGGCTTCCAGCACGGCGTCAATAGACACGCGCATGTTGCGCACCCAGTTCAGCGCATCGAACACGCGGAACAGGTCCACGCCGGCCGCGGCTGCCTGTTTGACGAAGAACTGCACTACGTTGTCGGCATAGCTGGTGTAGCCCACGCCGTTGGCGCCGCGCAGCAGCATCTGGAACAGGATGTTGGGCACGCGCTCGCGCAGTTGGGCCAAGCGCTGCCAGGGGTCTTCCTTGAGGAAGCGCATGGCCACGTCGAAGGTGGCACCGCCCCAGCACTCCATGGAGAACAGCTGCGGCAGCTCGCGTGCATAGAACGGCGCGATGGGCAGCATGTCGGCCGTGCGCATGCGGGTGGCGAACAGCGACTGGTGCGCGTCACGCAGCGTGGTGTCGGTCATCAGGACCGGCTTACTGTCCAGCATCCACTGGGCAAACTTCTTCGGCCCCAGTTCCTTGAGCCGGTCACGGGTGCCGGGCAGGATGGGCGTGCTCAAGTCCACGCGGGACAGCACGGGCTTAGGGAATGGCAAGTCGGGCATCTTGCGGCCCGCCATCTCGGGGTTGCCATTGACAGTGACGCCGGCCATGAAGCCCAACAGCTTGCTACCGCGGTCGCGTCGCTTGGCAAACTCCAGCAGCTCGGACGTGGTGTCAATAAAGCGCGTAGTCACGGCACCGGACGCAAAGTCCGGGTGGTTGATCACGTTCTCCAGGAACTGCAGGTTCGAGGCCACACCGCGGATGCGGAACTCGCGCAGTGCGCGATCCATGCGCTGCACCGATTCCTTGGCCGTGGGTGCCCAGGCCGTGACCTTGACCAGCAGCGAGTCGTAGTACGGCGTGATGACGGCACCGCTGTAGGCCGTCCCGGCATCGAGCCGGATGCCGAAGCCCGAGGCGCTGCGAAAGACCGAGAGCCGCCCATAGTCGGGCAGAAATCCGTTCTCCGGGTCTTCGGTCGTGATGCGGCATTGCACCGCTGTGCCGTTGAAGCGGATCAGCTCCTGCGCCGGCACGCCGCTGGCGGGAACGCCGTCTTCGTTGTCCTCGGTGACACCAATCCGCCCGCCCTCGCTGATGCGTAACTGGGCTTTGACGATGTCCACGCCGGTGATGAGTTCGGTGACAGTGTGTTCGACCTGGATGCGCGGGTTGACCTCGATGAAGTAGAACTGGCCGCTGTCGGCGTCCATTAGGAACTCCACCGTGCCGGCATGGGTGTAGTTCACCGCAGCCATCAGCTTAATGGCGCTGTCGCACAGGGCCTGGCGCTGGGCATCATCGAGGTAAGGCGCGGGGGCGCGCTCCACCACCTTCTGGTTGCGGCGCTGCACGGTGCAGTCGCGCTCGAACAGGTGGACCACGTTGCCGTGGCGGTCGCCGAGGATCTGCACCTCGACGTGGCGGGCGCGCTGCACCAGCTTCTCGAAATAGACCTCGTCGTTGCCGAAAGCGGCCAGGGCCTCGCGCCGAGCGGCCGCCAGTGCATCGGGCAGTTCCGTTTCGCTGCGGATGACACGCATGCCGCGCCCTCCCCCGCCCCAGCTGGCCTTGAGCATGACGGGGTAGCCGATGCCGGCGGCCAGCTTCTTGCACTCTTCCAGGTCCAGCGGCAGCGGCGGTGTGGCCGGCATCACCGGCACGCCCGCCGCCACGGCGGCGTTGCGCGCAGCGACCTTGTTGCCCAAGGTGCGCATCACCTCGGGGCGCGGGCCGACCCATTCGATGCCGGCGGCGATCACCGCCTCGGCGAACTCAGGGTTCTCGGACAGGAAGCCATAGCCGGGGTGGATGGCATCGACCTGGGCGGCGCGGGCAATGCGCAGGATGTCGGCGATGTCCAGGTAGGCCTGCAGGGGCTTCTTGCCCTCGCCCACGAGGTAGCTTTCATCGGCCTTGAAGCGGTGCAGCGCCAGCCGGTCCTCGCGCGAGTAGATCGCCACGGTGCGGATGTCCATCTCCGAGGCGGCGCGCATCACGCGGATGGCGATCTCGGAACGGTTGGCGATCAGGACGGACTTGATCTTCCGGGAAGAGTGGGTATGGGGTCGTGACATCGGTATCTCGGTGATCAATGTGGCCTAATAGAAGGTGGCAACGCAGCGGCAGTACGTCAGCCGCTAGCGCAAGACACCGTTTTCGTCTCGTTTGAGATCGTGATCGGCAGTCGGAAGAGGGGAAGCGCCTTCCGGGGGCGACTGAAATAGACCTTCGCAGCAGTCGAACTCAACCCTTTTGATTTCCAAGTGCCAATAGACGCTGCGCATGCAGCACAACAGGCATGTCGACCATGCGGCCGTCCAGACTTACGACGCCGCCGGCAGCGGCTTGCGCTGCGTCAAGCACTCGCGTTGCCCAAGCCAACTCATCAGGGGTCGGCCCCAGCGCCTGCTGAACGATGGATACCTGCGAAGGGTGAATGCAGAGCTTGCCGCCGAAGCCGCCACGCCGGGCGCGGCGCGTATCGGTTTCCATGCGCGCTGTGTCTTTCCATTCCACAGTGACGCCATCGATGGGCAGCGCCAGATTGGCGCGCCGGCTGGCCATCACCAGGGCCAGACGCACCGAAGTCAGCTCCGACTCGTCGGGATCACAGGACAACCCCAGATCGACCTGGAAATCGAGATGCCCGAAGGCAAGGCGAAGCACTCGGGGGGCATTCGCGATTGCATCGACGGCATCCAAGCCCTTGACCGACTCGATCAGCGGAATCAGGACGCCGTTGCTCCCCACTGCCTCGGCCATGGGGGCCAGATCCGCTGCGTTCTCCGCTTTCGGGAAAACCACACCGCCCAGGCCCTGCGACGACAACTGCGCCACAAGCGCCCGATCCGCTTCGTGCCACTGCGTGGTGAAGGAGTTGACCCGAACCAGGATGCGGCTTCTGTCCTCGGCGGCGAGCCCGGCGAAGCCTTCGGCCAGGGTCGTCCTCGCCTGCACCTTGCTGTCAGGTGCGACGGCATCTTCGAGGTCGATGATCACCGCGCCCGGGCCGGCAGCGAGTGCACGGGCATATCGCTCGGGGCGATCAGCCGGAACGAATAGAAACGTGCGCGCCAGCGCCAACGGGGCTTGCAGATTCGCAGTCATCAGATGGCTCCCGATTCACGCATAGCCGCAATGTCTGCATCGCCCTTGCCCAGCGCGCGAAGAATGGGTTCGGTGTGCTCGCCAACGGCAGGAATTGCATCCATCCGGTACTCGAAGGCGCTGTGCCGGCCCGGTGGCAGCAGCGCTGGAATCTCGCCGGCCGGTGACGCGACCTGGCGCCAGCGCTTGCGTACCTGGAGTTGTTCGTGGTTCCACAAGCCAGCCATGTCGTTCATGCGTGCGTTGGCGATCTGCGCCGCATCGAGACGCTCCAGCACTTGCTGCGTGCTGAGCGAACGGAAGACCTCCACGATGATTTCGCGCAGCGCTTCGCGGTTTTCATTGCGGTGCGCATTGCTGTCAAACCGGGGCGTCGTGGCGAGCATCGGCATTTCCAGCACGCGCTCGCAGAACACGCGCCATTCGCGCTCATTCTGCAAACCCAGCATCACCGTACCGCCATCGCCCGCAGGGAACGGCCCATAGGGGTAGATCGTGGCGTGCGAGGCAGCGCTACGCACTGGCTGCGCGGCGCCCTGGAAGGCGTAGTACATCGGGAAGCCCATCCACTCGCCCAGGGCTTCCAGCATCGAGACGTCGATGTGCGAGCCCTTGCCCGTCTTGTCCCGCTGCATGAGCGCTGCCAGCACCGAGGTGTAGGCGTACATGCCAGCGGCAATGTCCGCGATCGAGACGCCGGACTTGCAGGGTTCGTCCGGTGTTCCAGTGATCGACAGGAAACCTGCCTCGCTCTGGATCAGCAGGTCATACGCCTTCTTGTCGCGGTATGGCCCATCCTCGCCGTAGCCTGAAATGTCGCAAACGATGAGGGAGGGATGCTTTGCTTGCAGCGCTTCAGCGCCCAGGCCCATGCGCGCGGCAGCGCCCGGTGCGAGGTTCTGCACCAGTACATCGGCACCGGCGATCAGTTCCATCAGGACAGCCTGGGCCGCGGGCTGCTTGAGATCCAGGGTCAGACTCTCCTTGGAACGATTGACCCACACGAAGTGCGAAGCCTCTCCGTTGACACGCTGGTCGTAGGCGCGGGCGAAATCTCCCGCGCCGGGCCGCTCGATCTTGATGACGCGCGCCCCGAGATCCGCAAGTTGGCGGGTACAGAACGGAGCCGCGATAGCGTGCTCCAGGGAAATGACGGTGATCCCGTCCAGAGGTCTTGTCATGGTGATGCCTTGCAAGTTCAAAGTTGGGTTGACGGTTACGCGATCGACGCTACTTGGCCTCCGCACGAATGAGATCAATGACGCTGCCGTCGCGGTACTCAACCACGCCGACGATGCGCGACTCGCCGCGGCGAACTTCGCGGGGCTGGTGGTATGCGCCTGCGATGGTGCGAAGCTCTTCGATGGACTTCACCGGCAGGCCTGCGGCGACCAGATCCCGCGACAACTGCTCGCGGCGTGGATTGACCGCAATGCCTCCCTCGGTGACAACCACGTCCACGGTTTCCCCGGGGGTCGTGACACAGTTCACCCGCTGCACGATTTTGGGTCCGGCCGAAGACGCCAGGCGCGTGGTCACGATGGCCAGCTTGGAGCCTGCGGCCGTATCGGCATGCCCGCCGGACCCACCCAGAATTCGGCCGGACGACCCTGTGGTCACGTTGACGTTGAAATCGACGTCCACTTCCGCCGCTCCGAGAATCATCGCGTCCAGCCGGTTCACCACGGCCCCCCGGTTCGCCGGACTGGCGTAGAGCGATGCCGACATGGCCTGGTGTCGAGGATTGGTCTGGTACGAATGGACAGACACTAGATCGAAGCACTGCACGTCGAACAGAGTTCGGAACAGCCCTTCCTCCAGCATCTTGCAGAGGTAGCCCGTGATACCGCCGGCAGCAAAGCTGCCCCTGACACCTCGTGCCCGCATTAGGTCTCGCAACTCCTGGGCCACAGCGAGCGAAATGCCACCCGCACCGGTCTGAAACGAGAAGCCATCTACCAGCAGACCCGAGGCACCGATCACCTGGGCCGCCAAGCGTGCGATCTCCAGGCCCACCGGATCACTCGTCGGGCGCGTCGTACCGGACAGAATGCCTTTCGGATCACCGATCGAATCCACCCGGACGACGAAATCCACCTTGTCCTGGGCGATGTCGATGGGACAGGCCGGATAGGGCACCAGGTGATCGGTCACGGCAACGACGCGCGCCGCGTAGCGGGCGTCGACCATGGCATAGCCCAGAGGGCCACAGGCCGCGGGCCCCTGGGCGCCATTGATGTTGCCGTAGTCGTCGGCCGTGGGCGCGGCGATGAAGGCGACGTCGATCTTCAGTTCGCCCGTCTCGATTGCGCGGGCGCGTCCGCCGTGGGTCTGCATCACCACAGGTGCTTGCAGAACGCCGTCGGATACGGCATCGGCGACCGGTCCCGACATATAGGCGGTCACGATGCGCGTGACCACGCCGCTGCGCATGTGTTCAACCAGCGGCGCATGGACCGGAAACAGCGAACTGGCGGCAACGGTCAGCCCCTTGAGCCCGCGCGCCGCGCAGGCCTCCATCACCTGGTTGAGCACCTGATCGCCATTGCGCAGGTGGTGGTGGAAAGACAGAGTGGCACCATCGCGTACCGCGCACGCCAGCAGCGCCACATCGATCGATGCCAGGCACTTGGAGCGGCCCGGACTCGCCGCCTCGGTACCTTCTCCGGCAAGCCGGGCCTCTGGCCACAGGACTGCACCGCAGTACGGGCGCACCGCGCCATACCCGTCAAGAACGGCCGGTAGCGGGTGGTCCCGATCCATGGCATTACTCCAGTTGATTTTATCGGCCAGCACGACGACCGTTACGCCGCAGCAATATTGATGGCCACCACTTCAATTCAAATTGAAAAATGGATGACATTATTTTCAAATAACGCGGCGATCACAAATCACCATAGCATTTCATGCACCGTCTCATCGAGGGTCTGCAATAGACGCCACTGAATGATGACATTGCATGCGTCCCAGGGGGAATCTGAAATATCTAATGGCGGGGTTCGAAAATTTCGAAGGTGTCGCGCGCTAGAGAAAATACAGGAGTATTCATGCAGCCAAATTAATTAGGGTTTATACCGACTTCGATTTTTTGAATACCCTGCGTTGACGAGATTCGGCTTCCCCGTCAACGCCCAACTGCACAACAATTGCCCTCTGTTCTGCAGCCATGTTCTCACGGCATGGTTGAGTCACGAATACAACAGGCCGACTGGAGACAGCCATGAATACCGCCGCATTGAACGCAGCATCAACAGACTTTGAACGGCTCACTTACGCCAAGGTCGCGCTGCGCATCATCCCCTTCATGTTTTTCTGCTACGTTCTGGCGTACCTGGATCGCGTGAACGTCAGTTTCGCAAAACTGCAGATGCTCAACGATTTGCAGCTCAGCGAAGCGGTTTACGGCCTGGGCGCAGGTATATTTTTTATCGGTTATTTCCTCTTTGAAGTCCCCAGCAATCTGTTTTTGCATCGTTTTGGCGCGCGCCGCTGGATTGCACGCATCATGATTACCTGGGGCCTGGTATCGGCGGCCATGATGTTCGTCACCACCCCGACCATGTTTTATGTCCTTCGGTTTCTGCTTGGTATCGCCGAGGCCGGATTCTTTCCCGGGATCATTCTTTATCTGACTTACTGGTTTCCGTCGGATCGCCGCGGTCGAATGACGGCCATGTTCATGACAGCCATTCCCATTTCCGGGGTATTGGGCAGTCCGCTCTCGGGGTGGATCATGGAGACTTTTGCCGGATTGAATGGCTGGGCCGGCTGGCAATGGCTGTTCCTGCTCGAAGGCGTGCCTACGGCACTGGTCGGTCTGGTGGTGTTGTTTTATCTGGACGACGACATTGCCAAGGCGAAGTGGCTGACGGCCGACGAAAAGTCGCTCCTCAGCGCCAATATCGCAAAAGACCAGCAATCCGCTTCGTCGCATTCGTTCCGCGGCGCGTTGGGCGACATCCGGGTCTGGGTGCTCAGCGCCGTGTACTTCGGCGTGGTCATGGGGCTGTACGGCATCGGATTCTGGCTGCCTTCCCTGATCAAGGCAACCGGCGTACAGCATGCAACACACATTGGCCTGCTCACCGCCATTCCGTACGCGGCGGCCACGGTTTGCATGATTTTTGTCAGCCGCAGTGCCGACCGGTACCGCGAGCGGCGAATCCACTTTGCCATTCCCTGCCTGTTGGGAGCGGTTGGCCTGGTTCTCAGCACGATTTACGCCGACAACACCACACTGGCACTGGTGGCCCTGTCGGTCGCCTGCGCGGGCATCATGGGCGGACTGCCGGTGTTCTGGAGTTGCCCGACCGCCTTCCTCGGGGGCGCCGCTGCCGCGGGCGGCATTGCATTGATCAATTCGCTGGGCAACCTGGCGGGATTCGTTAGCCCCTATATGGTCGGATTCGTCAAGGACATGACGCAAAGCACGGCCAGCGGCATGTATGTGCTAGCGGCCTGCCTGGTGCTTAGCGCCATTCTGATCATGGCGTTCGTGCCGGCACGCACGGTGAATCGTTGAACTATCCCCTATACAGGAGACATTGAGATGAATATCGGCATGATCGGCATTGGCCTGATGGGCCACGGAATCGCCACCAACCTGCAAAAGCACGGTCATCAGCTCACCTTGCTCAGACATTCTGGCAATCAACCCGTCGATGGACTGGTGGCGGCCGGGGCTGGGCAGGCGGACACGCCCGCCGAGGTGGCGCGCCGCTCGCAGATGGTGCTGCTGTGCGTCACCGGCACACCGCAGGTGGAGGCCGTGCTCCACGGTCCAGACGGCGTACTCTCTGGCCTGGCCACGGGCAGCGTGGTCATCGACTGCTCTACCGCGATTCCTTCGTCCACCGAGAAAGTCGCCCAGGCCGTTGCCGAGCGTGGCGGACGCTTTCTCGATTCGCCCATGACCCGCACGCCGAAGGAAGCCGCCGAGGGCAGGCTCAACCTGCTCGTCGGTGGTGATACTGGCTTGTTCCAGGAATGCCTGCCGGTGCTGCGCTGCTTTGCGGAAAACGTGACGCTTGTGGGCGGCACGGGCGCCGGCCACCGGATGAAGCTGCTGCACAACTACGTTTCGCTGGGCTCCATCGCGCTGATCGCCGAAGCCGCGGCGGCGGCGCTCAATGCAGACATCGACCCCGCCGTGTTCGTCGAAGTGCTCGCAAAGGGCGGCGGCGCCGGCTCCGCGCTCGAACGCCTGCGGCCCTACCTGACGCAGCACGACCCGTCCGCGCTGCGTTTTGCCATGAGCAACGCGCTCAAGGATATCGGCTACTTCACCACCATGGCCAAGGACAGCGGATCGACGCATGGCATTGCCAACGCCGTCCAGCAGACTTTTGCCGAAGCGGTCGAGCGCTCCGGTCCCGACCGCTTCGTTCCCGAACTCGTCGATGTGCTGCGCCCGCGCCCGCACTGAATGCCCACAAGCTGCACTCACTGAGAAAACCCATGCCGTCCAAGCCCACGACACCTGTTACCCGATCCATCAACCCGGCCACCGGCCACACGGTGGGCGAATACCCCTTCGACACACCCGAGCAACTGGAGGCCGCACTGGCGCTGGCCCACGATGGTTATTCGGCTTGGTCGGCAACCCCCGTCGAGCAGCGGCTGGACGCCATCCGGCAACTGGGCGCACTGCTGCGCCGCGACAAGGACAGCCTGGCACTGCTGGCGACGCGCGAGATGGGCAAGCCGATCACGCAGGCGCGCGCCGAAGTCGAGAAATGCGCCGTGCTGTGCGACTGGTATGCCGATCACGGCGGCCCCATCCTGGCGCCCAAACCCACCCCCATCGGCGCCGACGCCACGGTGATCCACCAACCGATGGGCGTGATCCTGGCCGTGATGCCCTGGAACTTCCCCTACTGGCAAATCGTTCGCGGCGCTATCCCCATCCTGCTGGGTGGGAACGCCTACTTTCTCAAGCACGCCCCGAACGTGATGGGATGCGCCGGGAAGACGCAGGCGCTGTTCGAGGAAGCGGGTTTTCCGGCCGGTGCGTTCCTGTCGGTCAACCTCGACAACGCCCAGGTGTCGCGCGTCATCACCGACCCGAGCATCGCCGGCGTCGCGGTGACGGGCAGCGTGCGCGCCGGCGGGGCCATTGCCCAGCAGGCCGGCGCCGCACTGAAGAAGACGGTGCTGGAGCTGGGCGGCTCCGACCCCTTCATCGTGCTGGCGGATGCGGATCTGGACGCCGCCGTCGAGGCCGCGGTGGTCGGGCGCTTTCAGAACAGCGGCCAGATCTGCGTTGCGGCCAAGCGCATCATCCTGGAGCGGCCCATTGCGCAGGAATTCACCGAGCGCTTCGTGCGTGCCGTGCGCGCGCTGAAGATGGGCGACCCGGAGCGGGACGACGTCTACATCGGCCCCATGGCACGCGCCGACCTGCGCGACGAGCTGCACCAGCAGGTGCAGGAAAGCGTGCGCCTTGGCGCCGAGGTCCTGCTGGGCGGCCAGGTTCCGGACCATGCCGGCAGCTACTACGAGCCCACCGTGCTGGGCGCCGTCGCGCCCGGCATGCCGGCGTTCGACCAGGAAACCTTTGGCCCGGTGGCGGCGCTGTGCATCGCCGATGACGTCGAACACGCCATCCGCCTGGCCAACCAGAGCGAGTACGGCTTGAGCGGCTCCGTCTGGACCCGCAACCGCGAACTGGGCAACCGCATCGCGGCCCGCGTCGAAACGGGCGGGTTCTTCATCAACAGCTATCCGGTATCAGATCCGCGCATTCCCATCGGCGGCATCAAGAAAAGCGGCTATGGCCGCGAGCTGTCGGACCTGGGCGTGTACGAGTTTATGAACACCCGAGCCGTCTGGTTCAATCGCAAGTAATCGGATGCCGTGGCAAGAAAACGGTGCCAGCGCTTGCCCGGCAAATCGCGTCCTTCGTCGCTACGCACCACTCCCACCACACCTGAAAGGAACCATCCATGACTCCCAATGCCGTCAAGCGCCTGGGCCAGGTCGTCAAGAGGGTCGACATGTCCTATGACGATTTCGTCAACCACTGGCTCAACGTGCACGCACCGCTGTGCAAGAAGCTTCCCAACCTGCTGCGCTACTCGGTCAACCTGGTGGACCGGCAGCGCTTTCCGGAATTCGGCTACCACGGATTTTCAGAACTCTGGTATGAATCCGAGGAAGTGATGAACGCATCCTTCGCTAGTCCGGAGGGCAAGATACTGCTCGCCGATCTACCCAACTTCACGCAATCGATCTACCCCATCATCAGCCACGAATATCAGCAAATCTGGCCCTAGCCCATAGGGTTGGGCCCTACAATTGGCAAGAGGCATGATGTCGCGTACTGCTCCGTCAACCACTCTCGTTTTGCCTGCGATTAGGATCACACGCTTCTCATGAAGTGGCTTTTGCACTGACTATCGTCATTTCCATCCTCTCGTCGAGCGTGAGCGTTGAGTTGAGCGTCGGGAGCATTGGCTTCTCACGCATACTTACGATGTTTGGATGGATCTTACATTGACCTATCCAGATCTGCACAGGAGGTCTAATGCTCCCGGACATGGACTCTCTGGCTTTGTTTGTTAGAGCTGCGGAACTTCATAGCCTTACAAAAGCCGCAGAAGTTTCCCATATCGGACTGGCCGCAGCTAGTCGTCGAATTTCGCTCCTTGAGCATCGCTTCAAAGCTCCGTTGTTTGAACGCTCTCCCAAAGGAGTAGAACTAACCCCTGCTGGCCAAGCGCTGCTTGCACATGCAAAGACACTGCTAATGCACGTCAATCACATGCAAGCCGATATGGGCGATCATGCCAGTGGTCGCCAAGGTTCGTTGCGAATCTTCGCCAATACTTCGGCGATGACAGCTTATTTGCCCTCCGATCTCGCGGAATTTTCTGCGATGCATCCAGGAATCAGACTGACCATCCGCGAGATGTGGAGCCAAAGTATCGTCAATTCTGTTCTCGCGGGCGATGCAGACATAGGGATTGTGTTGGATGGAGTGGCTACTGACAGCCTTAGCTTCTACCCCTACCGCATTGACAGGCTCGCCGTAGTTGTGCCACCAAGTCATCCACTCGCGGCTTCTGAATCTATCCGGTTCACAGACGTGATGGATTATGACGTAGCCGCATTGGAAGGCGACTCTTCTATGATGAAGTTAGTCGCATCACAGGCAGTGGTTTATGAAAAAACTTTACGGCTACGTGCTCAAGTGCGTAGCTTTGAGGCAGTGTGCCGTATGGTTCAAGCTGGCTTGGGTGTCGGCCTCCTGCCACGGCAAGCTGCGGATGCGCTGGCGCCCGGAATGGATTTGAGAGTTTATTCGTTGGAGGAGTCTTGGGCTGAGCGTAGCATGCTTGTTTGCGTACGCCCGGAGCGAATCACTCAGCAGGCAATAGCTGCACTAATGGAGCATCTGATTTCAGTTGAACAATAGATTAACTGAAAATTAGCAAATTCAGCGGCCATTACGGCATCTATCTGATGCTGCCTTCCCCGTGCGCTCGAGCGTGGCCAATAGCGCCATCCTCAAGAGCGACCTGGCTTTGTTGTGCCAGGGCAAGAGCGAATTTGACGCCATCGAGGCCTACCGGGGCGATGCTTTTTTACCCGAGCCCTGACCTTGGATGCCGTGCCATCGAGCCCCACGCTGCGCCAGCGCATGAATGCCCAGGCGAGCAGCTGGTTCGTGAGCGTCCGGCGACCCCGCATTGCCCCCCGCACTGGCATTCAGAACGATACCCGCCTGTCGTGACCGGTTGGCGCCTGCGTGGCTCGACGCGAGCCGCTCACAATAACGCTCATGGCGTCATCTCCTCAAGATTTTTTAAAATCAAAGCGAATGAATCGTCGTCACGACAGGCCTGCCTTGCAGCTTTTTTAAACCTCGACTGAGGTTCAGCGAAAACTCCCAGATTCATACCCCTGTAAACAAGGAGGGGGTTAAATCGACCACGCTCACTGAAGCGATCCAGCCAATTTGCGTAGAAATTCCTCACAAGCGTCCAATTGCGAAGTTTCAATGAACTCATCTGGCTTATGAGCTTGCTCAATAGAACCTGGGCCGCAAACCACTGCTGGAAATCCAGCATTTTGAAATTGCCCGCCTTCTGTTCCGTAGGAAACCTTGGCAATTGCGCTGTCGTTGGTGAGTGCTCGAACCAGTTTGGTAATGATCTCTTGCTCAGAAGCTTCCAACGCAGGACCTGCCGCCCCAGCTTCAATCTCTATGCGAGCATCTGCATAGTCTTGGCGCATTTTTGGCAACAATTCATCATGAATATAGGATTCAATTTTGGCATGGATTCCATCCGGAGACATTCCGGGCAAATTGCGAAACTCGTACACAAATTCGCACAACTCGGGGATGGTGTTCGCCGCAATACCACCTGAAATTTTATTAGTGGTCATGGTAGTAAAGGGAACGTCGTAAAATTTGTCATATGGACCATCGGCCTTGAATTGATCGGCCAAATCCCGTATACGGCAAATCAGGCGCGCGGCATATTCGATGGAATTGCAACCATGCGGAGTGAGCGAAGAGTGAGCGGCCTTTCCATGCACGCGACAATGGTAAAAATTAATTCCCTTGTGCGCCACAATCACTCGCATCCCAGTAGGCTCGCCAATCACACAGCCATCGGCATGAACGCCTCGCTGCTTGAGTGCTGCGAGCATGAATGGGGCCCCAATGCAACCAAGCTCCTCATCGTATGAAAATGCCAAGTGCAGGGGTTTCTTGCGTTTCAACGCTAAGA
Organism: Acidovorax sp. JHL-9; assembly: GCF_000426205.1. NCBI lineage: Bacteria > Pseudomonadati > Pseudomonadota > Betaproteobacteria > Burkholderiales > Comamonadaceae > Acidovorax > Acidovorax sp. JHL-9. The sequence goes on from NZ_KE384507.1 coordinate 13,897, forward strand.
ATTCTGGTACCAGGGTCAGCGATGCCGCGATAAATCCCTTCATATCCGCAGTTCCACGCCCGTAGAGCTTGCCCCCCCTTTCAGTAAGCACAAATGGATCCGAGCTCCAATTTTGCCCATCTACCGGCACCACGTCGCTATGCCCCGAAAGGATAATTCCACCTTGCATAGTTCCATCATGTGCGGGAAGCGTCGCAAACAAATTGGCTTTGTTACCGTCTGGCGAATAAATCAACTCGGGCTTGAGTCCCTGTGCCATCAGCGCATCGCGGATCGTTTCGATCATCGCGAGATTGGAGTTACGGCTCGTAGTATCAAAAGACACCAGTTTTTCCAGCCAGCTGCGCGTATTCAACCTGCCCATAACAGTCTCCAATTATTGATGATTGGCGTGCTCTTCGCACGCTCCACACGAATTCTACAAGTGAGCTTGTGGCGCAGACAAGCCGCGCCGGTTTGATCTAGTTAGCCAGCGCTCTTTCAATCGACAACGCCTTATTCAATTTGAGTTCTTTCGGCGAAAGGATAAGAAAACATCCGATTACCCCAACCGCACCACCAGCCAATGAATAAAGAACGGGTGCCAGCGTCACGCCGGTTGAATGGATTAGCCAAGTGACGATAAATTGGGCAAATCCACCAAAAACCATTACCGCCAGGTTGTAGCAAATGGCCAAGCCAGAAGAACGCACAGCGGCTGGAAATTGCTCGCCCATCGCCGTCGATAACGGCCCGAAATAGCCGCCGAGTAGAAAACTGAGTGCGGCGTATACAACAATCAGATTGGCAAGCGTCGGGGCTGTCTGCACCCAGGAAAACAGCGGATAGATGAGGATGGCATACGGCAGCAAAAATACGAGCATCACAACCTTGCGGCCATACCTATCAGACAACATCCCGGAGATTGGTATGCTGATGATCATTGCAATGATTCCAATCACCTGAGCCTGGAACGCGTCGTGCAGTGCAAAATGGAATTGACGAGCGAGAAACGTCGGCATGTAATAAAAGAACACGTATACCGATGCAGTCGCACCAGTCGTCAGGCACAAACTTGCCACAAGCGCTCTTGGATACTTGGCAAGGGTGCTCGCCAGCTTTACCTTTTTACCGGTTGCCCGCGCCTCCAAGGACTCCTCCGGTTCCTCAAGATGACGGCGAATCCACCAGCCCAAAGGAACAATGATCAAGCCAATCACAAAAGGAATTCTCCACATGCCGTCAAGAAGCTCCTGCTCTGTGAAAATGGATGTCAATGCGAATCCAGTGGCCGCACCACCAAGTATTGACAAGCCTTGACCGACCATTTGCCAAGAGCCATAAAAACCTCGCCGCTCTACCGGGGCAGCCTCTACCAGATAGGCAGTAGCGGATGCAAACTCCCCACCTGTGGCGAGCCCTTGTATGAGTCGAGCCAAGACGATCAATAGTGGTGCCGCAATACCAATGGAGTTGTATGATGGCGTAAGCACCATTATCATCAAGGACAATCCCATTAAGGCAATAATCAGCTGTAAAGCCGATTTTCTACCTCGACGATCAGCATAAATTCCAAGGGCAATACCACCCAGCGGCCTTGTGACAAAACCTACGCCAAAAGTAGCCAATGTCAGGAGCAGCCCTACGTATTCCCCAGCTGTAGGGAAGAATACCTTGGAAATGAAGACGGCCATGGTGGCAAAAACCGCGAAGTCATACCATTCGAGCGCATTACCTACAATAGCGGCGGTTATTTGCAACCAGCGCGGCGCAGATTTCTTTCTTGAGCTTTTCATGGAATTGCTTCTCTCATTGTGTGAACGCATGGTGGCGGTCATGTCTCTCTCCGTTGGTTTCATTAGCTGTAAATAAAAGGCGGTCTAAGTCGGTCCCATTCCCCGCGGTGCTTGCATAGAGAGCTGACTGAGATACCCGTCGATGCGCAACGCGCGGTTCATCTCGTTCAGCACGATGGTGTAGCCCTCGTCGAAGCCCATGCCGGGCTTGGCCAGCATCTGGGCGACCTGGGTAGCGATGCCGATATGGGTGGTCGTGCGGGCCGACTGGTCCGTTTCCGCACAGGTGCCGCCCAGCACCGGGCCCACGCCGTTGTGATGGCAATCGAGGACGGCATCGATGGTGTTGTGGATGGAACCCAGATCCGGCGTCTTTACCTGGATCAAGTCCACGGACTGATTGACGGCGAACAGGTGGATGTCCTCGGCGGTGTTGGCCCATTCGTCGGCAACGATCTTCACTTGGCTGCCGCGCGTCTTGAGGATCTGGCGCAGGTGCGCCAGCGCCTCGATCTGTGCATCCCGGCTACCGGCGTCCAGCGGATGCTCGATGGTCAGCGGGTGTGGGCCCGCCGCGGCTTCCAGGCGCTGGAGGATGTCGGCCGTGCGCTCTGGCGAACCTTGCACCGAAGCGCCGACCATACCGTAGACGTCCAGATGGATGCGCGGGCAGTAGTCGCGCTGCGTCTTGAGCTGTTCGATGCGGGCGACGATCCAGTGCACATAGCGCTCCAGCTCGGCGCCATCGGGGCCGACCAGTTCCACGGTGTTGATCAGGCCATGCGGCAGGATCGGCACACTCTTCAAGATCATCTTGTCGACGTTGGTGTACCGATCGTCGCCAGATTGCGCGTAGATCGGGACCGCCGCCAGCGGGCCAGACAGCTCCCACTCATCCTTGATGACCCGTGCCATGACGTGATGGCCGGCCACGTGAGCGGCGGCATTCAGCAGGGCCTGGGATACGCCGTAAGCTGCGGCGCGCTTGGCCTCGATTGACTCGGAGATCCAGGCCTCGGCCTGCACCGCCGCGTTCCGAAAGTGGCTGACATCCAGCCCCAGCAGGCGGGGTGCAAGGTCCTGTTCGATCTGCTGCGCCAACAGCTTGGCATGGAAGCGCGGCTCGCGCCCGCCCACGCCGGAATACTGCACGCTGGCGCAGTCGCCGATGGCCACATAGCCATCACTGAGCACCAGCATGACCGAGACAGACTCGGAGGGCTCGCGAATGACTTCATAGCCTGGCGTAATGACCTTTCCCTGGTAGGCAGCGCCATCGCGGACGGCCCCGGCCTTGATGGCCGCCTGGTCATCGAAGAAGAACGAACCGACCCCAGGGGCGGCGAGAACTTTGACGATCTTGATCGCTTGACTCATTGCAGTTCCTTGAGGGTTAGATGGCGGTCTGGCTGACTAGGCGCAGTTGCATGTAGGCCAGCACGCCCTCGGTGCCGCCTTCGTAGCCGTAGCCGCTGTTACCCAGGCCACCAAGGGCCACGTCGGGCAGCGAGGGGGCGGTCTGGTTGATGCCGATGTTCGAGGCGTTCAAGCGGCGCACCATTTCGTCGCGCACGCGCAGCGAGTCGGTGAAGACGTAGGCCGCGAACGAATACGGCGTTGCGTTCGCCAGCTCCACAGCCTCGTCGACCGTGTTGACGGACTGAACGGTGGCGATGGGGCTGAACGGCTCTTCGACCAGGATTTCCGCATTCTTGGGAACCGACGACAGCACGGTCGGCTCGACAAAGAAGCCGGGGCGCTCCACTCGCTTGCCGCCCGTTTCAACCGCCGCGCCCTTGGAAACGGCATCTTCGACCAAGTGCAGGAACGTCGAAACTCGACCGCCATGCGCGATGGCGCCCAGCGTGGTGCCGTCGTCCTGGCCATGCCCGAGCTTGTAGGCTTCGGCCCGCGTCACCAAGGCCTTGACCAGTGCGTCGTGAACCGAGGCATGCGCCAGGTAGCGCGTCGGCGCGACACACGATTGCCCCGCCGAGCCGAACTTCGCAGGCGCGGTCACCTGTACCACCTTGTCGATATCGGCATCGCTCCACACGACGACCGGGGCGTGGCCGCCCAGCTCGAAGACGCAACGGATCAGGTTCGGTGCGGCCAGTGCTGCCAATTCCTTGCCCACGTTCGTAGAGCCGGTGAAGGACACGACCTTCACCACCGGCGATGCCAACAGTTGCTTGCTGATCGCACGCGAGTCGCCGAAGATCAGGTTGACGACGCCTTCGGGCAATCCGGCATCGGCGAGGGCTTGCACAATGGTGCTCGCGGTGTAGGGCGTGAATTCGGACGCCTTCAGGATCACGGTGCAGCCGGCGGCAAGTGCAGCGCCCAGCTTGCGCCCGACCAGCACGGCCGGGAAGTTCCAGGAAGTGATGGCTACTGCAACACCCAAGGGCGTCGGTAGCGACAGGCGCGTGCTGCCGGCAACGATGCCCTGATGCGCTTTGCCGCTGATACGGCTCGCTTCTTCACCGTTCCAGGCCAGCGTCTCGATTGTGCGGCGAAGCTCGCCAACCGCGTCGGCCTGTGTCTTGCCGGACTCCAGGATCAGGCCATTGGCGATCTCCTCGATGCGTTCAGCCAGCAGGGCCGAAGCCTTCTTCAGGATTGCGCCGCGTGCCTGGCCGGTGAGCGCACTCCACGCGGGGAATGCCTTGCTTGCCGCATCCAGCGCTGCCTGTACCTGGCTGGGATCAGCCCGCGTCACGATGCCGACTTCCTCGCCAGTGGCCGGGTCGATGTTGGGCTGGGAACCGGCTTGACCTTCCTGCCATTGCCCATTGATGAAGAGGTGCGCGTCGATATTCTGTTCGGCCATGGCCGTCTCCTAGGAACAGAGGGTTGATGAATCAGCCAAAGCTGCGCTTGCCACGAACGAGATCTGCGCCCTTCTCGGCGATCATCAGCGTGGCCGCATAGGTGTTTCCCGAGGTGATCGTCGGCATGACCGAGGCGTCGATCACCCGCAGGTTTTCCAGTCCATGGACGCGCAGCGAGTCGTCCACGACTGACATCGGATCGGACTTCGGCCCCATGCGGGCCGTGCCCACGAGGTGGTAGCCGGTCGAGCCGTTGTGCTTGCAGAAGTCGAGCAACTGCTCGTCGGTGCTGACCTGGGTGCCCGGCACCGTTTCCTCCACCAGGTACTTCGCCAGGGTCGGCGAGTGCAGCAGGCCGCGAATGATCTTCATGCCTGCGACCATGACCTCCTGGTCCAGGCTGTGGGCCAGATAGTTCGGCTGGATCGCCGGGTCCTCGAAAACGTTGGTCGAGCGTGCACGCACATAGCCACGGCTCAGAGGCCGGTGCTGCCACCACCCGCCAGTCACGCCCGGATAGTCGTCGAGCACGTAGTGCTTGCCTTCCTTGTAGCTGCCCGGAACGAACACGCATTGAAGGTCCGGCGTCTCTACCCCCGGATTCGACTTGCAGAACAAGTGCGCTTGGGAAGGTGTCAGCGTCAGCACACCCGGCTTCTTCGCCACCCAGCGCATGATCTGCCAGAGCAGCCGCGGGCCACGAGCCATTTCGTTCAGGGTGGTGACACCCGGCTTGGCGCGCATGACCAGGCGCGCCGAATAGTGGTCACTCAGGTTCTCGCCAACGCCCGGCAGTTCATGAACGACCTTGACTCCCAGCTTGGCCAGCAGGCTGCCGGGGCCAACGCCCGAAATCTGCAACAGCCGCGCCGTGTTGGCTGTGCCTGCGGACACGATCACCTCGCGGCGCGCCTTGACGATGGTTTCCTCGCCGCCTTGGCTGCGGATGAATTCCACGCCCACTGCACGCTTACCCTCGAACAGGATGCGCTGTGCCCGCACGCTGGACAGCAGTTCCACGTTGCCGCGCTTGAGGGCCGGAGCCAGGAAGCCCACTGCGGCGCTGACACGCAGACCGTTCTCGATGGTGCGCTGGAAGTAGCCCACACCCTCCTGGTCGCCTGAGTTGTAGTCGGGGTTGCGCTTGTGACCCGCAGCGACCGCCGCTTCGATGAAGGTTTCGGAGATGGGATGGAACCAGTCCATCGGCGTCACCGGGATCTCGCCCGAGCGCCCCCGGATGCCGTCGCTGCTGCGGCCGGTGTAACGCTCCGAGCGGGAGAAGTAGGGCAGCACGTCTTGGTAGCCCCACCCCTGGTTGCCGAGCGATGCCCAGTGATCGAAGTCACCCGGCTGGCCCCGGACGATCATCATGCCGTTGATGGAACTTGATCCACCGAGCACCCGTCCCTGGGTAGTGGAGATTTTTCGCCCGCCGCTTCCCTCCGAAGGCTCGGTCTTGAACTGCCAGGTGATCTGGGGTTGGGTCAGGGTCTTGACGAAGCCGGCCGGCACGCGGACATAAGGCCGCAGATCGCTGGGCCCCGCCTCCAGGACGCACACCGTCACATTGGGGTTTTCGGACAGCCGGGCCGCCAAGATGGATCCCGCTGAGCCAGCGCCTACGATCACATAGTCATAGGTCTTCGCACTTTCCGTATTTGTGGTCATTTCATCTCTTTCGCCAGGGTTTCTGTCGCGCCGACATCACTGCGCATGCGATGAAATGGTAGGAAGCCAGATAGAATCAGAAAAGCGATTTATTTTCTTCAATAGATGCAATAGATGCATGTATTAAAAAAACTAGATAGAAACCCTAGATTACGCAGAGACAGGCTTATAACTAATTCAGGAAAGGATCAACGAGTCCATGTGATGTACTCGACGTGCATTGCAGGGATACCGTGCATCATGAGATGATTGGTGTTTATAGAACAATAGATGCATAGAATTCATCTAAAATTCAGCCATGTCTCTCAGTGCATACGAGGTTTTCGTCGCCATTGCAGAGCGCGGCAGCTTTGCAGCCGCTGCGCACCAACTGAACTTGTCTCCGTCGGCGGTGAGCCATGCCTTGGCCTCCTTCGAGCAGGAACTGGGCTTCGCGCTCTTCGTGAGAAACCGCAGCGGCGTTCGCCTGACCTCGGGAGGCGAAGCGTTGTTGCCCACCGTCAGAGAGGTGCTGCAAAGCAACGAAAAACTGGAGCAGCAAGCGTCTAAGCTGCTCGGCCTGGAGGCTGGAACGGTGCGCATCGGCGCATTTAGCAGCGTAAGCGTGGCCTGGATGCCGAAGATCATCCGTTCGTTTTCCGACCTCTATCCGAACATCCAAGTGGTCATCGAGCAAGGCGGGTATGACGATGTCATTGAATGGATCATCAAGAGCCGGGTTGACCTGGGTTTCGTCACCTTGCCTGCCGCACCTGGGTTGGATGTAACGCCGCTGTACGCCGACCCACTGGTCTGCATAGCGCCGCCCAGCTTCGAGCCGAAAAACAAGGCCTATATGACGGCCGCGGAGTTGGCAGAGCACAACGTGGTGCTCCAAGGAGAGGGCTATGGCAAGGAAACCCAGCAGTTGATGACGACCCACAAGATCGCCATTAAATCAAGCGCGCGGGCGATCGACGACGCCGCCATCATCGCCATCGTCGAGAGCGGCCTGGGCATCAGTGTCGTGCCACAACTCGCCTTACTCAACTATCGGAGTTCGGTCCAGGTCTTCCCGTTCTATCCAGCGGAAAGCCGGGCCATCGTGTTGGCATCCTTGAGTTATGAGGGGCTAGCGCCGGCGGCAAAGGCCATGCATAAGCACATTGTCGAATCCGTCGCTTCGTGGTCGAAACAAGAGGGTGGAAATCGCGGGTAAATCGAGGCGCGACAGGAGGAAGCAGGCACTGTTCAGGCACAACCCACAGATGGTCCACGCGCCCGCTCAATCTCCCAAGACGCGCCGCCAGCACGCACCGTCGCAGCCATCTGCTGTCCCAGCCGCGGCTCAATGACCGGCTTCCACGGCACCAAGCTGAAGCCCATGCCGTCATCGAGCATCGCGTAGCGCCCGCTGGCAAGCATGACGGAGCGCCGGTAAATGCCCGCCACGCGCTGACCATCGGCCACCGGGCGATGCTCCAGGCCGGTGTCGGCGGAAATGTCCTTCGCGGCCTGGGCCAGTTCCCGATTAAGCAGCGTGCCGAGCAGGTTGCGGGCGAGGATCACGCGCTGCCCGCGCCGCTCGGCCAGCCCCTGTTCGGCCAGGAAGTCGGCGCGCTGCTGCATCGCCTGCTTGGCCTCCGCACCAAAGCCCAAGTCACCCAGGCCCGAGCCGCCGCCGATCAACTGCTGATCCAGCCAGGTGGCGCCGATCACGCGCGCCTGCCGCTCAATGGGCAGGTGCGATTTCAGCTCCACGACCACGCCGCCCAGGCGCTGGGCGTCGTAGCGGCGGCCCTGCTCGGGCAGGTCGCCCGGCACCTTCCATAGACCCTCGGCGACACGCTCCACAATGCCGGCCCGGCGCAGGGCTTCCAAGCGTCGGACGTGGGCGGCCACGACTTCCTGCGAATCACGGCCAGGCACGGCCTGTCCCTGCGCGATGGCGAGATGGTGGTCGGTGCGGTACAGGCCACCGCTCGCCAGCGCGGCGATGTTCCTGTCCGCGGCGCGCACGTCAGCCGATCCCTTCACCTCCACCACGGCCCCGGTGGGATAGTTCGCCAGCTCGTCGCGGGCGCTGAGTGCGACGTAGTGGGCCTTGCCGTCCACGCCGTCGATGACCAGATAGCCCCGGTCGCGCAGTTCATCGGCCAGCCCTTTCGCGGCCACGCGCCCGAGGATGCCTCTCCCCTCCTCTCCCGGCTCGAACACCGCCAGCTCGCGCGGCTCGCCACGCATGGCTCGCTGTAGGGTGCGGATGATGTCGCCGCGCTCGCCCAGGGCGCGCAGGGTCTTTTCCGCGTCGGCATGGACGGCCCAGGTGCCCGGCTGCGTTTCGTCGGCCAGGCCCAGGCGCTGCAAGCGTTGCAGGCGGCCGATCAGCAGCAGGCGCTGGCGTTGCAGCCGTGGTTCGTTGAGCCGTTCGACATGCACCAGGTAGTCGTCGCCGGCCTCGCGCTTGAGCGTGCGATCCAGGCTCGTCCACCGCTCCTGCTCAACCTCGCGCCGCAAGGTCTGCTGAATCTCCAGGTCGGTGCGCGGCCCCAGCCATTCGGTTGCCAGCTCGGCGGCCCGGTGGCGGAAGCCATCGGCGATGTAGTCGCCCGCGATGATGAGGTCTTTGCCGGTGTCGTCGCGCCCGCGCACGACGATGTGCGTGTGCGGGTTGTCGGTGTTCCAGTGGTTGACGGCCACCCAATCGAGGCCCGTGCCCAGGTCGGCCTCCATGCGTCCCATGAGGTGCCGCGTATAGGTGCGCAGGTCTTCCAGCTCCGCGCCATCCTCGGGCGAGAGGATGAAGCGGAAATGGTGCCTGTCGTCGGCGCAGCGTTCCTTGAAGGCGTCGAGGTCGGCGGTATCGGTCTGCGGCCCGTAGGCTTGGCCCGGCTCGCCGTCGCGGCCCACGCCATCGCGCTCGATGTAGCGCAGGTGTTTGGCGAGCGACTGCGGGCTGGCCTGACGCTGGTTGACCAGCAGCGTCTTGATGGTCACGCGCCGCGACAGGGGCGTCAGCTTCGCACCCGCGAAGCGCGCCGCCGTGTGGCCGCGCCCCAAGCGTGAGCCGGGGCGCTGGCCGGTGCCCTTGCCGGCGCTACCAGCCACCCCTGGACGGCGCACTGAGGACTTGCCGCTGCTGGCCTTGCCCGCCTGCTTCAGCACCTTGGAGACAAAGCTCTGGCCCCGGTTCTTCGGGGCGCTGGGGCGGATGCGGAAATCGTCGTCGCTGCGGTCGCTCATGGCTGTCCTCCCGTAAAGCTTCAGCGCGTCCCGTCGTGCGAAGCACGCGGACATGCCAACATCGGCGCGTGCTTCGCGCCCCATGCGGCACGGCGGCGAAGCCGCGCCGTGCCGCGCCGACCCCACGTGCAGACTGGCTTTGCGGGCGGCCGGGTGCCGCGCCCTTTTGTCTTGCCTTCCGCCTTCGCCTCCCGCTCGCGCTCCCGGCAGCGGCGGCCCGATAGCGCTGTGCTGCTGGCAGCCAGCGCCCCGGCGAACGCGGCCAGGGCCATCGGCCCAGTGCGTTCGAGGCAAGACGCCTGCACGTTGGACGGCTGCGCCGAAGGCAGCGCGAAGTGCGGTGCCCAATGCGCAGGATTGGCACCCGCACTGCAAGCGCGACGACATGGCCAGCACTGCAATGTCTGCCAACGGAACGACACGCCCGATGGCACGACACGATGCACGGCGACGTGCAGCGAGTCGGCGGCCATCACGGGCGTTTCTCCAGCCAGACCGGGTGCGCAACGCCAATCACGGCGGATGCGCCGATCGGCCCGAAATACCGGCTGTCGAACGACGCCGGATTGGTGACGCTGAGGAGGAACAGCTCGCCCGGCCGAAGCTGCCGGCACTGCGGCCAGGACAGCAGCGGACGGCCCAACCGGTCGGCGGGCAGCACGGCGGCCGAAGGCACGCCGTCGATGCGGACACTGCCGCCCGAGATGCACACCTCCTGCGGCGCGACGGCACCCACGCGCTTAAGCAACGGCACACGCGTCGGCAGGTAGCCGCGCTGCGCGGCGAGCGCGGCGGCGTCTGCCGGCAAGCGGGTCAGGACGATGCTGCCAACGTGCAATGACGGTGGCAGCGAGCCGGTGCGCGGATCGAGCGGATCGACGCGATACCAGCCGACCGCCACGCTGTCTGACGGGTTGTAGGTCAGGCGTGGCAGCGGATGCACGAAGGATGCCCAGGCCAGCGCACCGAGGCCGCAGGCGGCGAAGCCTGCGAGCACGATGCGAGCACTCAAGCGTGAGCGAGCGTGCGAGCGAGGACGCGGCGTGGTGCCAGTGGTGGAAACGGCCGTCATGGCAGTGCCCTCCCGGTCAGCCGAGCGGCGTGCCGCTCGGCGGTGTATTCGGGCAGCGGCAGGCGCGCGGCGAGCCGGTTGGCGAGCGTGCGCCAGTACGCGGGCGAGGCACCGGCCGGTGCGATGCCCAGCGCGTCAATGGCGTCGATGCGCTCCAGCACAGCACGCACTTGCCCCTCGCCCTCGGCGTGCAGCAGCAGGCGCGCGCCTGGCTGCACGCCGGGGATGCGCTGCGCGTCGTCCAGCGACGTGCTGGCTTGCATCACCATGAGCTGCCAGCGCACGGTGCCGTAGTCGTTGGCTTGCCAGCGGATGCGGCAGAACAGCGCGCCTGGCAGGAACACCGTGCTGCGCCGCCAGCGGTCGAGCTGGTGCGTGCGCGCGGGTTCGCCAAAGCGCAGGTAGAGCTTGAAGCGGGCCTCGATGTAGGCCAGCGCCACGCGCGTCAGCGGCGTGCTGGTGGGCTGGCCTGAAGGCGCGATGAAGGAAGGCTGTGGCGCAGCCGTGGCCGCGTCAGCGGCAGGCTCGCAGGCCGACGAAGTGGATGCGGTCATGGTGTGTTCTCCCTGCGTTGCTCAGGAAACTCCCGCTCCAGCAGGCCGCGCAGCAGGTCGGCCACCGTCACGCCCTGCGTGAAGGCCGAGACCTTGATGCGCGAGCGCATGGCGGGCGTGATGTCGAGGGTCAGGCGCGCCGTGTAGACATCGCCTTTCTGGAGGTCGTCGGCGCTGCCCTGGCGAATCCACGCCTCGGCGTGCGGATTTGCGGGCGGACGCACGCCGATGCCGACGCGCTTGGCCGTGCGTTTGTTGCTGGCTGGCGGCTTCTCGGTCATGGCGTCCACCGCAGCAGTTCGTCCACCAGTGCGGTGATCTCTCGCGCGGCGGCGCTGTCCGGCGCCGTCTCGCGTGCAAGCCGGCCAGCGGCCACGCTGTCGGCGAATACGATGCGCTGATGCACTTCCGCGCGCAGCGCAGGAAGTGGCTGGTCGGCCAGCGCACCGCGTGCTTCGCGCCCGATCACGGTGGTGCTGACGCGCCGGTTGATGACGAAGGCAGCGCGCAGCGCAGGCCGGAACACCTGCGCCTCGCGGATCAGCGCCACCATCTCGGCGCAGGCCCACAGGTCGTAGGGGCTGGGCTGCACCGGGATCAGCACCCGCTCGGCCGCCAAGAGCGCAGAGCGCGCCAGCGCTGCGATCCTGGGTGGCCCGTCGATGACGACGTGATCGGCCCGCCTGGCGAGTTCTGGCGCTTCCTGGTGCAGGGTTTCGCGAGCGAGGCCCACGGCGTTGAACAGCCGTGGCAAGCCTTGCTGGCTTCTGCGCTGCGTCCAGTCCAGCGCAGAGCCCTGCGGGTCGGCATCCAGCAGCACGACATGCTGGCCGCGCATCGCCAGCTCGCCGGCGATGTGGGTGGCGAGCGTGGTCTTGCCCACGCCGCCTTTCTGGTTGAGCAGCGCGACGATCATGACCTGGCCCTCCGCGTTGGAAAGCCCGGCTGTTGCTGCTGCGTTTCTGCCTGCGCGGCGGTTGTCCACTGTGGCGCGGCGCTTCTACTAAAAGTTAGAGCATTTAAGTTAGGGAAGTTAAGGCAGGCCGAAACCCGCGCCAGCATTGGCTTGGCAGCCGATCCGTACTCCTGATAGCACGATAGCCATACTCCCGATAGCACGAGTCCCCGTACTCCTGATAGCACGAGCCCGTCCACAGGCCACGCACCGTTTATCCCCGTGCCGTGGACGGCACGGGACGCACGGGCCGGAAGGTCAGCAGCTCGGCCCCATCGCCCGGTATCCGCTCGATGCCCAGCACGTAGCCCGGCAGCGACTGCCGCGCGACGAGCGCACGCAGGTCGTAGGCGAAGTCCGAAAACCGCGTGGCGCTGCCCGACTTGCGCCACAGATGCCGGAAATCGAACTGCCAGCCGTGGGCCTGCCGCCCGCCGTGCTTGCGCACCAGGCGGTACAGCCAGCGCTCGATGCCCCCGGTCAGGCAGAAATACGCCGGGTCGATGGTCAGCGCCAGCGCCGCATCCATCACGCCCGCATAGAACCAGTCCGGCAGGATCAGCTCGATGCCCAGCGGAGTGCCCTTGGCATCGGCCAGCTCCTTCCACTCGTTGATCCACGAAAACCGATGCAGGCGCCGCCCGGTCGTCTCGCGGATGGACGTAGCCACCGTGGTCGATTGCAGGCGATCCAGGGCCGCCTTGAGGCGCTGGTAGTCGCGCAGCGACGTACCGCGCCCGATGAAGCGCAGGATCTCGTAGGGCGTGGCCTGCATCAGCCGCGACGGGCGCAAGCCCGCATCGCGCGCTTCCACGATCTGCGAGGCGGCCCAGATCAGCACGTCTGCATCCCAGATCGTGGCGATGCCGTGCTCGGCTGTACCCTCTACGCGGATCGTCACGCCGCTGGCCTGGAAATCGATCGGCGCCGTGCGCCGCGACTTCGCCAGTGAGAAGAACGGAAAGGCCATCAAGTCCTGGCTGTCGCGCGGCGCCATGTCGCCCGGCAAGGCGCGGAACAGGTCGAGCTGTTCGCGTTCTTGCGAAGGCCGCTGCCGGGACGGCAGCGCGGGGCTGGACATGGCGGTAGCCTGGCGCGTGCCAGCGATCAGCGCGCACGGCTGTCCGCCGCATGGTGCTCGGCGTACTCGGGATCGGAAGTCGTCTCGAAGCTGCGGTCGGCGGCCCAGGCATCGAGGTCGGCCACGGCGTACATGACGCGCCGGCCGAACTTGCGAAAGCGCGGGCCGCCGCCAATCACGCGCTGTTTCTCCAGCGTGCGCGGCGACAGGCGCAGGTACTCGGCGGCTTCGTCGTTGGTGAGGTAACGCTGCGGCTGCGCGGCAGCGGTCGGGACAGTGGCCGAAACTGTTGCAGAGGGCCGCAAGGGAGCAGGACGCATGGTGTGAACCTCCATCGGTTGTGAAGCTCCGGCCACACAGCGCAACCGGATGGAGGCAGTCTCAGAAAACGAAGCTCCGCTGCTCAGGGACGTTTTGCGTCCCCATCAAAACGTCCCTTCTCAAGCGGCGGCAGTTGTGCTAGCCGGCGATAGCCGCTGCGCATCAACGCATTGCCCCGGCGCACCAGGCGGCGCACGCGGGCGCGCAAGTCGCCGTCGGCGTGCCAGTCGGCCGCCACGGCGTCGGCGCCGAACAGTCCTTCGGCCACGTCGCGCAAGGACGCGCCCGCCAGTGTCGCGTCGAGCGCTTGCAGGGTGTGCAGCTCCAGCATCGCGGCCGGTGTGGGCCGGGGCCTGGCGATGGCCTGCGTCGCGCTGCGCGCAGGCGCGGGCGCAGCAACGCCGCCGCCACTTCCGCGATTGGCATAGGCGACCGCCATGCCGTCCTCCAGGCCGGGCGCCAGCGCGAAGCGCGCGCAATGGCCAGGGCTGTGCGCGATCAGCGCCAGCCCTTTGCCGTCATGCAGCAGTTGTTTGTGACCGGGGATGTGCCAGAACTCGAAAGCCGCTGCATCGGGCGGCGGATCGGCATCGGGATGGAGTTGCACCACGGCATCGTGGCCGGGTAGCCAGGCCGGATGCGCGTCGCGCGCATCCAGGGCCGGGTCTTCCAGCAGACGCAAGCCCCAGCGAAGCGCCGCTTGAGGTCGCCGCTGGTGGCGCAGCCAGTCGAGCCGGTAGTCAGGGTGGCGGCGCAGGTATTCCCAGGCCAGTGCGAGCGTGTCCAGGCACAGGATGTAGAGGTACGCGGCGGTCGGATACCAGTGCGCGATATGGTGGGGATTGACCATGACGCAAGCTCCCGTCGAACAGCAGGAACGTCGTCACGGGCGTTCAAGAACGGAGCTACCGCGTCCACATCAAAACATCATCCGAACCTGTTTAAGCTGTAACATCAAGTGTCAAGACCGATTGGCTCCGGGGTATTGCGCAATGCGTCCGAATACGACGGCCGCGCAGTCCAAAAACGTCACGCGGCAGAAATCAAGGTGCCGTAACCCGCGCCAAAGATCGTGGCCGTTTTCGTCTCAAATGCCCTGTTTCGGTGCAAGAGTGCGAATTGAGACCGGATAAATCCGAATTGCGACGGAAATAGTCTCAATATGCTCGGCTGCGCCAGAACACGAACGGCTTAATCGACGATGCCGCCGTTCTCCTGCATCAGCCGCAGGTATTCCGACAAGGGCCGCACTGCCTGGAAATAACGGTCGCGCATGACCGGCTGCTGGCGCGGCCCGACGATGGATGCCAGATCGGACAGCTTCACGGTGCCCAGCTCGGGCATCCCCAGGCCCAGGTCGATCAGGCCGTAGGCCGTATCGCCGTCGGCCGGGTCAAGCGAAGCGATCAGCCAAGTGAGGTGTGCGTCCGGGGTAAACAGGCGCACCACGGGCAGCGGGTCGCCGGCCTGACCGTCAGCACGGGCTTGGCCGTGGGCCAGCAGGCGCTGGCGCTCGTCCTCGGTGATGAGTGGCTTCATGGCGGTCTATTCCCAATTCACAAATCCGCCCAAGCGTGAAAACGCAAAGCCGCATCGGCGGATTTGGGAAAAAGCACGATTGTGATTCCGTGGCTTTGCGCTTTTGTGGAAATCCGCAGAGGCACAGATGCGGATTTCCGTAAAAACACAAAACAGTAAGGCTTCAATGAAAGAGTTAAAGATAACGTGGTTTTAATTGTGCTGCGACTTGACGCTTCTGTCTATGCAGAAGCGATCCATTCAGCGCGGCCGACCGGCCGGCGCCACCACCTACGATGCCGAGTTGGCGCAAGCCTTCGGCGCGGCGGTGCGCGCGCTGCGGACGGAACGCGGCATAGCGCAGGAATCGCTGGCGCACCTGGCTGGCATCGAGCGCTCGCACATGGGCAAGGTCGAGCGTGGCGAGCACATGCCCACGCTGGCGATCATCTTCAAGATCGCCGGCGCGCTCGAATGCAGCACCGCCGTGCTGATGAGCGAGGCCGAAAGCCAGCTCGCAGCGGCGGCCCAGCAGCCGTAGGCGCTGGCCGGGTCGATCCGGCGCCGCCGGTTCGGCGGTATCGAGGGGCGCCAAGCTGTGCGCGGCGGGGATAGCCTGCAGGGCTTTCCCCGGAGGCAAGCGAAGCGCGCAGCGCCGCAAGCGTGAAGGCGTGAGGGATTGGAGCCGGATGGCCGTGACGGCAAAGACGGCACGGGGCGTAGCCCGTAAAGCCCGGCGGTGCATCGCACCGACACGCCATGTCCTGACTGCAACCGTAGACGCCATATCCAGACAGGGAAACGCAGCCCGATATGGGGCACTGCCTGCGGCTGCTGCGTTCGGGACGAACGAACAGCGCAGCGCCCCGCCGTGTGGCGGGGCGCTGCGGGCGGCGGTCACGCCGCCTGGGGCTTGCTGCGCGACCAGATCAGGTCGTGCGTGCCATCCTCGCCTTCGATCAGGCGGGCGTAGACCGTGGCCGGGAACGAAGGATCGTCGAGGGTCACGGAGATGTACTCCCGCCCGGCCTCGCTGGTCTTCTTCCACGCCGCGCCGATGTCGTGGCTGGCGGCCTGCAGGCGGAAGTCAGGGGCCTTCTCGTTGTCGCCCTTGTCGTTGGGCACCAGCTTGACCTTGACGTTGAGCGTCAGGGTGCGAAGCGTGCCGGTGAAGCCGTCTTTGTCTGCGGTGAAGGTGCCGATGTTGGCCATGATGAAACTCCTTTTGGTGGAACAAGGTTCGCGCCCATCGCGTCCTTGTTGTGATCCGGCCGGCGGGGGACGGGCTGGCTGCACCGCTTGCGGTCGCAACGCAGTGGAGAGCCGGGAGGCGAAAAGAATTTGTCCCGCGAGGAATGCGCCGAACGCAGTGACAAAGCAGGGGAAATTGTTTTCGTTGGACGGTTGCAGCCATGAAGCCCGAGGCGCAGCCGCGCCACCGCCAGGATTCACAACAACACAAGGACGCCTTGGGCCGAACCGCACCGCAAGGAGATCGGGCCGGCTCGGCATCCCCGCATGAAGGCTGCTCCGGCTCGTCCACTGACGCAGGCTAGGTCAACCATCCAATGACAAGCGAGAACGTCCCCGCCGCACCTTGCGGCGCTGGTCTTGCGGCGTGGCGTGGAAGCTCCATAGCGATGCCGGGCGGGTTGTCCGTGAACCGTCCTTCGTGACGTGATGGGTACGAACCGCCAGCGTTGAGGACGGTACGCATTTGCACAACCTGCCGCAGCAAGCGCCAGCGTGTTCGCCAGCGCGCCGTCCATCGCGGCGGGGCGCTGACCGTGCCGATCCGGCGCAGCCGGTTCGGCGGTATCGAGGGGTGCCAAGCTGTGCGCGGCGGGGATAGCCCGTAGGGCTTTCCCCCGGAGGCAAGCGCAGCGCCGCAGGTGCGAAGGCGTGAGGGATTGAAGCCGAATGGCCGTGACGGCAAAGGTGGCACGGGGCGCAGCCCGAAAGCCCGGCGGCGCATCGCGCCGACACGTCTGGAGTGCTCGCTGGAACTTCTCCTGCTGGTCAGTCAGATTCAGGCTCTCGCTCCAACTTGATTGCGTGAATGCGTGCCTCTATGGCGTCATCCTGCACACGTATCGAATCAAGGCGTTCCAGTAGGAAATCCTCCCGAACAACCTCCACGACGGTCGTTTTCCGGTCTTCACCATCGTGCCAATTGAACTCCAGTCTGGCGAGCGGCACTTCGTGCAATTGCACCGCTCCGCCCTCCATCACTTTTGCCGTCAAGAGTTGGCCGCTTACAACCAGAATGGGGTGCCAGAAGAACAAGCGCCAATACCTTCCAGTTTCCTCTGCAACCCACTCGTTGAACGAACTCAACTCATCTTCCGTGTACCGGCTAGCGTTGAGAAGTGACGAGTAAATTTCATCTGATTGACGCGCGGTGAATTCATCCTGTCCGTGCGGTTTGTCCAGCGCACAAATCTCTGCGAACAGGTTGTGCCAGTTTGCCGCGCGCTCGTCGTAGATGTGCACTTGATCATGGAAGGGACACGGATTCGGGCTTGTGCCGAATTTGATGTAACTCTCGAAGTCCGCGTTGGGCGTTGATGGCCGTTCCGTCAAAAGAACAATGGGATAGGCATTGTTGAGAGCTTGAATCACGAAGGTTGTCTTCACGCAAACACCACGGTGATTCAGTCCACCAGCGACTTCCGCCGTGAGGTCAATTCCTCGCGATGTCCCGTGAGGGACTTTATGCGTGACATTGGGCTCGACAAAGAAATTTTCCTCCGCGAGCGCGCGTACAACGCGAGATTTCATCAAATATCCCGAGCGTTCAAGAGCATCGCGGATAACGTCGATGGAAATTGGCTGTTCTGTGGGCATACCGGCATTGTGCTGTCTGTGAGAGATTCGCTGGCAAGATTACCTTCAACGCCGCCGCCTGAGCCCCAGCGAAGGCGGCGGCCTGGTGTTTCGGCTGCAGGGCTTCAACACCTGGCGCGGCCACTGCCGCGCCCGGATTTTGCTTTTCACCGCGCCCAGGGCGGAACGGCCTGGGCGCGGTGCTGATCGGGTTATTCCTTCGTCTCGATGAGCCACCACACGGCACGCGGCAAGGCGTGGCCCGTGATGGGGTGAATGTCGGTCAGGTCGGCGCGGGCTGACCAGCCCGAGGGCGGGCGGTAGCCGCGCACGTCGCCATCGCCGTGCCAGCGGCGGGCGCGTACCGTGCCGGGGGCGTAGATCGCCGCCATGCGTGGGCGGCTGGTGGTGGTGCGGGTCATGGGGCGTTCCTCCTTCAAGCGAAGCGCCCCGGTCGATGCCGGGGCGCTTGCTGTCGGCGCAAGTCAAGCGGCCAGCGCCACGGCGAGTTCATCCGCCATTGCCTCGGCATCTTCCGGGGCGTCGTCCTGCTCCTGCGGTTCCGCCTGCGTGGCTTGCGGCGTTTCGGCCTTGAAGATGGCGGGCATCCACCCGGCACCGTTCGCCAGCCGTTCGGCTTCGCTGGCAATGTCGGCCTTCTTCAACTTTGCCAGCCGGGAAACCTGCTCGGGCGCGTACTCGCCAACGGCTTGCAGGACTGCCGCCTTGGGAACGTGCTTGAAGTAGCCTTCTGCGGTCGGCTGCCACCATGCAGCCATGTCGAGGCCCACGGCCTGCGCCAGTTCCGCGCCGGGTTGGTGCGGCGTGGCGCGAGGCGTCACCACGTCCACCGTGGAAGCCACACACACGGCCAGCAGATTGACCAGTTCGTCTTGCGGCTTTGCCAGCAGCACGGCGAACAGTTTGGCGCTGTCCTGCGGCAAGGCTTCACCGGCCACCTGTTGCAGTTCGTGCAGCGCCAAGGCGGCGGGCGATTCCGGCCAGTCCGGGGCCATGCCTTCCAGCCGGTCTTGCACCGTCAGGCGAACGCTCAGCGGTAGATCGTGGCCGTAATGGCTGCTCTGCAAGACGGTCTGCACCATGCCATGTACCAGCGCGGCCAGCGCCACTTGCGGATGCCGGGCGACTTCGATTTGCAGCGCTGCCGTGCGGTGGGCGCTCAACCGTTGCGCCAGCCGGTCGGACATGGCAGCGGTCTTGGGCTGCCTGTCGTCGTCCCCGTCCTCGCCTTCGTCGCCCTCGGCATCCTCGCCGCCGAAACCTTAGCGCAGGCGTTCCAGCGTGCGCAGCGCCTTGGCCTCGCGCAGCAGCCCGCGATGAACGACGGCCTCGCCGTTGCGGTCGATGGTGACGATGGCACCGGCTGCGGCCTTCGTGTTCGGGCTGTAGCCCTGCAAGCCATCTTCCTGCGCCTGCAACTGTTCTCCCAACTGCTCGCCTTCCGTCTGCAGGGCTTCGGCCTTGTCCTCGTCGTCGGCCTCCATCGCCGAATCCACCGCCTCTCCGATGACTTGCATCTTGGCTTGCAGCCGCTCGATGCGCTGCGCCTCGCGCTTGTTCGGCGTGCGCCGCTCCCTCGGGGCGCGCTGGAAAGCGTGCAGGTCGGCATGGGTCACGCCCGGCGTGGCATCCACCCAGGCCCAGCCCTCGGCGCGGATGGTGGCGGCGATGTCAGCCAGCTTGTCTTGCGCCAGCCGTTCCAGCAGCGCGGCGTCGTTGAGGTACACGCCCGCGTCGCCTTCCGCGAACAGGTCACGGCGCACGCCGCCGCCTGCGGCCTCGTAGGTGTCCAGCCCGACAAAGCGCACCAGCGGATGCCGGTAGGCGTCGATTTCGCGCTCGGTCAGGCGTTCGCGCAGCGCGGACGGCTGGCGCTGCCACTGCGGGGCATCGTAGAACGCAGCTTCCTGCGCGGCGTGGTCGTCGGTGATGGCAAGGGCCATCAACTGGTCAAGGCTCACAGCGTCGGCGCGGTAGTCGTCCATCAGGCGCGCGGAGACGTTCGCCAGCTTCAAGCGGCGTTGCACTACCAGCGGCGTGACGGAGAAGTCCGCCGCAATGTCCTCAATCGGTCGGCCTTCGGCCACCAGTGCCGCGAAGGCTTCAAACTGGTCTGCCGGGTGCATGGCCTCGCGCTGCACGTTCTCTGTCAGGCTGGCGGTGCGGGCCGTGCCATCGGCCACTTGCAGGCAAGGCACGTCCCAATCCTTGGCGATGCGGTGCTTCTTCGCCAGCAGCTTGAGGGCTGCGAGGCGACGGCCACCGGCGACCACCTCGTAATGCTCGCCATCGGCGGATGCGATCACGATCAGGTTTTGCAGCAGGCCCACGCGCTGGATGCTCGCGGCCAGTTCGGGGATCGACATGCGCGGGACGGTCTTGCGCACGTTGCGGCCCGTGGGGCGCAGCACCAGCCGCGACAGCGGAACCAGAATCAGGTTCTTGGTCGGGTCGGCGGCTTCCAGCGGAACAGCGGCGGCGGTGTTGACGGCGCGGGCTTCGGCTTGAGTGATGGCGTTCATGGTGGTTCTCCAATCGAGTGAAACAAGGAATGGAGGGGAAACCGCCCCTCCGGCGGGGGGGGGACGGGTCAGGCTTTGAGCTGGCGCAGGCCATCGGCCAGCAGCCACAAGGCGCGGTTCAGGCGCACATCGGAATCAATGCCCTGCACGGGGCGGGTGTGCTGGCGGCGTCCGTTGACGCTGCGCCCGGACAGGCCACCCTTGGTCAGGTTTTCCTGCGTGCGGTTGAACACGCTCCACAGGTCGGGGCGGCGGTCATCGAACCGGCGCGGCATCAGGATTTGCGACTCGGTGACAGGCGCGGGCTTGTCCGGGTCGTCGTACTTGAGGGCCAGCGCGGCGCGGGCGAACACTTCCGATTCGCCATCGTCCAAGGTGATGCCGCGCATCAGGTCGCGGGATTCCTTCACGCGCTCGAAGCCGCTCAACACCTCGAAGGCGCCTTCGATGACTTGGCCCGCCACGTCGCCCTTGTGAGGCACGCGCACATCGGCCACGGTGTCGCCGCACACAAGGCCATTGCTGCACACGAACCGGAACATTCCGGCCAGCATCTGATAGCTGCTGGTGCCATCGTGCGAATTCAGCAGCACGATTTCATTGGCCTCCGCGCCGTTGATCTGGCTGGCATGGCGCAGGCGCAGCATGTGTTTCGTGTGCTCGCGCTTGCCTTCGTTGCGCACGCGGGTCTGGCACACCATGAAGGGCTGAAACCCCTCCTTGCGAAGCTCGGTCAGCACGGCGGCGGTGGGGATGTAGCTGTACCGCTCGGAACGGCTCTCATGCGGCGCGTCCGCGAAGATGGACGGGGCCACCCTGCGAATCTGGTCATCGGACAGCGGGTAGTCGCTGCGCAGTGCCGGGGAATGGGAAGCGAAGCGGGATGCGAGTTGCATGGTCTTTCTCCTGACAAAGAAGGTTTGCTGTTCACACCGCACACCGGATTCCTAGATTCGGAGCCCAGCCTTCCGGCTGTTCGGTGCGGTCGGCACGAGGAACCCGGTTGGCCCTGTTGCCACCGTCTTTCCTGAGTTCATCGCCCGCGACGGTCAGGAGCGCGCGGACGGGGGCCGTCAAGGAAGCAAGCGCAGGGTTGGTGCGGCCCGCAGGCGCAGCCGAGGACACGGCCCTGCGCGCCTTGATGGCACACGGGAGCGGGCTACAGTCGCGGACAAGGTGATGAAGTCAGGGGAGACGGCTGGACAAGGCAACGGCCTTCCCACACGCCGACCGCACGGCAAGCGAAGCGCGCAGGCCCGAAGCTGGAAGCCGGGCCGGAGGCGTCAGGGATGTGGAAGGCTGGCGATAGCCAGTCCCTTCAGGGATGAGCGAATAGCGAACCTGGAGCAGCCCGGTCCGCGGAGCGGAGACGCAAGAGGACTCTTCGTTTATTATTTGTTTTGCAAGCAAATGTTGCTAAAGCAAGAATACGGGGGCCTAAAAATGATCGTCTGCATTAACCGTCTCAAGCAGTTCGGCATCTTCAGCGAATTCAATGGAACGAAAATCCAGAAGTTTGGCCGGTACAACCTTGTCTATGGCTGGAACGGAACAGGCAAGTCAACCCTATCGAATCTATTCTCTTGCTTTGAGCTTCGCTCGATGGTTCCTCGCTTCAGTGCGGGTCAGTTTTCAGTCGTTTTGGAGGATGCTTCAACGATCACGGAAACCACACTCCCTTCATCCCAATTAAATATCCACGTCTTCAATCAACGCTTCGTGCATGAGAACATTGATTGGGACAAATCCGTAAAAAGCATCCTTCTCATTGCGAAAGAGAAGATTGATGACTTGCAGAAGCTGGAGAAGCTGAAAGGCGAGTTGCAGTCGAAAAAGAAATCTCACGACGAAAAGCAAAGCGATATCAAAAAGCAGCGTGAAGCATTGGAGAAATTTCTGACCAATGCTGCCAAGAAAATGAAGCTAGGACTTCAGGCGATTGATACGAGCGATAGCTACTACTTGAATTACGACCGCCGCAAGCTCTCTAATTTCATTCAGAGTAATGGCGATGCCATTATTAAGCCTGACTCGGTTCTTCCAGATGAGAAGGTCATCGACCTTACGAATGCAGCGAAGCCAGACCAGCTTCCAAGTATTGCTTTCGTCTCAACAAACATTGAACCTGACTACTTTAGGAAGGCGGCAGGTCGCATCAGGGACTTGATTGGAACTACAGCAGTCAATCAAGCTGTCCAGCGGCTTACTGATAACCCGGACATCCGCGACTGGGTTCAAGCCGGCTTGGAAATCCATAAAAATCATGACTCGCAATCCTGCGAGTTCTGCGGCTCCCCGTTCACCCAGCTTCGTGCCGAGGCACTCGCTGCCCACTTCAGCAAAGAGTTCACGGATTTTCAAAACCGGCTTCAAAGTGCCGCAAATTGGATTGAATCCCAAGGCGCTCCAGCCAATCAGTTGCCCGCAGTGGCGGAGTTTTATAAAGAGCTATCGGCCGACGCAGAGAAGCTCCAGAAGGAATACACATCTGCGGCTGAGAAGATTGACCAGCAAATCGAAGGATGGCGGGAAGCTCTGAAAGCAAAAATTACAGACCCTGCAAAGACAGATATTCAGATTTCGGATGTGATCGAAGAGGATGTCACGAATTTCAATGAGATCCTGAAGTCGATCGTTGCGCTCGTCGGAAAACACAACAACAAGACTTCAAACTTCAAATCTGAAACATCAAAGAGCAAGGTGGCACTGGAGCTTCACTTTGCTGCGGCTGAGGTGCAAGAATTTGACTATGCTGGAAGTGAGAAGAAGTGCAATGACCTTGAGGCTGAAGCAAAGAATGACTACAAGGAAATTGAAAAACTTGGTCAAGAAATCGGAGCAATAGAGGCACTGCTCTCAAATGAGACGGTTGGGGCGAAGGAGTTCAATGACACCTTACATCGCTTCATCGGCCGCTCTGAGCTTTGCCTGAGCTTTAATCAGAAGAAAAAAGGCTATGAGATCATCAGAAACGGGGTGGGTGAGCATGATGGGAATTTGAGCGAAGGTGAGAAGACTGCGATTGCATTTGTCTACTTCATCACGAAGCTCAAAGAAAACGGAAACAACATCAAGGACACGATTGTCGTTGTTGATGATCCCGTCTCAAGCTTTGACTCGAATCACTTGTTTCATGCCTATTCGTTCTTGAGAACTCAATGTACTGAAGCCAAGCAACTTTTTGTGCTGACTCACAACTTCACCTACTTCAAGCTAGTGAGAGATTGGTTTACTGGAACAAACAGGAATAGGACCGCTAAAGGAAAACCGGAAAATTGCTTCTTCTATCGACTAGATGCGCCGCCCGGCTCACCCCGCCATTCGTTGCTTGTTGACGCCGATGATTCTTTGAAAAATTACGGTTCCGAGTATCACTACATCTTCAAAAAGCTCTATGAATACAGGGCGCATACGGCTCTTAACAGAGATGAAGCCTTTTTGACTGCCAACCTCGCTCGCAAGCTCGTTGAATCGTTCTTTACCTTCAAATATCCAAAGCGGAGAAGCGATATCAGTCAATTGATGGATGTTGGCCTGAAAGACTGCACCACTACAACACCGGAACTCAAGGAGAAGATCTACCGTTTTATCAACAAATATTCGCATAGCGATGTAATTGAAATAACTGAGGAGTCGGCAGAAAACTTGGCCGGCGAAAGCCATAGTGTCATCGGGCACATCTTTCAGTGGCTTGAAGAAGTGGATAAGAAGCATTACGACGAAATGATTCAGGTTGTGACTGCTTGAGCATTGACATCGGAACGAAGACATGGATAGGCAAGCGTCGCGCGCAGGCCCGCGAGGGCCAGAGCTGTGCCACCAGGCACAGCAAAAAGGAGGCGAAGCCCCTGGAAGTCACAACAGGCCATGTTCGGCAAAGGACGTAGAACTGCTGCCGCCGACGATGACGTGATCGAGCACGCGCACATCGACCAGCGCCAGCGCATCCTTGAGCCGCTGAGTCAGCGCCTTGTCGGCACTGCTCGGCTCGGGATAGCCGCTCGGATGATTGTGCTAAACGATGACCGTCGCCGCGTTGTGCCGCAGCGCCTCCTTGACCACTTCGCGCGGATACACCGATGCGCCGTCGATGGTGCCGTGGAACATCTCGGCGTAGTCGATCAGGCAATGCCGCGTATCGAGGAACAGCACCGCGAACACTTCGTGCTCGTAGCCGGCCAGTTTGGCGCGCAGGTATTCCTTGACCACCGCCGGTGAGGTGAAGGGCGCACCGCGCTGCATCTTATGCTCGATGGCCTGGCGCGCAGCCTCCAGAATCTGGTCGGCCGTCGCCGGCAGGTAGTGACCTTGGGAGTCGCGCACCATCAGCGCGGCATCGA
This sequence comes from Acidovorax sp. JHL-9, assembly GCF_000426205.1. Classification (NCBI taxonomy): domain Bacteria; kingdom Pseudomonadati; phylum Pseudomonadota; class Betaproteobacteria; order Burkholderiales; family Comamonadaceae; genus Acidovorax; species Acidovorax sp. JHL-9. The sequence goes on from NZ_KE384507.1 coordinate 38,609, forward strand.
ACGAGGAAAAGGACAGTTGCGACATGATCGTGCTCCGGTTGCTCGGGCGGAATTGCCCGGAACCGTGTCCAGCACGGCGCAGCGCAAGCAGTCAGGGGTCGCAGACGGCCGCCAGGACGCAAGCGCGCATGGCGAGCGCCGCCCTTGACGGCGAGAACGCCGTGATACGGTGAAGGAACAGCAAGACCGCCCACACCCACCCATTGCACACACTCGGTTTTGGGACAAGCGGAGCGCGCAGGCCCACAAGGGCCGGAGGCGTCAGGGATCAAAGCCGAATGCTCCCGATTAGGCACGAAGCGCGGGGCGCAGCCCGCGAGCCCTACGGCGGCACGCCGGAACGCAAATACTGCCGGCGCATTGAGCCTATCGCATCGAGCCCGGCCTCACCAAGGCATGAATGATGGGGTCAGCGCTGAACTCACACAGACGAGAATCGTCGTGAACGAAAACCGCATCGAACACAGAAAACGCTCCCATCTCACCCAGCAATGGCATCAAATAGGCCGCTGCCTTGGTGTAGTCCACGGCTGGCAATGGCCAGTTGTCGTAAACGATCAGCCAGTTGAGCGAGTATCGAACGAAGCCGTCAGCCGTTGCCTTTGGAATTTTTTCTCGGACGTAGTGGGCCATTGCAGAAGCCCATTCGCGCTCTGGAGAGTCCCCCTCCCAGCCGCACCCAGGCGCATCGGCCATGATTTCGCTTCGGAGTTGCACTGCCGTCTTGGGCGGCTCTCCAGGCATGACATGCGGTGTGAAATAAACATCTGGCCCCAAGCCTTCCCTTTCACGCAAACAATCGGCGTGAGCTACGTTCTCCGGCACCGCTTCCGTATGCTCAATGCCGACGTTGCCACCGGGCATGTCCAGCACGAAGTCCGGCCTATCGGTATGGGTCAATGTCAGCGGAAAAGAAAGCCGATTGATCGGCAGCGTCGCCAGCAGATGCGCGATGCAATAGCGCTCTGCATGATGATTCCTGCGACCCTCTGAGCGAGGAGGGACGGCAATATCCAGTTCGGCAAGCTGGGCCTTCAATTCAATCGGGGTATTCGACTGCAAGATGATTTTTGGCATCGCGTGGCTACGCCTCTGCGGCGGACGTTTCATGATCGCGGCGTAAATCGGACACCACTGCGATCAGCCGGTTGATCGGCTCGGCCAATCGCTTGGGCAGCACACGGTGTTGGGTATGGATACCCTGCTCGGCAATCCAGCGATGGGCGATCCAGACATCCTCCTCTGGATCGTTGTTGTTCACGCCGTTGCAATACTTGTAGCCGACAAGTGCATCGGCATGAGAAAGCAGTAGCCGTGCCATCGTCATATGAAAACGATGGGCCTGAAGATCTGCAGTGTTTCGAGGGCGAGGAAGAGTCAAACGCAGGCACCGCTGGCTATTGAAGTCCTTCCAATCAGGCCCGGCGACTTCCCCTGCGCGCTCCAGCATCTTGCGTGATTGTTCACTTTTTCCGTTGACCAACGCGACCGCAACAGTTCCCTTCGGGTATTCCAGCCTTTCCGCCAACAAGTTCATCCAGTGCGCCAGCTTTTGCAAGGTTGCATCATCTGCGAACACCAGGAACTGGTGACGCTGCTCGTCATCGAGGAATGCTGGCAACTGGGCGTAGAGGGGGTACAGCAGGTCGTGGAGATAGATGTACGTTTGTCGGCGCCCTTGTTCGTGGCTGCGCGTGGTGGCGGTCAATGCCTGCTGCGCCCATTCCGACGTCAACTCGTCGATCGACATTTCCGTGATGTCGATGGAGATGAGCGGGAACCCCAGCGACTTGCCGATCAGTGCTTTGCGCCCATCGAAGGCATGTCCAAGTTCGATCTCCACGCCACCCAAAACCATCGGCTCCGCTTGAACGGGCGGCCCCAGCACCGCAACATCAAGCCGGAATCGACTGCCGAAGGGCGTATCCAACGGATGCTCGGTCGCCACACGATCAGCGCCGAGCAATAGATTGCCTTCCAACGGGTAGTCCGACGCATCCACATCCTTGAACCACCACGGCATGGCAAGCCGGGCATCCAGGCGCCGAGCAAGCTCTGCCGCGATCAACTCTTTTGCGCGCAGATGCTCTTGGCTTTCCTGTACGGCCCGTTGCCGGATGGCTTCTTCGTCATCAAAGTGTGTCTTGAGGTCGTAGGTGCGCTCGACGGGCAACTGCCGGAAATGGGAACGCCGGCGCAGCTTTCCATCTTCAAATGTAGGGCTGACCCACGTCACCATTTGCCGCAAAGCATCGGGAGACACCAACGGCCATAACTTGCGCGCATGTTCCCGGCTGCGAACATCGCGCGCCACAATCCGGGTCTGAAACAGGCCCTTGCGGGAGAAAACGACTACGGCTTCATCCATGCGTGGCAATCACCAGTGCGAGGCATCAGATGATGGCCTGCAAGCCCTTGTCGGCGATGATGTTCAGCAGTTTGAGCGCCGGCCCGGCCGGGTGGGTATCGCCTTGCTCCCACTTGCGCACCGTCGATGCGGTGGTGTGCAAGTGCAGCGCGAACACCGGCTGGCTGAACTTCAGTTCTTCGCGCAGATGCTTGATGTCGGCAGCGCTGAACTCCCGCACCGGCGGTGGGCAGATGGCATCGAACTCGCGCATCGTGACCTTGCCGATTGCGCCAGCATCGTGCAGCGCGGCCAAGTCACCGCGCAGGGATTCAATGAGCTTGCTCGTCACAACACACCTCCAGTAGAACGCCGGACTTCAGCGCCTTCGCCAAGTTCTCTGCCGACAGTTCTAAAAACACTTTGCCTGCGAACTGCAACGCCTTCTTTTCGTCCTGCGTGATGTTCGCCTTGTCGCTCTTGGGGAACCCATGCAGAAACACATAGCGATCGCCGATCCGCGCCGACAGCAGCGTCCGGTAGCCGCCGCTTTTGCCGCCTCCAGGGCGCGCGACCCGCTTCTTGTAGAGAAAGCCGCCCAGGTCAGCATCCACCAGACCGGCCTCCATCTCTTGAACTGCTTTGCACAACGCGGCATCAGGCAACTTCTCGCCAGCCTGCCACCGTGCAAAGTCCTTGCGTTTGAAGACGGTCATAGCTGGCACTCCCGAGAACTATACCCGAAACGGGCATAGTTTGCCAGTTCAGCGATCCGCCCACCCCACGCAGGGGAAGATTCGCCAGACAGTGTCTGGGAAATTGACTTGGCGACCGTTGTAGGAAGCGAGCAGGTGTTCATGCCACGGCCTCCTGGGGCTGGCGTTGCCGCCCGCCCGTGATGGCCTGGCGGCGGCTGGCCACCAGCTCGGCCGCATCGCGCACGGGCTTGTCCTCGGTATGGACGTAGTGCATGAACTGCGCGACGGTCTTGTGCTGGGTCAGCTCCATGCCGACCTTGATGGGCACACCCGAATTGGCAATGTCCGTCGCCGAGCGGTGGCGGATGCCATGCGTTCCGACGTGCGGGACGCCGGCGGCCTTGAGCACCCGGCACCAGCCGCCATAGTGTTCGCCGAAGGTCAGGTGCCGGGTCGGGTCGTTGGGCGACGGCAGGACGTAGGGGCAGCCCTCCCGGCGAGGCACCGTCGAAAGCAGCCGATAGGCTTCCGCGCTCATAGGCTTAGACATGCCGCCGGTCTTGCTGTCAGGCCACATCACCCGCCGGTTTGCGAGGTCGATCCAGTCCCATTCGAGCGTGCAGATTTCGGAGCGGCGGCCTGCGAACTCGAATTGCAGGCGGATCGCCAGCGGAATGACGTAGTTCTCCAGCCCCTCTGCCTCCAGCTTCTCCAACTGGCGAAAGATCAGCACCATTTCATCGTCCACGATGAGGCGGGTCTGCTTGCCGGGCGGATACATCGGAACATGGCGGCACGGGTTGGTGCCGTCCGGGCGGAAGCCCCACACTTCGGCCAGGTTGAACATCTTGCGCAGGATGGCGAAGCCCTTGTTCGCCTCGGTGGGCTTGTAGGAGAGCTTTTCCATGTACCCGGCAATGTCGGGGCGCTTCACGTCAGCCACCTTCTTGCGGCCCAGCATCGGGACAATGCAGCGGTCGATGACCGCCTGATAGCCGCGCCAGGTGCTGGGCTTGTTGCGCTTCTTGGAGTAGTCCTCCATGAACTTCTTGCACAACTCGGCCATCGTGGGCGCCTTGCGCGCCTCGGCCTTGGCGCCGCCAGGATCGCCACCCCGGCGAACCTCGGCCAGCCAGTCCTGTGCCATGACGCGGGCCTGTTCGACAGTCAGCTCGCCGAACAGACCCAGGGCGGGCTTGCGGCGCTCGCCTGCGTTCGTGCGGTACTGGAGCATGAACACCCGACGGCCCGCCGGGGTGATCTTGCACAGGAAGCCAGGCACCACGGTATCCCGCAGTTCGATGGCTTGCGCCTGGGGTTGCGCCGTCTCGACGGCGGTCTTGGTGAGCTTGATCTTTGCCATGATGACTCCTCGGAATGACCCGAATTCCAGGAGCCAGATAGGAGCGGCGCGAGGGGAAGCCGGGTCAGGTTTCAGAAAGCACCGGCATATGATGGAAGCGCGTAAGTTATTGATAAACCTACTGTATCGGGCTACAGCGCAGTCCAGCGAAATGTCGGGCTGGAGTCATCGTGAAACAAAAAAGCCCGCTCGCTGCGGGCTCTTGGCGCATGGCGTGGGTCGGCGGTGCCAGACCCCAGCCAGTGGTCAGCTCAACGGAAGCGCGACTGCGGCACCGTGTGCAGGTCGCCATCCAGCGAACCCACATAGCTTGCCAGCGCCTTCAGTTCGGCGTTGGTGAACTGCTTGGCAATGCCGCCCATGATGGCGTTGCCGCGGCCCACGTTGGCGTTCTTTTCCACCTTGTACGACTTGAGCGCCACAAACAGGTAGTCGGCGTGCTGGCCTGCAATCTTGGGGTAGGACGGGTCGATGGGCTTGGCGAAGTTGTCACCGTGGCAGGACACGCAGGCGCCCTTTTTCAACAACTCGGCCACTTGCACGCTGGGTTCGCGGCCTGGCTTGGCGGCCACTTCGGCGCCGGTCTTGCCATGCTGCTCATAGTAGGCCGAGACATCGGCAATGTCCTGCTCGGTCAGCGAATCGGCAATGCCGCGCATGGTGGGGTGCTTGCGCTCGCCCTTCTTGTAGGCGGTGAGCGCGGCAGCGATGTACTTGCCGCTCTGGCCCGAGATCATGGGCACCTTGTGCACTTCGGGAAAGCTGGACTGGTAACCCGGAATGCCGTGGCACCCGATGCACATCGCAACTTTCTGCTTGCCGGCTTCGACATCGCCTTTGGTTTCCTGGGCTTGGGCAATCGCCGTCACGGAAGCGACAGCCAGGGCGAATATCGTGGTCAACGTCTTGTTCATTTTGCGCGCACAATCGTGTGAAGGTTCAGCTCGGGGCTCTGATCAGTCGGCGATTATAGCCAGCGCTTGTCAAGCCCATCCATCAACATTCCGGTGTTTCATTCATGAAATTTCAAGGCTCCCAGAATTACGTCGCCACCCAGGACCTGATGCTCGCGGTGAACGCCGCTATCACGCTGCAACGCCCCCTGCTCATCAAGGGCGAGCCCGGCACCGGCAAGACCATGCTGGCCGAGGAGGTGGCGCAAGCGCTCGACATGCCGCTGCTGCAGTGGCACATCAAATCCACTACCAAGGCGCAGCAGGGCCTGTATGAGTACGACGCCGTGAGCCGCCTGCGCGACAGCCAGCTCAATGATGGCGATAGCGCCGAGCGCGTGAAGAACATCCGCAACTACATCGTGCAGGGCGTGCTGTGGCAGGCCTTCACGGCCGACCGCCCCGTGGCGCTGCTGATCGACGAGATCGACAAGGCCGACATCGAGTTTCCGAACGACCTGCTGCGCGAAATCGACCGCATGGAGTTCTACTGCTACGAAACGCGCGAGCTCATCAAGGCCAAGCACCGCCCGCTGGTGTTCATCACCTCCAACAACGAAAAGGAGCTGCCCGACGCCTTTTTGCGCCGCTGCTTCTTCCACTTCATCAAGTTCCCTGAAGCCGACACGATGCGCCAGATCGTCAACGTGCACTTCCCCACGCTCAAGAGCGAATTGCTCGGCGTGGCCATGAAAACGTTCTACGACGTGCGCAATCTGCCCGGCCTGAAGAAGAAGCCCTCGACCAGCGAACTGCTCGACTGGCTCAAGCTGCTGGTGGCCGAAGACATTCCGCTGTCGGCCCTGCAAAGCGCCGACAACAAGGTGGCTGTGCCCCCGCTGGTGGGCGCGCTGCTCAAGAACGAGCAGGACGTGAGCCTGTTCGAGAAGCTGGTGTTCATGAACCAGAGGAACCGATGAACCCCGCGCAGTGCCGCCACCTTGCCTGCCACGCCCCAGTGGGCGCTGCACCGCGCTGGATGGGCCGATTGGCAGCGCAGGCTTCCCCCACTCCATATTTCGCATGACCGATACCAAACGACTCCTGATGGAAGGCACGTCCGACGCCGTGGGCTTTGTCGGCGGCGCGCTGGCAGGCTTCTGGCTGGGCCAGTGGCTGGGTTTCGACATCTTTGCCGCAGGCTACGGCACCGCCAGCCTGGTGGGCATCGTGCTGGTGGGCCTGGGCGGAGGCCTGGGCCTGCATGCAGCGCGGCGCTGGCGCGCCAGCCGCCACGCGAAAACGGAACAGTGACCATGGCGCTGGTGGAACCCGTCATCCTGCGCAACCGTGGCGTGCGCCTGGAGCCGCTGGCGCTCGCCCACGAAGCAGGCCTGGCCGCCGCGGCGGCCGATGGCGAGCTGTGGAAGCTGCGCATCACCTCGGTGCCCGAGCCCCAGGACACCCGCGCCTACATCGAGGCAGCACTGAAGATGCGCGAAGACGGTCACCGTTTTGCCTTTGCCGTGGTGGAAGATGCCACAGGCAAGGTGCTGGGCTCCACCAGCTACCACGACATCGTGCCCGCCGTGCAACGCATGGAGATCGGCTGGACCTGGTACTGCCAGAGCGTGCAGCGCACCCACGTCAACACCACCTGCAAGCTTCTCATGATGGGCCACGCCTTCGACACGCTGGGCTGCCATGTGGTGGGCTGGCGCACCGACAACTACAACTTTGCCTCGCAGCGGGCCATCGAGCGCCTGGGCGCCAAAAAAGACGGCGTGCTGCGCGGCCACGCGCTGCGCCGCGACGGCACCATCCGCGATACGGTGATGTACAGCATGCGCGCCGGCGAGTGGCCGGAAGCCAAGGCGCAGTTGCGATACCTGCTGGAGCGCTAAACAGCAGTCTGACGACCCGCCGGTGAACCTGAACACGGCCGTTGAATTCCTCTGCGCTGTCGCTCTCGACATGCCAGACAAGCTGCGCCAGCGCTTCGCAACGAGCAACGCTGACGATAGCGCGCCAAGCTTGGAGCCTGCAGAGGTTGGCGCTGCGCACCTCACTGGCGAACGTCGTGGAAGCGGATTTTGAGATCTTTGAATGCGATCAACCGCTCCCAGGATATGTCAGTCCACCACCAGATTCAATTCGCGCGTCAGACGCCGATAGCTGGGCCAAGTGCGCTCGATGAACTTTTTCAGCTCTTCACCTGTCAGCACAGGGCCTTCCTCGTGCAGCGTTTCACGCACCGCCTTGATGCGTGGCGAATCATTCGCCGACAAGGCGGCCAGGTCCGCCAGGCGCCGCACCACATCGGGCGAGGTTCCAGCAGGCGCAAACAGCATGTTGCATTCAGCCAGATCCTCGTAGGCCGGCCCCTTGAATCCGGCATCGACCCAGCGCGGAATACCCGGCAACCGGCGCGATTTCTCTCCCACAGTGATCACCACCGGCTTTGTGGCTCCCTTGTCAAGTCCTGCGCCCATGCCCGCCAGCGATCCCGCCCCCATGTCGATGGTACCGGCATAGAGATCCATCAGCATGGCGCCTGTACCCTTGTAGTTGACCACGTTGAACTGGCCGCCGGTGTCCTTGGCCAACTGCGCCAACATCAACTGCCAACCCGAGCCGACGGAGTAGTTACCGACGTTGACCGGCTTCTTCTTGGAATAAGCGATGACCTGCTCCAGCGTTTGCGCAGGAAAGTCCTTATTGACCACACCAATCACCGGACCGACGCCCATGGCCGCGATGGGTACCAGATCCTTGTCGGTGTTGACCGGTGGTTTCTTCAAAAGTACGGGGGCCTGCGCCAGCTGACTGTGCAGCGACAACAGCAATGTATAGCCGTCAGGTGACGAGCGCGCCACCGCATCTGCAGCGATCATGCCCGAGCCCCCGGGCTTGTTTTCCACCACCACCGGCACGCCCAGTTTCTGCGCAAGGTAGTCAGCCAGCGCCCGCGCCGTGGAATCGTTAGAAGAGCCAGGCGCCTGCCCGGCAATGATGCGAATCGGTTTGGCAGGCCATGCGTCACTGGCACGCACAGGCAAAGCGCAGGCTGCCAACGATGCCCCGCCAAGAGCCAGCAAATGGCGGCGCCCCAGGTTCAGGTGGTTTTTTTCGAGATCAAGGGACATGGAAAGCTCCTGAAAAGACGGGATGGGCCGAACAATCGCCGTTGCCCTTGTGATGTGTGGCAAACGCGCCCAGGCTGAAATTGGGACCAATCAAGGCCTGAGGCAGTATAGAAATCAGCCTCCCACATACCGTGCGGGACAACCCCGATTTGTACGCCATCCACCAGACAAGATCGGGTTATCCCGAGCGTCAGAAACCGATCGAATCGCGAAACTTGTCCGTACAAGTGCTCCATATGCCTCCCTCGACTCCACCCTCCCCCACAAGCAAACGCAGCCTCGCCTACGCGCACCTCATGCGCGGCCTCGAAGTCGGCCGTTGGCCGGTAGGTACGCTGCTACCGACAGAGGCAGCCCTGTGCGCCGAATTGGGCGTGAGCCGCCACACGGTGCGCGCAGCACTGGCAGAGATGCAGGTTATGGGTCTGGTGGTCGGACACCAAGGCGTGGGCACCCGCGTGATGCGACGCAAGCCTGAGCTGGCGCCCTCGCACTCGCTGCACAACATTTCGGATCTGGCCTTGTACGCGCGCAACACCACGGTGCGCATCCTGGACGTTAAGGAGGTCATGCTCGACGAGCCAACGACCGAGTGGATCGGCACCGCCGCCGGCGAAACCTGGTGCCTTGCCCGCACGCTGCGCACGGCCGTCGATCAGGAAGCCCCCATCGTACTGTCCTCGGTATGGGTCCCGCTGGCAAGCAAAAGCGCGATCGAAGCGTCGGGCCAATCCGGTTTGCCGGTGTTCATCGAGGTGCAGCGACTGCACGGCCACATGGTCAGCGAGGTGCGCCAGGTCATTGGCATCGGCATCGCCACGCGCGAGCAGGCCGCGCGGCTGCGCTGCAAGACACGCGAGCCGCTGCTGCGCATCCAGCGCTGGTATTACGACAGCCAGCGCACCCTGCTGGAGGTGACCGATTCCCTGCATCCGCAGGACCGCTTCCAGTACTCCGTCACGCTGCGCCATGTGTCTGGCAGCGGCATCACGCAATCCCCACCACACCCGGAATGAAAGCCCCATGAAACCCTTGGCAGGACAACGCGTCATCGACCTCACGCAGAACGTCGCCGGCCCTTACTGCACCCAGGTGCTGGCCGACCTTGGCGCCGAGGTGATCAAGATCGAACGCCCCGGCAGCGGCGACGACACACGCCACTGGGCGCCCAACATTGGTACGGCCATGTCGCCCACCTACGCCACCTTCAACCGCGGCAAGCAGAGCCTGGCGATCGACCTGGACCGCCCGGACGGTCAGGCCCTGTTGGCCAGCCTGCTGCGGCCCGAGGACATCTTCGTGCATTCGCTCAAACCCGGCAGCGCCGAGCAGCGCGGGCTGGGCTACGAAGCCTTGGCCGACGGTCGCACCGGGCTGATCTACTGCGCCATCAGCGCCTATGGAACGAGCGGCCCGCGTGCCGCCTTCCCCGGCTACGACCCGCTGATCCAGGCCTACGCGGGCATCATGTCCGTCAACGGCCACGAGGGGCTGCCGCCGGCGCGTGTAGGCGTGTCCATGGTCGACATCGGCACCGGCCTGTGGTCGGCGCTCGGCATCGTCGCGGCCGTGGCGCAGCGCAAGGACAGCGGCCGCGGCTGCCGCATCGACACCTCGCTGCTGGAGACCGGCGTGGCATGGATGACCAACCCTATCGCCAACTACAGCGCCAGCGGCAGGCTGCCGGGCCGCATGGGTTCGGCCACCGCCATGCTCATGCCCTACGAAGTGTTCCAGTGCGCCGACGGCCAGGTGTTCATCGGCTGCGGCAACGACCGCCTGTTTCGCAAGCTGCTGCAGGGGCTGGAGCGCATCGACCTGGCCGAGGACACGCGCTTTGCCACCAACGCCGAGCGCGTGCAGCACCGCGAGCTGGTGCATGACACGCTCGAATCCATCACGGGCCGGTTGAACGTCGCCCAGGTCACAGCACAGCTGGAGGCGCAGGGCGTGCCGGTCAGCCCGGTGAACGACTTGTCTCAGGTGATGCAGGACGCGCAGGTCCAGGCCGTGGACATGGCGCGCCCGCTGGCCTGGGAGGGCGGCCCGGACCAACCGCTCAGCGCCATAGTCACGCCGATCAAATTCGACGGAACGCGCGAGTTCGCAGAACACCTGAGCGCCCGCGTGGGCGCCGATACCCAGGCCCTGCTGCGTGCCGCCGGCATGAGCGAGCAACGCATCGCACAGCTGGTCAGCAGCGGCGCCGTACAGATCTGAAGAAGGAGCAACGATGGATTTCGCCTATTCGAACACCCAGCAGGAGATCCGCGCCGCCGTGGCTGAACTGGCCCGCCGCTTCGGCGACGCCTACTGGCGCGACTGCGATGCGCGCGAGGCCTACCCCGATGCGTTCGTGGCCGCCATGACCGAGGCCGGCTGGCTCGCGGCCCTGATCCCGGAGCAGTACGGCGGCTCGGGCCTGGGCCTGCTCGATGCCTGTGTGATCCTGGAAGAGATCAACCGCCAGGGCGGCAATGCAGCCACCTGCCATGCCCAGATGTACACCATGGCCAGCGTGTTGCAGCACGGCAGCGACGCACAAAAGCAGGCGATATTGCCGCGCATCGCCACGGGCGATCTGCGCCTGCAGGCCTTCGGCGTGACCGAGCCGGACGCGGGCTCCAACACCCTGCGCATCAAGACCTTCGCCAAGAAGGTAGCGGGCGGCTACGTCATCAACGGCCAGAAGATCTGGACCTCACGCTTCCGGCAGTCCGACATGTACCTGCTGCTGGCCCGCACCACGCCCTATGAGGAAGTGGCGCGCAAGACCGACGGCCTGAGCCTGTTCCTGGTGGACATCGCCAAGGCGGGCAAGGCGCTGCAGCCGCGCACCATAGCCACCATGCTCAACCACCACACCAACGAGGTGTTCATCGACAACCTGGAGGTGGCCGATGAATGGCGCGTGGGCGAGGAAGGCCAGGGCTTTCGCTACCTGCTGTCCTCGCTGAACGCGGAGCGCCTGCTGGTGTCGAGCGAATGCATAGGCGACGGCAAGTGGTTCGTCGAGCGCGCGCGCAACTATGCCACCAGCCGCGTGGTGTTCGACAAACCCATCGGCGCCAACCAGGGCGTGGCCTTCCCCATCGCGCGGGCGCACATGAACCTGAGCGCCGCCGAGCTCATGCGCAACCAGGCCGCCGCGCTGTTCGACCAGGGCCAGCCCTGCGGCGGCGAGGCCAACATGGCCAAGTACCTGTGCTCGGAGGCCTCGTGGGAGGCCGCCGAGGCGGCCATGACCACCTATGGCGGCTACGGCGTGGCCACCGAATACGACATCGAGCGCAAGTGGAAGGAAACGCGATTGTTCCGCACCGCACCGATCTCCAACAACCTGGTGCTGGCCTACGTCGCCCAGCATCTGCTGGACATGCCCCGTTCTTACTGACCTGGAGACACCCAACATGGAAACCCTGCTGTTCGAGAAGGACGCCAGCCCCGGCGTCTCGGTGCTGACCCTGAACCGGCCCGAGGTGCTCAATGCCTTCAACACCGCCATGTGGCGCGAGCTGTGGACGCTGCTGCGCGAGCTGGCTTACGACCGGGCGCTGTCCTGCCTGGTCATCCAGGGCGCCGGCCCGCGCGCATTCTCCGCCGGCGGCGATCTGAAAGAGCGCAACGGCATGAGCGACGCGGACTGGGCCGCGCAGCACCAGCTCATCGAAGATGTGCTGCTGCAGATCCGCGACTTTCCGCGCCCGGTGATCGCCGCCATGCACGGCATCGCGCACGGCGGCGGGATCGAGCTGGCCTTGATGTGCGACTTCATCATCGGCGACGATACCTGCGACATCGCCCTGCCGGAGGTCAAGCGCGGCTTCCTGCCCGGCGGCGGCGGCCTGCAGAACCTGACGCGCGCCATCGGCGTGCGCAAGACCAAGCAGATGCTTTTTTCCGGCGCCCGCATCAACGCACGGCAGGCGCACGAATGGGGCATCCTGAACGAGTGCGTCGCCACCGGCGGGCACCTGGCACGTGCGCTGGAGCTGGCGCGCGAGATCGCACGCGCCGCGCCCATGGCCATCCGCACGGCCAAGGTCGCGCTGCAGCAGGGCGCGGACTGCGACTTCCGCAGCGGCTACGCGCTGGACCTGGCCTTCCACAATATGCTGGTGCGCTCGCCGGACCGGCTCGAAGGCATCAGCGCCTTCAACGAAAAGAGGGAGCCGCAATGGACGCAAAGGTGAGCCCCGACTTCTGGGGCCTGGCGGAGTCGATCTACGCGCGCCGCGCACCGGCCATCGAACCAGCCGCGCTGGAGCACGCGCGCCGCGCCTGGCTCGACACCCTGGCCTGCATGGTGGGCGGCGCAGGCGAACCCGCCACCCGCGCCGCCGCGCGCGCCGCCGACACGGCGGGCGCTGAACACCGGGCGCTGGTGCTGGGCACCGCATCGCATGCGCTGGACTACGACGACGTCTGCATGCTGGCCACCTGCCACCCCAGCGCGCCGGTAGTGTCGGCGCTGCTTGCCGGGCTCGATGAGCAGCCCGGCGATGTGCCGCTGGCCGATCTGCTGGCTGCCCATCTGGTGGGCACGGAGGTCATGCTGCGCCTGGGCGCATGGCTGGGCTTCGGCCATTACGCGCTGGGCTTTCACGCCACAAGTACGCTGGGCGCCGTAGGCGCGACGGTCGCCCAGGCTCACCTGCTGCGGCTGCCGGTGGCACAGATGCGCACGGCGCTGTCCATCGCCGCCAGTTCGGCCGGCGGCCTGCGCGCCAACTTCGGCACCGACACCAAGCCGCTGCACGTGGGCTTCGCGGCCAGCGCCGCCCTGCGCGCGGTGGCGCTGGCCCGGGCGGGCGCCACGGCCAGCGACGACGCCCTGGCCGGCTTCGCGCACGCTTTCTCCGGCGGGGCGCGGCTCGATCCGCCGCGCTGGGATGCACAGACACCCTGGGCCGTGCTGGCACCCGGGTTCGAGATCAAGCGCTACCCCAGCTGCTACCTGACGCACCGCATGATCGCGGGCATACAGCGCCTGCGCGAACGCCGCCCGCCGCGGGCGGGCGACGCGCCCGTGGCCATCGACGTGTTGTTTCCTCATGGCGGCACGGCGCCGCTCAAGCATCCGCAACCGCGCACCGGCCTGCAGGCCAAATTCAGCGCCCCCTACTGCGCCGCTGCGGCATGGGTGGACGGCCCCGTCGGCCTGGTCAGCTTCAGCGATGCCGCCGCAAACCGCGCCGCACTGCGGCCACAAATGGAACGGGTGGGCGTCACCGAGCGGCCCGGCCCGCACGCACCACTGGAAACGGCGCCAGTACAGGTGACGATCAGCGGTCCCGGCTGGAGCGATTTCATCCTTGTGGACTGGGCGCCTGGCTCTCTTCAGGATCCGGTCTCCGATGCCGACCTGCTGGCCAAATGGATCGACTGCGAGGCCCATGGCGAGCTCACCGCTCCCATAGCCGCAGCCTGGCTTGCTGCGAGTCTCGAACAGCCAGCGGACGCCCTGCTGCATTCCTTGCGCACCACGGTCTTGGCGCGCAGCGGCTGGACCAACGGATGAGCACCTGAGGGGGAGTCCTGTGCATGACAGGCGCGGTCCGTCCACCGGACCCATAATGGGGAAATCATGCTGATCGACTTCTTCTACACCCTGCGCGCTGCCAAGCTGCCGGTTTCGGTCAAGGAATACCTCACCCTGCTCGAAGCCCTGCAGGCCGGCGTGGTGGGTCCCAAGTCGGACGACGCCTGGAGCCTGGACGACTTCTACAGCCTCTCGCGCCTCACGCTGGTCAAGGACGAGAAGCACTACGACAAGTTCGACCGGGCCTTCGGCGCCTACTTCAAGGGCGTGGAGATGGTGGCCGACTTCACCAAGGAGATCCCGGCCGACTGGCTGCGCAAGATCCTGGAGAACGAACTCACGCCCGAGCAAAAGGCAGCCATCGAAAAGATGGGCTGGGACGAACTCATGGAGACGCTCAAGAAGCGCCTTGAAGAACAGAAAGAGCGCCACGAGGGCGGCAACAAGTGGATCGGCACGGGTGGCACCTCGCCCTTTGGCCACGGCGGCTACAACCCCCAGGGCATCCGGATTGGCGGCGCGGGCAAGAACAAGAGCGCCGTGAAGGTATGGGAGCAGCGCGCCTACAAGGACTACGACGACCAGCAGGAGCTGGGCACGCGCAACATCAAGGTGGCACTGCGCCGCCTGCGCAAGTTCGCGCGCGAGGGGCATGAGCTGGAGCTGGACCTGCCCGACACCATCCGCAGCACGGCGGCCAATGCGGGCTACCTGGACATCAAGATGGTGCCCGAGCGGCACAACAACGTGAAGGTGCTGCTGCTGATGGACGTGGGCGGCACCATGGACGAGCATATCCAGCGCGTGGAAGAGCTGTTCAGTGCCGTGAAGACCGAGTTCAAGCACCTGGAGTTCTATTACTTCCACAACTGCGTCTATGACTTCATGTGGAAGAACAACCGCCGCCGCTTCGCCGAGAAGTTCCCCACCTGGGACATCATCCGCAAGTACAACAAGGACTACAAGCTGATCTTCGTGGGCGACGCGACCATGAGCCCCTACGAGATATTGCAGCCCGGCGGCAGCGTGGAATACAACAACGAGGAAGCCGGCGCCGAGTGGATCCAGCGCCTCACGCACGCTTTCCCCAAGTTCGCCTGGATCAACCCCGAACCACAGGGTGTGTGGCAGTACCGCCAGAGCATCAGCATCATCCAGCAGCTCATCGGCAACCGCATGTACCCTTTGTCACTCAAGGGGCTGGAGGAAACCATGCGGCTGCTGTCAAAATAAGCGCATGCCCATTGCGCCTCCAACGCCGGCCCGATGGCCGGCGTTGCTGTTTTTCTGCGTGGTATGCCTGCAAGGCTGCAGCCTCCTGCCACTGGGCGAACAAGGTGCCGCCGCAGATGCCGCCTCCGCTCCCGTCACCGACCGTTCCGCCCTGCCCGCATTCACGCTCGAGGTGAATGCACCCGATGGCGTGCGCGAGACCCTGGAGCGCCATCTGGAGCTGCAGCGTTTTCGCAACCTTACCGACCTGCAGGATGGCGAGTTGCAGCGCCTGCTGGCCGCCGCCGACGCCAACGCGCGTGAGCTGCTGGGCACGCTGGGCTACTTTGCCCCCACCATCACGGTGGTGATGACCGACACCCCGGGCAGCAGCGCCGCCTTGCGCGCCGTGGCGGTGACGGTAGAGCCCGGACCGCAAACCCGCATTGCCAGCACGCGCATCACCGTGGCCGAGCGCACCGACGAAGGCACAGACAACCGCGCACGCCGGCAAGAGAGCTTGCAGCGCAACTGGTCGCTCCAGCCCGGCGAGCCCTTCACCCAGTCGGCCTGGGACAGCGCCAAGACCGACGGCCTGCGCCAGCTGCAGGTGCGACGCTACCCCACGGCCCACATCGCACAAAGCCGGGCCGAGGTGGATGCCGACGCCCACCAGGCGGCGCTGAGCGTGACCTACGACACCGGCCCCGCCTACCGCTTCGGCCCCCTGAGGGTGCAGGGCAGCGAACGCTACGACCCCGATGGCGCACGGCGCCTGGCCCGCCTGCCCACCGGCGCCTTCTATGACGAGGCCGCGCTGATGGATGCGCAGCTGCGCTTGGCCAGCAGCGGTTATTACGACGCCGTGTTCCTCACGCTCGACACCGAAGGCACCGACCCGCAAGCCGCCCCCGTGGTGGCGCAGGTGCGCGAGGCGCGGCTGCAAAAACTGGTGTTTGGCGCCGGCCTGTCCACCGACAGCGGCCCGCGCCTTTCGATGGACCACATCCACAACCAGCTGCCCGGCCTGGGCTGGCGTGCGGTCAGCAAGCTGTCGCTGGACCGCGAGACCAAGCTGGCGGGCACCGAGTGGACCGACCTGCCCGACGAGAATGGCTGGCGCTGGTTTGTCTCGGCCCAGGGGCAACGCGAAACCACGGGCGACTACGAGGTCAACAGCGCGCGCCTGCGCACCGGCCGCAGCAAAAGCAGCACGCGCATCGACCGCAACTATTTTCTGCAGTACGACTACGCCAACAGCCAGGGCCTGAACGCTCCGTCCTCGGCCACGGCGCTGACCCTGAACTATGGCTGGACGGGCCGCTATTTCAACAGCACCGTGGCGCCCACGCGCGGGCACGGGCTGGCGGTGGAACTGGGGGCGGGCACCACGTTCACCCCGGAGCGCGACCCCTTTGTGCGCACGCTGCTGCGCTGGCAAGCGTTCCTTGCAGCGGGCCGCGTGCAGGCCGAAACCGGTGGCGCACGCAATGCCCGCGTTGCCCTGCGGGCCGAAGCCGGCACCGTGCTGGCACGCCAGGCCGCGCAGATCCCGGTGACCCAGCTTTTCCTGACCGGCGGCGACACCACCGTGCGCGGCTATGGCTACCGCGCCATCGGCGCCCGCACCGAGAACAAACAGCTCTTTGGCGGCCGCTACCTGGCCCTGGCCAGCGCCGAATGGCAACGCCCCATTGTTTACAACGGCGCCATGACCGACTGGGAGAGCGCGCTGTTCGTCGATGCCGGCGCCGTGGCCGATCGCGTGGGCGACATGGCCCCCCGCGTCGGCGTGGGCGCCGGTGTGCGCTGGCGCAGCCCGGTGGGCCCGCTGCAGGCCGACCTGGCCTATGGCGTGCAGGCAAAGCAGCTGCGGCTGCATCTGCGCCTGGGGTTCAGCTTCTGATGCGCCACAAGCCACCAGCCCGGCGCGCACCCCCGGCAGACTTTTCGGCGGGCGGTGCCACGCCATCCACTGCGCCCGCGCGTGGCCTGTGGGCGCACCAGGCACTGTGCCTCACGGGCTGGCTGCTGGTGTGCCTGTGCGCCCTGGTGCTGGCAGCCGGCACGCTGGCCTGGTGGTGGTCGGGCCGCGACAGTTCCCTGGCGACCCTGCTGGCACGCGCAGCCCTGTACCTGCCCGCCGGCCAGACGCTGGAAAGCCGCGAGGTGAGCGGCTCGCTGCGCAGCGGTGGCCGCATCGGCTGGCTGCGCTGGAGCAGCCCCGCACTGCGCGTGGAAGTCAGCGATGCCCGGGTGGGCTGGCAGCTGGCGCCCTTGCTGCAGCGCCGCCTGGAGCTGGGCGAGGTGCATGCCGCCCACCTGGCGATCACCCCGCTGGGCCCGCCGAGCGCTGAACCCCCGACCCCGCTCGACACACTGCTGCTGCCGCTGCAGATCGGCCTGCCCTTTCGCATTGACCGCCTGCAGTGGGCTGGCACACCGGCCGTCGAAGCAACGGGGCTGGTGGGCGACTACCGCTTTGACGGGCGCCAGCACCACCTGGCGATAGGCGAGGTGGCGCTGGCCCAGGGCCGCTACACCGCCCGCGCCACCCTGGACGCCCAGGCCCCCATGGCGCTCGACGCCACGGTGGATGGCAATGTGTACCAAGCCGTCCCCGGCAGCGGCACCAGCGTGCAGGTGCAGGCCCACGCCACGCTCCAGGGCACGCTGTCCGGCCCGGCGGCGCAATTGCAGCTGGAGGCCCGTTTGCGCCCTGTCGCACAGACAGCCCAGAATACGCCACAGCCCGCCAAAGCCGCCACGCCCGAAGCCATGCAGGCCGACCTGCAGGCCACCCTGGCCCCGTGGGCGCCCCAGCCGGTGCGACAGGCGCGCGCCACGCTGCGTGCCGTCAACCTGGCCACGCTGTGGCCCCAGGCCCCCGCCACGCGGCTGCACGGCACGCTGCAGGCCGGCCCCACGGTGGCGCCGGCGGCCTCGGGCTGGGCCGTGCAAGCGCAGATCCAGAATGCGCTGGCAGGCCCGTGGGACCAATCGCGCCTGCCGCTCACTGCCCTCGCGGCCAGCGCCACCTGGGATGGCACGCGCTGGAGTGTTCCCGGCGCCACGGCCAGCGTGGGCCAGGGCACGGCCACCCTGCAGGGCCACTACACACCCGCCACCGGCGCCATCGACGCGCAAGCCCAGCTGCGCCAACTGCCCCCCGAGGCACTGCACTCGGCACTGGCCGCCGCACCCCTGTCCGGCAGCGTGGTGGCGCAAACCCAGGGCAAGGGCGGCATGGCCTTCACGGCCGACATCGGGGCCGGCCAGGCCCGCGCGCCGCGTGGCCCTGCACTGCGCATCAACACCCTGCAGGCCAGGGGGCAATGGCAGGCACAGGAAGGCGGAGGAACCGTGCGGCTGGATCGCCTGCTGGTCGATGCCATGCAGGCGCGGCTGCAGGCCACCGGGCTGCAGGTGGCGCTGGGCGCCATTGCCGTGCAAGGGCAACTGCAGCTCACGGTACCCGGCGCCAGCGCCCAGGCCCAGGGGACGCTAGCGCCCCGCTCCGGCGCCGGAGATCTGCAGGTACAGTGGACCGACGCCGACCGCACCCAGCGCTGGCTGGCCCAGCTGCCGGGCCTGTCCAAGGCCCTGCAAGGCGCAACGCTCAAGGGCCAGGCGCAACTGGCCAGCCGCTGGACGGGCGGCTGGCAAAGCCTGGCAGAGCAACTGCAGGCCGCCCGGGAGGGCAAGTCGCCGCCTGCGGACAAGGCCCCGTTCACGCTGCAGGCCACGCTGTCAGCCCCGCAATTCGACCTGGCCCTGCCGCCGGGCAACGGCACCACCGCAGTGCCCACCTCCGTGCAGATGCAATCGCTGCAGGCGCAGCTGTCGGGCTCGCTGGCGCAGGCCACGCTGGCACTGGACGGCCAGCTGCGCACGGGCCCGCTGCAGACCACACTGCACGCCCGCGTGGCGGGCGGGCTGGCATCCGCCGGGCCATGGAAGGTGCAGGTGCACACGCTGCGGGTGCAGGTGCAAGACACCCGACGCCCCGGCCCCTGGACCCTGGCGCTTGCCGAGCCCCTGGAACTGACGGCGCAGTTCGGCCCCGTCGCCGGCGCACCCGGCAGGGTGGCACTGCAGGCGGCGGCCGGTCTGGCCCGCCTCACCGGCCCGCTGCCCGGCAGCGTGGCGCTGCAATGGCAGCCCCTGCGTTACCAGTCAGGGCCCGGCCCGGCAATGCGCCTGCAAAGCCAGGGCCGCCTGCAAGGCCTGCCCTTTGCCTGGCTGGATGCCCTCGGGCTGGAAGGCGCGCCGGCCGTGGCCGGCCAGCCGGTGCAGCCGCTGCTGGCCCGCCTGGGCCTGGGCGGCGACATGCTGCTGGAAGGCCAATGGAACGTGGATGCCGGCACCACCCTGCGCGCCCAGGCCAGCCTGCGGCGCACCAGCGGCGACCTGCACATCCTCGCGGGCGAGGCCACCCCGGTCACGGTGCTGCAAAGCAGCGGCCAGGGCACCGGCGCGGGCAGCCCCACTGCCATCACCGCTCCCCCGCGCGGCAGCCGCGCCGGTGTGCGCCAGGCCGAGCTGACGCTGGAGGCCGAGGGCCAGGCCCTGCGCGCACGCCTGCTCTGGGCCAGCGAGCGCGCCGGCGAGATCGACGCCAGCGCCAGCACCCGCCTCACCCTGGGCGAGTCACTGGCGGATGCCACCTGGGCGCCCGACGCACCGCTGGCCGCCAGCGTGGGCGCCCGCCTGCCCGACGTGGGTGTGTGGTCTGCCCTGGCCCCGCCGGGCTGGCGCGTGCGCGGCACCCTCGATGCCAACGCCACCCTGTCGGGCACGCGCAACGCCCCCCGCTGGGCTGGCACGCTGGGCGCGGATGGCCTGGCCGTGCGCTCCGTCGTCGATGGCGTGGATCTGCAGAACGGCCAGCTGCGCGCCACGCTGCGGGACAACCAGCTGGAGCTGACCACATTGCGCCTGCAGGGCGGGCGCGGCAGCAACGCACGCATTGCGGGTTTCAGCGGCAACCGCACACCCGCGCCGCAAGACGGCGGCACCCTCACCGGCTCGGGCCGCCTCACCTGGGACGAGCCCGGCGCAGGCCTGTCGGGCCTGGCCATGGACATCACGGCCGAGGCCCGCGCACTGCAGGTGCTGGTGCGCGCCGACCGCCAGGTCAGCGTGTCGGGCCAGGTGCAGGCGCAGTTGCAGCAAGGCCAGTTCAGCCTGCGCGGCAAACTCACCACCGACCGCGCCACCATCATCCTGCCCGACGAATCGGCGCCCCGCTTGGGCTCGGACGTGGTGGTGCGCTCGGCCGCCAAAGACCGCGAAGACCAGGCCAGGGCCCAGGCGGCCGGCCGCGCCCACCAGAAAGCGGCGCAGGCCGAAACCACCCGGCCGCCCGCCGTGGCCATCACCCTCAACCTGGGTCGCGACTTCGCACTGCAGGGCCAGGGCATCACCACCCGCCTCACCGGCGAGCTGGACATCCGCAGCAGCACCGTGCCCGGCGCCCCGCCCCGCGTGACCGGCGAGGTGCGCACCGACGCAGGCCGCTACCGCGCCTGGGGCCAGATGCTGGACGTGGAAACGGGCCTGATCCGCTTCAACGGCCCCTACAACAACCCCGCGCTCGACATCCTGGCGCTGCGCCCCAACATCAGCATGCGCGCCGGGGTGCAGGTCACCGGCACGGCCCTGGCGCCGCGCGTGCGGCTGTATTCCGACCCCGAACTGCCCGACGCCGAAAAGCTCTCCTGGGTGGTGCTGGGCCGCGACACGGCCAACGGCGGTGCCGAGGCCGCCGTGCTGCAGCAGGCGGCCCTGGCCCTGCTGGGCCGCGGCGGCGGTAGCGGCAACCCCACCGCCCAGGTGGCCAGCCGCCTGGGGCTGGACGAGATCGGCTTCAAGGGCCCCGGCGCGGGCGAAGACGCCGCCAGCGCCGCGCTGACCTTCGGCAAGCGCCTGTCCAAGGACATGTACGTGACCTACGAGCGCAGCCTGTCGGGCACGCTGGGCACGCTCTACATCTTTTATGACCTCTCGCGCCGCCTCACGCTGCGCGGCCAGACGGGCGAAAAAAGCGCGGTGGACATCATCTACACCGTGCGCTACGACTGATCCGGGCGCACCTTGACAAGTCAAATACGGCCTTGACGCTCTTGCAGAAAGCGCTACCAGCTATCAATACAGAAGCACCAGAGCGCGTACAATCCGCGCCTGCTTGCTCCTCGTAGTTCAATGGATAGAACGAGTGCCTCCTAAGCGCTAGATACAGGTTCGATTCCTGTCGAGGGGACCAGGCTTGCTTCGAAAGTTTCGCGATGGAATTGGCCCCAAGCGCTGAATCCACTAGCGCATCCAGCGATCAGAATCACAGCGATCGCCGCCCATGGCGAGTCTGGCCACGGCACCTCCAGCGCACACTCCCTGCGCGCGGATCGCCCCCTACAGCTGGAACCCCACCGCCCGCACCACGCCCTCGGCGATATCGCGCAACCACGACGGCTGGCGCGCAGGGTGCGGCTGGGCCGTGGCGATCTGGCGAGCGCACCAGTCGGACAGCCATTGCACCTGCGCGCGCTCGTAAAAGGCCGTCATGCTTTCGTAGTTGAGGAACAGGCTGCGCGCATCCAGGTTCAGCGAACCAGTGAGCGCCATGCTGTCGTCGATGAGCACCGCCTTGGCATGCACCATGCCGGGAGCCAGCCACACCTGCGCGCCCGCGGCGGCCAGCTGGCGCAGTGCGCGTTCGCGGGCCCAGTCGGCCAGGCGGTGGTTGGAGCGGGCGGGCACGATCAGGTGCACCTGCACCCCGCGCCGGCAGGCAATGCACCAGGCGTCGAGCAAGGCTTCGTCGGGCACGAAATACGGGGTGATCGCCACGATGCGCCGCTGCGCGTGGTAGGCCGCCGTGAGCAGCAGGGCATAGGCGGTGTCATCGGGCTGGTCGGGGCCGCTGGGCACCCACTGGGCCAGCGCACCGCCGGGCGGGCCGGCCAGCGCATGGCGCGGAGGCGGCAGATGGCGGGTAAAGCGCACGCGGCCCGTGGCCGCGCGCCAGTCGGCCCGGAACTGCGCCTGGGCCAGCGCGGCCAGCGGGCCTTCGACATCGAAGCTCAGGTCCAGCCATGCGGGCCTGTCCGGGCGGTCCACAAAGTATTCGCTGGCCAGGTTGCGCCCACCGCTCCACAGGCGTGCCCCGTCGGCCACGGCCATCTTGCGGTGGTTGCGCAAATTGGTGCGCCCCCGCATGGGGTTGTGCAGCATGGGCATGAAGCGGCGCACCTGCACGCCCTGGCGGCTGAGCTGGCGCAGCATGGCGGCCGGGGTGTGCCAGCTGCCCACGGCATCCAGCAGCAGCCGCGTGGCCACGCCGCGCTGGGCGCACCGCGCCAGGGCCTGGGCCACGCGCGCGCCCACCGCATCGTGGCCGAAGACAAAGGTGCACACATCCAGGCTGTGCTGGGCGGAATCGATGAGCGCCAGCAGGGCCTGCAGCGCCTCGGGGCCGTCTTCGTGGAAGTGGACACGGGCATTGCGCACCGCAGGCGCCAGGTCCATGCCCGCCAGCAGGCGCGTGGCCCAGGCCGGGCCCTCACCCGTCGCCGCAGGGCCGGCCACCGCCCCATCGCCAGGCCGATGGGGCTGGCGCAAGGGCCGCGCAAACTTGCGCGAACCCACCAGCAGGAACAAGGGCAGCGCCACATAGGGAAAAGCCACGATGCCCACCACCCACGCCAGCGCCGCCGAAGGATGGCGCCGCTGGTGGTCGATGCGGGTCAGCAGCACATACACCAGCAGGCCCGCCGCCACCACGATGGCGTGCCCCAGGCCCGACAGCAGCACCAGGCCGGTCATGCAGCCCCCAGGAGCCTGCGGGCCCATGTGGCAGCGCAGGCAAAACGCAGCCAATGGCCCCTTGCGACGCCTTGCGGAAAATCATCGGATGCCAGCAAACCCATGGCACCCGAGCATAGCGGGCGCGCAGGGCGGGCGCCATGCCCCGGCCCCCGGCGTGCTTCAGGTGCGGGCGCGCAGCGTGCGGCTGAGCAGGATCACCGGCACCAGCCCCACGGCCACCAGCGCCAGCGAAGGCAGAGCGGCCTCGCCCAGGCGTTCATCGCGCGCCAGCTGGTAGGCCACCACGGCCAGGGTGTCGCTGTTGAAGGGGCGCAGCACCATGGTGGCGGGAAGCTCCTTCATCACGTCCACGAACACCAGCAGCGCCGCAGCGGCGGTGGAGCGCCTGAGCAACGGCCAGTGCACGCGGGCCATCAGGCGGGCGCTGCCCGCGCCGAGCATGCGCGCCGAGTCGTCCAGGCTCGGTGGAATGCGCGCATAGCCGCTTTGCACCGACTGCAGCGCCACCGCGCAAAAGCGCACCAGGTACGCCCACACAATACCCACCGCCGTGGTGGTGACCAGCGCCGCCACACCCCACTGCGGCACGCGCGCCTGCAGCCAGCCCACCGGCAGCAGCAGGCCCACCACGATGACCGCGCCCGGCACGGCATAGCCCACGCTGGCCAGCCGCACCGCGCCGCGTGTCAGCAGGTCGGACTTGCGACGCACGGCAAAGGCCAGCGCCAAGGCCACGGCCACGGCCAGGCCGGCGGTGATGCCCCCCAGCCACACGCTGTTCCAGGCCCATTCGAGGAAACGGTCCCAGGGCAGCACCGACCAGTCGGACGCCAGCGGCCGCAGCATGAAGGCCACCGGCGCCACAAAGCCCATGAACACGGGCAGCGTGCACACGCCCCAGGCCAGGCCGCGCGCCAGGCCGCGCAGTGGCACGGGCTGGGCCTCGGTGGCGCCGGCGTGGCCGGTGCCCTTGGCGGTGAAGCGCATGCGCCGCTCGGCGCGGTGCTCCAGCCACAGCAGCAGCAGCACCAGGGCCAGCAGCATGGTGGACAACTGCGCGGCGGCAATGCGGTTGTCCATGGACAGCCAGGCCTTGATGATGCCGGTGGTGAAGGTCTGGATGCCGAAGTAGCTGGTCACGCCGAAGTCGGCCAGGGTTTCCATGAGGGCCAGTGCCACGCCAGCCGCCACGGCCGGGCGGGCCAGCGGCAACGCAATCGTGGCGATGCGCCGGGACAGTGGCGCTCCCAGCAGGCGTGCCGCCTCCATCAGGTGCGCCGCGCGCTCGCCCAACGCCGTGCGCGCCAGTAGATAGACATAGGGATAGAGCGAGAAGGTGAAGACCCAGATGGCGCCCCAGAGGCTGCGCACCTCGGGCAGCAGGCGCCCCTCCAGCCCGAAAGTTTCGCGCAGCGCCACCTGCAACGGCCCGCTGAACTGCAGAAAGTCAGTGTAGGCATAGGCCGTGACATAGGCCGGCATGGCCAGCGGCAGCAGCAGCAGCCACTCGAACGTGCGCCGACCCGGAAAATCAAACAGCGTGACCGCCGCCGCCGCCGCCGTGCCCACCACGGCCGCGCCCACCCCCACCCACAGACCCAGCCACAGCGTGGTCCACAGGTAGCGGGGCAGCACGGTGCTGGCCATCTCGCGCAGGATGGTGCCGGTATCGGCCTGCACCACGCCCCAGGGCAGCCACGACGCCAGCAGCGCCAAGACGGGCAAGGCCAGCAGGCCCACCAGCAGAATCAGCGGCAGGGTCGATAAAGAAAAGCGGGTGCGGGACACGGCAGGGAGCTCGGCAGATGAGGGAATGGCACGACCGGCCCACAGGGGCGTCCAGGAATGCAAATGCGAATTTTAAGCATTCGCCCCGCCCCACTAGAATCAAGCCATGTTTCTTGAGGTTTCCCAACTGGAAGTGCGTTACGCAGGCCGTTCCCAGGCGGCTGTCCAGGGCGTCACGCTGGGGCTGCATGCGGGCGATATCGGCGTGCTGATCGGCCCCTCGGGCTGCGGCAAGACCACGCTGCTGCGCGCCGTGGCGGGACTGGAGCCGGTATCGGCCGGCGAGATCCGCCTGAAGCACCAGCTGGTGGGCAGCGCGCACCTGAACATGCCGCCCGAATCGCGGCGCATCGGCATGGTGTTCCAGGATTACGCCCTGTTCCCGCACCTGAGCGTGGAGCGCAACGTGGCCTTCGGCATCCACCAGCTGCCCCGGGCCGAACAGGCTGCGCGCGTGGCCGAGGCCCTGCAACTGGTGGGGCTGGAAGGCAGCGGCGCGCGCTTTCCGCACGAGCTTTCGGGCGGTCAGCAGCAACGCGTGGCGCTGGCGCGGGCCCTGGCCCCGCGCCCGCAGCTCATGCTCTTGGACGAACCATTTTCCAACCTCGATGTCGATCTGCGCGAGCGCCTGGCGCACGAGGTGCGCGACATCCTCAAGGCCGCCGGGGCCACGGCGCTGTTCGTCACGCACGACCAGTTCGAAGCCTTTGCGATCGGCGATGTGATTGGCGTCATGCACGAAGGCCACCTGCACCAGTGGGACGATGCGTACACCCTCTACCATCGGCCGGCCACGCGCTTTGTGGCCGACTTCATCGGCCACGGCGTCTTCACCCCCGCCACGCTGGTGCAGCGCGGCAACAACGTGGTGGCGCACACCCCGCTGGGCGACCTGACCGATCTGACCGAATGCCCCCTGCCCGCCAGCTACCCCGGCGGCGAATGCGATGTGCTGCTGCGCGCCGACGATGTGGTGCATGACGACCACGCACCCGTGCAGGCGCAGATTCTGCGCAAGTCGTTTCGCGGCTCGGAGTTCCTGTACACGCTGCGCCTGGCCAGCGGCCAGACCCTGATGGCCCATGTGCCCAGCCACCACAACCACGCCGTGGGCGAGTGGATTGGCATCCGGGCGCAGGTCGATCACGTGGTCACGTTTGCGCGCGACTGACGGTTGTTTCAAACCAGGTCGGCCGAAAACGCCTGTCTGCAGAACGCCCACAGCTCTCAAGTAAGCAAAGCGACCACCCCAAGCGAAGCAACGCGGCGATCGCGCAGATAGTGCATCCGCCTCAAGCCTGGCGCAGGCGGCCCACGGTGTCGTGCAGGTGCTGCGTCCACTCGCGCCGGTCCCGGCCGCCGGCCTGCTCGGGCACGCCGTAGTGCACCACCGCCTCGATCGCGGGCGCGCGCAGGGTGCGCCAGATGGAACCCACCAGGGTTTCGTCGCCGATGTAGCTGGGCGCGAAGCTGGTCACACCCCGCACCTTGTCGACAAAGCGCAGGCCCACCGGCTGCACGAAGGCGTTGGCCGTCACCGCCGCCTGCAGCAGATTGGCATGGAACGGCAGCATGGCCCGCCCGTCGCCCGTCGTGCCTTCCGGAAACACCGCCAGCACCTCCCCGCGCTCCAGCGCCTCGTGCATGGAGCGCACCATGCGCAGCGCATCGCGGCGCGAGTTGCGTTCGATGTACAGGGTGCCCGCAGCAGTGGCCAGCGTGCCGACCAGCGGCCAGGCCTGCACATCCGATTTGGAGACAAAACGGCAATGCCGCGCCGCGTGCATGACCGGGATGTCGAGCCATGAGAGGTGGTTGGCCACCAGCATCACCGGCCCGCCCACGGGCGGTGTGCCCAGAATGCGCAGCGACACGCCCGCACGGACCAGCAGCTGCATGGACCAGGCTTGCACGCGGGCATGCTGCTGGTCGGGCGACAGCGCGGGAAAGCGCACCGCCACGATCACCAGGCCCTTGAGAATGTGGCCCAGCACACGCAGCAGGCGCCAGCAGGCGCGCAGATCCCTCATGCCACCTCAGCCCCGTTCAAATGCGACTTGGCCGCCCACCAGCGTGGCGCGCACCTGGCCCGGCAGCTCGTAGCCCGAAAACGGCGTGTGCTTGCCCTGGCTGCGCAGCGCGTCGTCCTGCACGGTCCACGCGGCCTGGGGGTCGAGGATGCACAGGTCGCCCACGCCGCCCTCGACGATCTGGCCCACGCTGGCCTGCAGGGTGCCCAAAGCGCTGCCCAGCACCCGCGCCGGCTCGGAAGTGACCGTGGCCAGGGCGCGCACGAGCGGCACGCCGCTGTCCTGCGACCACTTGAGCGCCAGCGACAGCAGCAGCTCCAGCCCGGTGGCGCCGGGCTCTGCCTCGGCAAACGGCAGGGTCTTGGCGTCTTCATCGACGGGCGTGTGGTCGGACACCAGCGCATCGATGGTGCCATCGGCCAGCGCGGCGTGGAGCGCATCGCGGTCGCGCTGCTGGCGCAGCGGAGGCGACAGGCGGGCGCGGCTGTCGAAGAAGCCGATGTCCACATCCGTGAGGTGCAGCGAGTTGATGCTCACATCGGCCGTGACCTTGAGGCCCTCGGCCTTGGCGCGGCGCAGCAGCTCCACGCCGGCGGCGCTGCTGATGCGGCACAGGTGCACGCGGGCGCCGGTGGTCTTGAGCAGCTCGAAGATGGTGTGCAGCGCAATGGTCTCGGCCGCCACGGGCACACCCGACAGGCCCAGGCGCGTGGCCAGCGGGCCGCTGGCGGCCACGCCCTTGCCCAGGTGCATCTCTTGCGGGCGCAGCCACACGGTGTAGCCAAAGGTGGCTGCGTACTGCAGCGCGCGCTGCAGCACCTGCGTGCTGGCCAGGGGCACCTCGGCCTGGCCAAAGCCCACGCAGCCCGATTCGGTGAGCTCGGCCATCTCGGTCAGCACCTCGCCCACCAGGCCGCGCGTGAGCGCGCCCAGGGGGAACAGGCGCGACTGGTGCAGCTTCTCGGCGCGGAACTTGAGCATTTCCACCAGGCCGGGCTCGTCGAGCACGGGGTCGGTGTCGGGCGGACAGACCAGGCTGGTCACGCCACCAGCCACGGCCGCCGCCATTTCGGATTCGAGCATGCCTTCGTGCTCATGGCCGGGCTCGCGCAGGCGCGCGGCCAGGTCCACTAGGCCGGGCAAGACGATGCAGCCTGCGGCATGGATGG
The DNA here is from genome assembly GCF_000426205.1 of Acidovorax sp. JHL-9. Taxonomy (NCBI): domain Bacteria; kingdom Pseudomonadati; phylum Pseudomonadota; class Betaproteobacteria; order Burkholderiales; family Comamonadaceae; genus Acidovorax; species Acidovorax sp. JHL-9. The sequence continues at coordinate 66,624 of NZ_KE384507.1, forward strand.
TGCGATTGGGCGCAAAGTCGGGCGGCACGCGGTTCATCCCGACGATGCGGCCCGCTGCCAGCGCGATGTCGCAGGTCTGGTCGAAGCCCGAGGCGGGGTCGATCACACGGCCATTCTGGATCAGGATTTTCATGATTTCAAGCCAAATTGGCCACCAGCACCTAATGGATAAGCGCTAGCAGCTATGAAACAAGTAGCAATTACTTCACCCACATGCACGTCAGCCGCTGCCTGCACCCCAGCAAGAGCCATGCGAGTGCCACCGTGGAGCCGGCTTTGCCGGGCCAGGGGTGGCGTCCCCCCGTGGGGGGATGACGCGAAGCGGCTCAGAGGGGTCACGCTTCGTTACCGGCCACGATGGACATGACGGCCATGCGCACGGCAATACCGAAAGTGACCTGCGGCAGGATCACGCTCTGCTTGCCATCGACCACGGCGGAGTCGATCTCGACACCACGGTTGATGGGGCCAGGGTGCATCACGATGGCATCGGGCTTGGCCAGTTGCAGCTTTTCGGGCGTGAGGCCGAAGCTCTTGAAGTACTCCTGGCTGGACGGCAGCATCGCGCCGCTCATGCGCTCGTTCTGCAGGCGCAGCATGATGACCACGTCGGCATCCTTGATACCCTCCTCCAGCGTGTGGCATACGCGCACGCCCATCTGCGCCATGTCGGACGGCACCAGCGTGCGCGGGCCCACCACGCGCACCTCGGGGCAGCCCAGCGTGGTCAGGCCATGGATGTCCGAGCGCGCCACGCGCGAATGCAGCACATCGCCGACGATGGCCACGGTGAGGTTGCTGAAATCTTTTTTGTAGTGGCGGATGGTGTACATGTCCAGCAGCCCCTGCGTGGGGTGGGCATGCCGGCCATCGCCCGCATTGATCACATGCACATGGGGCGCCACATGCTGGGCAATGAGGTAGGGCGCGCCCGATTCGCTGTGCCGCACCACAAACAGGTCGGCCGCCATGGCCGAGAGGTTGGCGATGGTGTCGAGCAGCGACTCGCCCTTGGCTGCCGAGCTGCGCGCGATGTCGAGGTTGAGCACATCGGCCGACAGGCGCTTGGCCGCGATCTCGAAGGTGGTGCGCGTGCGCGTGCTGTTCTCGAAGAACAGGTTGAACACGCTCTTGCCGCGCAGTAGCGGCACCTTCTTGACCTCGCGGTCGTTGACGCTGACGAAGTTGGCGGCCGTATCGAGGATGTGCGTGACGATGTCGCGCGGCAGGCCTTCGATGGACAGCAGGTGGATGAGTTCGCCGTTGTCGTTGAGTTGGGGATTGCGCTTGTGCAGCACGGTCAGGCCTCTTTGACTTGGAATTGGAAGGTGCCGCTGTCGTCGCGCGCCAGGGCCAGCGACTGCGCTGCGGGCAGCGCCACGCGGGCGGCGGCAAAGTCGGCCTGCACGGGCAGCTCGCGCCCGCCCCGGTCCACCAGCACGGCCAGGCGCACGCTGGCAGGGCGGCCGTAGTCGAACAGCTCATTGAGGACAGCGCGGATGGTGCGGCCGGTGTAGAGCACGTCGTCGAGCACCAGCACATCCGAGCCGTTCACGTCGAAGGGCAGCGCGGTCTGCGCACTGGCCGACAGGCCGCGCTGGGCAAAGTCGTCGCGGTGCATCACCGAGGACAGCACGCCGGGCGGGCCGGCCAGGCCCAGGTCTTTCTGCAGACGCTCGGCCAGCCAGGCGCCGCCCGATGCAATGCCCGCCAGGCGCGTGGTGGGGGTGAGCATGCTGCGCACGCCGCGCAGCAGTTCGCGGTACAGCGCCTCGGCGTCGAGCACGAGGCTGCCCCCGCTGGCGTGGGAGGGAGTGTTCATGGAAGATTCCTCAAAAACTGTTCCAGGATGATGCAGGCCGACGCTGCGTCGGCGTCCCTGGCACCGCCCGCGATGGCCTCGGTGGTGCTGTAGCGTTCGTCCACCTCGAACACCGAGAGGCCAAAGCGGCCACGCAACTGGCGACCGAACTTGAGCGCACGCTCGGTGTTTTCGTGGCTCGCGCCATCAGGGTGGTACGGCACGCCGATCACCAGGGCGTCGGGTTGCCATTCCTTGATGCGCTGCGCCACCTGCACGAAGCGGGCATCGCCCTCGGCCTTGATGGTGGCCTGCGGCGTGGCGCTGCGCAGCATCCGGTTGCCCGTGGCCACGCCCGTGCGCTTGAGGCCAAAATCGAAAGCAAGAAAGGTCTGAAAATGCGCAGGAACAGCGGGCTGAACGGGCAAGCCGGTCATGCGTGCCCCGCCTCGGGCGACAGCATCCAGGCCTGCAGGCCCAGCAGCGACAGGGCCCGGTCGTAGCGCTCGGGCACGGGGGTGTCGAAGATCACCGACAGATCGGCCGCCACGGTGAGCCAGGCGTTTTCGGCCAACTCCGATTCGAGCTGGCCCTCACCCCACGACGAATAGCCGAGCGTGATGAGCACGCGGCGGGGGCCTGCGCCGGTGGACAGGGCTTCGAGCACATCCTTGGAAGTGGTCATCTCCAGGCCGCCAGGAATGGTCATGGTGGAGGCATAGGCCGACTCGTCGGTTTCGGCCTTGTCCATGAGCATGGGCTCATGCAGCACAAAGCCGCGCTCGGTCTGCACCGGCCCGCCCTGGAACACCGGTTCCCGGGTGAGATCTTCGCGCCGCAGCGACAGATCCACCTTGTCAAAAAGGCTCTTGAGCGTGATGTCCGAGGGCTTGTTGATGATGAGGCCCAGCGCACCGCGTTCGCTGTGCTCGCACAGGTAAATGACGCTGCGCGAGAAAGACTCATCCTCCAGACCGGGCATCGCGATCAGGAAGTGATGCGTCAGGTTGATGGGCGCAGAATCGAAAGACATATTCCAATTTTAACGGCGAACATGGCGCCCTCCTCCGAGCCTTCTTACCCCAGCGGTCTTGTCTGGTTCCGGCGCGACCTGCGCGCGCACGACCAGGCGGCACTGTACCGCGCACTCACGCAGTGCCAGCAGGTGTATTGCACCTTTGTTTTTGACCGCGAGATCCTGGATACCCTCCCGCGGGCGGACCGGCGGGTCGCGTTCATCCGCGCGTCACTGGTCGAACTCGATGCATCACTGCGCGCGCTCTCTGGCCACACGCAGGGTGGCCTGATCGTGCTGCACGCAGTGGCCAGTGACGCCATTCCGGCCTTGGCCGAAAGCCTGGGCGTGCAGGCCGTGTTTGCCAACCACGATGACGAGCCCCAGGCCCTGGAACGCGACAGCCTCGTACGCACGCGGCTGGCCGCTGCCGGACGGGCTTTCCACACCTTCAAGGACCACACCCTGCTGGAGCGCAGCGAGGTGCTGGCGCAGACCGGCAAGCCGTACAGCGTGTTCACGCCCTACAAGAACGCCTGGCTCAAGAAAATCGACGCGTTCCAGCTGAAAAGCTACCCCGTGGAGCGCCATGCGCACCGCCTGGCACCGCGCCCGCTGGAACACTGCCAACCCGTCCCGGCGCTGGCCTCGCTGGGGTTCGAGGCCACGGCCCTGTCGCAGCTCCAACTGCCCCCGGGTGCCAGCGGCGCGCAGCAGCTGTTCGACGATTTCCTTGGCCGCATCGGTCGGTACGACGACACGCGCAATTTTCCCGCCATCAAGGGCCCCAGCTATCTCAGCGTGCACCTGCGCTTTGGCACCCTCTCGCCACGCCTGCTGGCGCGCACCGCGCACCGCTTGATGCAGGAGGGCAGCCCGGGCGCCACTACCTGGCTCAGCGAGCTGATCTGGCGGGACTTCTACTTTCAGATCCTGCACCACCACCCCCATGTGGTGGGCCACAGCTTCAAGCCGGCCTACGACGCCATCCAGTGGGAATCAGGCCCCGGGGCCGACGCCCTGTTTGCCGCCTGGTGCGAGGGCCGCACCGGGTATCCGCTGGTGGATGCGGCCATGGCCCAGATCAACCAGACCGGCTACATGCACAACCGCCTGCGCATGGTGGCGGCGAGTTTTCTGGTCAAGGACTTGGGGCTGGACTGGCGCCGGGGCGAGGCCTACTTTGCCAGGCACCTCAATGACTTTGACCTGGCCGCCAACAACGGCGGCTGGCAATGGGCCAGCTCCAGCGGCTGCGACGCACAGCCCTACTTTCGCATCTTCAACCCGGTCAGCCAGAGCGAGAAGTTCGACCCGGAGGGCAAATTCATCCGCCGCTACCTGCCGCAGCTGGCACGGCTGCCGAACGCGGCCTTGCATGCCCCTTGGCTGGCCCGCCCGCTGGAGCTGGCGGAAGCAGGCGTGGTGCTGGGCAAGACCTACCCGGAACCTGTGGTGGATCATGACGGCGCCAGACAGCGCACGCTGCAGCGCTATGCAGTCGTCAAAGCGGGATGATGGCCCATCGTGGGCCCACCGTGGCCGGGGCCATCACAGTGGCCCCCGGGTGCGTTGGTGCGCCTCCTCGACGTTCTGCTCGCTCATGCGCATTCCGTCCATTTCCAGGGATGTGCCCGAGGCCAGGCGCAGGCGCAGCGCCACATCGGTGCGGTTGTCGGCATGGGCCACGGCTTCGTCCGACGAAATGATGCCGCGTTCATACAGCTCGAACAGCGACTGGTCAAAGGTGCACATGCCCTGCTCACCACTGCGCACGATGGCCGTCTTGAGCTCGTCCACCTGGCCTTTCTGGATCAGCTCCGACACATAGGGGGTGAGCAGCATCACCTCCATGGCTGGCACCACCGAGCCCTGCACGCTCTTGACCAGCCGCTGTGCCGCCACCGCCTGCAGGTTCAAGGACAAATCCATCAGCAGTTGGCGGTGGGCTGGTTCGGGAAAGAAATTCAGGATGCGCTGCACCGCCTGGTTGGCGTTGCTGGCATGCAGGGTGGACACGCACAGATGCCCCGACTCGGCGTAGTGCAGGGCATGCTGCATGGTGGCCCGGTCGCGGATCTCGCCGATCATGATCACGTTCGGCGCCTCCCGCATGGCACGCCGCAAGGCCTCGTCGTAAGACGCGGTATCCAGCCCCACCTCGCGCTGCGTCACCAGCGATTTCTTGTGCGCATGCAAGTATTCGATGGGGTCTTCCACCGTGAGGATATGGCCCGCAGTGTGCTCATTGCGGTAGTCGAGCATGGCGGCCAGCGTGGTGGTCTTGCCCGACCCTGCCGCCCCCACGGCAAGCACCAGCCCGCTTTTCAGAAACGCCAGCTGTTTGAGCACGGGGGGCAGGCCCAACTCATCAAGGCTGGGAATCCTGGCCGTGACATGGCGCACGACCACGCCCACATTGCCGCGCTGCAGGTGCACATTCACCCGAAAGCGGGCCTGGTCCTGCGTCTGGAACGAGAAATCACATTCCTTCGACGCTTCAAATTCTCCGATCTGCGCCTTGCCCATGATCGAATAGACCATCGCCTGGACATCCTCTGCCGTCACCGAACCTTTGGTGATGGGCAGGAATGCCCCCTGCCGCTTGAGTGTGGGGGGCGCACCCGCCAGAAGAAACAGGTCCGAAGCGCTTTCGCGCACCATCAGCGCAAGGCAGGACAACAGACGGCTGTCAGCCTCCGGTGTTACCGAATCCATGAGGTCTCCCGATCATGCTGGCATCTTACCGGCGCCGCCAGCAAGGCCGCATGGATTGGCCGGCCCTTGCGGGCCAGTCCACCCAGATCACGCCTGTGCAGTCGCCTCCAGCCGGGCGTAGTGCTGGATGAGGCTGAGCAGTTCTTCATCCGAATACGGCTTGCCGAGATAGTGGTTGACGCCCAGTTCCATCGCATGCTCGCGGTGCTTTTCTGCGATGCGGGATGTGATCATGATGATCGGCAACCCCCTCAATGCACTGTCTGCCCGGATGTTGCGTGCCAGGTCAAATCCGTCCATGCGCGGCATTTCAATGTCGGACAACACCACCGTCGGGCGCTCTTCCTGCAAGCGCTCCAGGGCCTGCAGGCCATCGGCAGCGAGTGCCACCCGATAACCCTCACGTTGCAGCAATCGCTGCGTGACACGGCGCACGGTAATGGAATCATCCACCACCAGCACCAGAGGCACCTGGGTGGGGCCCGCGAGCATCGAGGCGGCCGGTTTGCCGGTGTCAGGGCCTTCGGCTTCCAGTATGGCGGGCAAGCCGGCACTGGCTGCACGAACCTGGTCGCCATACACCGTGGACAGCGCCACCGGGTTGTAGATCAGCACCACGGCGCCAGAGACCAGCACCGACATGCCGGCCAGGCCTGGCAGGCGCGACAGTTGGGCACCCAGGTTCTTCACCACGACTTCCTGGTTGCCCAGCACTTCATCCACATGCATGGCGATGCGCTGTGACGCACTGCGGAAAATCACCACAGGCCGCGTCTTGCCGGCGGCTTCGTTGCTGCGTGCCGAAGCTTGCAGCAATGCGCCCACCCAGAAGAAAGGCAGCTGCTCGAAACCATCATCAAAGAAGCCCGTGCGATACGCCTCTTCCAGATCCGCGGCGGAGGTACGCCGCACGATCTCCACCACGTTGGCCGGCACGCCGATGACTAGATCTCCCGCACGCAACATCACCACCTGCGTCACGGCAGTGGTCAAAGGCAGCACCATGCGGAAGGCGGCACCCTTGCCCGATTCGGTCGAGGTTTCAATCCGGCCACCCAGGGCATTGATTTCCGAACGCACGACGTCCATGCCGATGCCGCGTCCCGCCAGGCCTGTGACCTCGGATGCCGTGGAAAAGCCTGGCATGAAGATCAGGTTGGCAGCCTCGGTATCACCGATGTCCGCGTCGGCCTGCACGAGCCCTTGGGCCAGAGCCTTGGCACGGATGCGCTGCAGATCCAGACCGGCACCATCGTCCCGGAATTCAACCGATACGTCATTGCCTTCATGGCGCAAATCCACGGTGATAGTGCCCGATGCGGGCTTGCCCGCAGCCACACGAACCTCGGACGCTTCAATGCCGTGCACCACGCAATTGCGCAGCAAATGCTCGAAGGCGGGGGTCATGCGATCGAGCACGCCACGGTCCATTTCGATGGAACCACCCGTGATGTCGAGTTTGATCTGCTTGCCGGTTTCCTTGGATGCCTGGCGCACCACCGCATACAGACGCTCGGCGATGCCCTCGAACTCCACCATGCGTGTGCGCAAAAGATCGCGTTGCAACTCACGCGCCTGGCGGCCCTGAGCGATCAGGTCGTCCTCGGCACCTTCCATGGCACGCTGCAGGTTGCGTTGCACGGTGGCGACGTCGTTCACCGACTCGGCCATCATGCGCGTGAGTTCCTGTACCCGCGTGAAACGGTCGAACTCCAGCGGGTCAAATCCGGCGGCGGAATCCTTCGAGAGGGCCAGTCGCGACTGCATCTGCGACTCGGACTGCACCTCGATGTCACGCAGCTGCTGACGCAGGCGGTCCAGGTTGCCCGAAAGATCCGCCAGTGAACTGCGGAACTGGCCCAGACGCGCATCCAGACGCGAGCGGCTGATCATGACCTCGCCCGCCTGATTCACCAGGCGGTCCAGCAATTGCGCACGCACACGCACCGACTGGTTGGCCGCCACGCGCGCAGGGGCCAGCTGCGAGGGCCCTGGAAGCCTTACCGAGGGCTTTGGAGGCGGCACAGCTGCCAAGATGGCACCTGAACCATTCGCAGCGGTCCCCAGATCGCTCGGAACCGCAGGGGAAGAGCCTTCGGCGCCAGCTGCCCCATGCGCACCGACGACGCGCAGGAACTCGAGGTTCGCCTGCAATCCATCAAAACTCGCAAGCAACGGCTCAATCTGGTCTGTCGTGACAGACTCCATGTCCAGCTGTTCGATGGCCGATTCGAGTCGGTGGGACATCTCTCCCAGGCGCATGGCCCCGGCAAGGCGGGAGCTGCCCTTGAGGGTGTGCAAGGCCCGCAGTACCTCGTTGCGCGCGCCGAGATTGTCCGGACGGGATGCCCACTGTCGCAGTGCGCCACCCAGCTGGGGCAGCAGTTCCGCGGCTTCTTCTTCAAAGATGGGGAACAGATCGGGATCAATGACGTCAATGGCGTCGATGTCATCATCCACATCCGGCCGTTCGGAGACGGCATGGGCCATGGCATCGTCGATGGGCTGGTCATGCTCACTTCCCACCACGGAGAGCGCCGGGGCCACATCCCCGGCAGCGACCACTTGCGCCGCCTTCGCAACCGGCAGCTCCGGTACAACGCAGTCAGGACCGATGCTGGCAGCCGGTACGCCATCCTCCGGGGGAGCGATGTCATCGAACTCCTCTTCCGGAGGTGGCAGGGTATTGGCCACCTCGGTTTCGAGGATCTGGCGCAGCTGCTGCAATACTGCTTCGTTCGGCTCCTTGAGGAATCCTGCCGCAAACTGGTGCAGAAGACGGCGAATATCGTCCGCGGCGGCCATGAACGCTTCGGCCTGTTCGACGGTGCCACCAGACTGCAGCTGAACATGCTGCAACGCATGCTCGACCACCCTGGCCAGGTCCGAAAGTGCCGAGAACCCCACGGTCGACGAACTGCCAGCGAGTGAATGTGCCAGAGCCACGGCCATGTCCGGCAAAGGCTCATGCAACTCGAGCGCCCACTCTTGCATACAGGTAACCAGTCGCCGCGACCACTCGTCAGCCTCATTGAGGTATACGTTGTACAGGGGGATACCGATGCGCAAGGTCTCGATCACCTTGACCGCATCATCTGTCGGCGTTTCTTCCTCGGGCACGGAGACTGGCACGACGCAAGGCTCAAGCCCAGCCTCTGGAAAGCCCACCTCCTCACCCGTACCAGCGAGGCCAGCATCCTGTGCAGCGTCCGCAAAGAACTCCGGCACATCGCCGGACGACAACGCAGATGCGCCCCCATCGTCCGGGCTTACACCGTTGGCCGGCACATCGTCGGAGGCGGCATCCATGGCCACGACAGACTCTGGCACCCAATCGGGCAACTCCAGGTCCAGCGGGATGGAATCACTTACCACCTCCGCCGTGGCCCGCGTTTCGTTCAGGGCCTCGGAGAATACGGAGAAATCGATGTCTTCCGTCACGGTCGCCGCAGAAGCATCCAACGCCGGAACTTCTGCCGCCAATTCAGCTTCCGTCTCCGCTTCGGCGCAATCCGCCATCAAGGGCTCAGGCACAGCGGCGGCGGCAAGCTCTGCTTCCACCGCGTCCACCCCAGCCTGCGGTTCGGGCAGGACGGCTGTCGCGGCAGCGTCTGTTTCGACGGGCGCCACGGCCGCCCCCTGCGCCATGAGCGGCAGCAAAGTGCCGTCAAGGCGCATGGCATCGGCGGAACGGCGGAATGCTTCAGCCCCCCAGACCAATGCAGATCCTGCAGAGATATCATCGGCCCAGCGGCCAAATGCCCGCAAGCCATCCGACGACAACTGCAGCAAATTGGGCTGCATGGGTTTTTGCTCGGCCAGCCAGGCGTTCAGCAATTGCTCCATGGACCAGGCAGCCTCGCCGAAATCCTGGAGCCCCACCATGCGCGAGCTGCCCTTGAGGGTATGAAACGCACGACGCAAGGTGGTTTGCTCGCTCAGGTTGGCCGGCTCTTCAGACAGCACTTCGATGGCTGCCAGACCTGTAGCCACCACCTCACGGGCCTCCTCCAGGAAAACGCCCAGCAACTCATCGTCCAAACCAGACTCAGACGTGGTCGCTGATGCAGGGGTTGCGACGGAGGGCGGGAAGGATGCAGCAGAAGGGAGAACCTCCGGCAACGGGAGATCAAAGAAAATATCCGCTGACAGCACTTCCGCTGCCGTCTCGGGATGGGGACCTGCATCAGGCATCTGGGCCAATGCCGAGGCGACCGCAGCCTGCTCCTGCGCAGAGAAACGTGGTACCACATCCGGCAGAGGCGGAGCCGCACGTTCCTCCATCTTGGCCGGTGCTTCTGCAACGTCATCGGTGGCACGGGCGCGGGTTTTGCCCACCAGGATACGCAACTCCCCGAGTTCTTCATCGTAAACAAAGAGCTTGCGCGCCATCGTGCGCTGGTAGCTCAGCATGTCAATCAGAAATCCGAGCGCTCCCAGGCTGTTACCCAGCTTGTCAAATGCTGACTGTCGATCTTCTTCAGGAATTTCATGGATGAGCAAGTGCTCCACGGTGTCACGCATGCGCACCACCGCCAGCGATGCCTGCTCCAGTCCCAGAACGGACAAGACGCCACGCATCTGCGCCAGGTGGCCCGGCACCGCCGCCAACACCTCCGTATCCTGGGAATTCCGGAAAAATTGGTCCAGCGCTTTCTCGGCTTCACCCAGTGTGGAACGCAATTCATCCACCACACTGCCCATGGTCTGGTTGTCGCTGACCCGGCGGTACAGCTCTTCCATCCAGAGTTCCAGCGGCTCGGGCTCAGCGCCCGCGACCACAGCGTCCAGCCGCTGCGCCAGGCGCTCTGCACGCGACTCCATCAGTCCGTCATCCGCATCCAGCTCCTCAAATGCGGCCTGCAGGTAAAGCACTGAAGTTGCCACCTCCATTGCCAGCGCTGGTGACGGCGGCTCCCCCGAGCGGGTTGTGGACTCCAGGGCCCGCGTCAGGCCCGCGGCAAGACTTTCGCTTCCCGGATGCAGCTTGCGCAGCGAATCGCAAACCAGACTGAACTGATCCGCTGCTGGCTTGAGCTTGTTGCGGTCTCCGCCTGCCAGCGCGGACCAGGTTTCCGTGGCAGATGCGATGCGCTTGCGCGCCTGCGCCAGCAAGGCCGGATCAAACCGGCCAAAACGCGCGATTTCATAATCCACCGGCTTGAATCGCTCCAGGCCAAAGGATTTCCTGACTGCTTCGAGAGCCGGCGCCTTATCCGCCCCACCGCCCGCGAAATTCACCTGCGAACAGAAAAAAAGCAGATCCTGAACCAAGCGGTCAGCGATGGCATCGTCGCCCTTGGCCAAGGTGGCGTACTGCATCAGCACGCGCGACGCCACCCGCTTCACGTAGACGTCGGGTGCCAGCAGTCCCCCGCCAAGGGCTTCGAAGAAGCCGGCACAGATCTTCCAGAAAGCCCGCGACTGGCGGTCAGACTGGGCCGCAACAAAACCCAGGCAGATTTCGCGCACGCTCGTCGCGGCCGACCGATCGCCCGATTTGACGATTTTCAATACGGCAGAATCCAGGCGCGCCCGTGCCTCGGGACCGTATGGCAACGGCGTGGCTGGCACGGCATCTTCCGGCTCACGGAAACGACGCTCCGCCGGCCACAGATCTGCAGGGTGCGCACGCTCGGCCCCTGCCAGCGCCTGGGCGTCTCGGTACTGAGGGAAAAGGGCGACCGCAGAAACAGCCTTGCCTCCCCGCACGTTTTCGAGATATTCGATGAGTGCGAAGCTGGCACGCTCGATCACCGCAGCGGCATCATCTGTGCATTGCTCAGGGCGTTGCACAAACTTTTGTACGGCCGACTCCATCGCTCGCAAAACCAGGGCCGGCGAACCCATGCCCACCATTTCAAGCGCTCCGCTGGCCTGATGGAGCTGCTGGCGCGCAATACGCAAGGCTCCAGCATCCAACGAGGCCAGATCGGACTCTCGCGCCAGCTCGGCGTCCCGCACAAAACGGCGCATTGCCTTGACAGCGCCATCCAGTGATTTGCGCAGTTCGTCAAGCACCCATGCCAGAGGGCCCAGATCCTGATCGCCCTGGATTTCATCCGCGGCCGGTGCATTGTTGACATCAATAGATGGCATGAATTCGTCCCCGGCTGCAGCGAGCCGCTGGTTGATGACTGCTGGATGGCTGCTTCAGGTGATCTTGAAACGTGCTACCGACTGGCGCAGTTCTTCAGCCATGTGCGAAAGTTCGCGCACCTGTTGTGCCGTGGTGCGTGTGCCCTCACCTGTCTGCTCGGTCACCGCAAAAATGTGCTGGATGTTGTCTGCCACTTCATTGGCCAGAACAGCTTCCCGGGACGTGGACGACGAAATTTGCTCGATCAGCTCCGCCAGGCGGCGCGACACACGGTCAATTTCAGTCAGTGCGGTACCTGCACTGTCAGACAGGCGAGCCCCTTCCACCACACCCTGCGTGGAACGCTCCATGGCGGCCACCGCATCCTGGGTATCGGTCTGAATGGCTTTCACCAGGGCCGAAATCTGCCGGGTTGCATCGGCAGACCGTTCAGCCAGTCGTTGCACTTCTTCGGCAACCACCGAGAAGCCTCGGCCGGCATCCCCCGCAGATGCGGCCTGGATGGCAGCGTTCAGGGCCAGCACGTTCGTCTGCTCCGTAATGTCCGAGATCAGCTCGGTGATTTCACCGATTTCCTGCGACGACTCACCAAGACGCTTGATCCGCTTGGACGTATCCTGGATCTGGTCACGAATCGAGTTCATACCACCGATGGCGTTCTGCACAGCCTGCAAGCCCGAGTCGGCCGCCTGCAGCGACTGACGCGCCACCGTAGCGGACTCTTGCGCCTGGGTGGACACTTCGTTGATTCGGGTCGCCATATCCAGAACGGACCGGCCGGTTTCACGAATTTCGCGCAGCTGCTCGGTGGAAGCAGCCAGCAGCTCAGTGGAGGTGCTGTCCACCTGGGCCGTCGTCTGCGCCACACGGGTGGCGGTGTTCTGCACGCTGCCCACCAGCTGGCGCAACTCTTCCACCGTGTAGTTCACAGAGTCAGCGATAGCGCCGGTGATGTCTTCCGTCACCGTGGCTTCCTGCGTCAGATCACCTTCCGCAACGGATTGCAGTTCGTTCATCAAACGCAAAATGGCGGCCTGGTTGGCGTCGTTGACGCGCTTGGCCTCCTGCTCCTGGCGTTTTGCATCCTTTTGCTGTACTTCAGCGGCCACCTGGCGACCCCGGCTGTCCAGCAGCTGAACGCGGGAAATTCCGATACCGCAAAGCAGCACGAACAAACCCGCCAACGCCAGGGCAGCAAACTGCCCGGCCCCCAGGCCCGTCTGCGAAGAAAGCTTGTCCTGCAAGCCTTCCAGCTGGCGACGCAGCGGCTCGCTATCGGCAATGATCGACGACTGGGCCTCCCGGGCAGAAACCAGACCTTGCAGGTTGCCCAGAATGGCACTGGCTTGCGTACGGGTCTCTTCGTAGAGCTTGATCAGTGCTTGGAGCTGTTCGCGTGTCTGCGCATCCTTGGTTGCGGCCAGCCGCAGCTCCGGACTTCCATTGAGCAGCCCCTGGGCAATTTCCTTGAAAGAATTCAAGTCCTTGCCCAGCAGGAACACGGCCTCGGGGCTCACGCCTTCCATGGTCTGGAATTCATTGGCCGACTTGCCGATACGCTGGGTCAACATCACCAATTGACCGGCTGCGGAAATCTCGGCCGCCGGAGCGTTTTGCTGCAGCTTGAGAGACGACACGGTTTCTGCGATTTCCAGCAGGTCCGACGACTGGCGATTGATGGTGCGCAGTGCGTCGCCCACCTGCATCAGGATTTTCTGCTGCCCCATCACCACGCTGGCGTTGCGTTCTGCACGCTCCATGAGCGGGGTCACAGCATCCAGATCCGGCCGGAGCTGTTCGCCCAGGGACTGCACGCCCAGCTCACTGTCGCCAGTGCCCAGCGCGCGCACATTGCGGGCCAGAACACCAGAGCTTTCCACCACGTCCGGGAAGGCCTGCGGACTCCCCACCAGCGCCTGCGAAACAGATTTGGCAAGCCGCTGGGACTGCATCAGCGACTGACCGGTAGCAGCCAACTGCTGGGCAGAGCGATCTGCCTGCCGCAGCACCCAACCCGCAATCAGTGCCAGCGCCACAACGCCAATGGCCAACAACGCCAGCAAGCGCCGCTGGTGGCCAGCCGCCGTGGAACGGCCCAGCAGCGGCAAGGAAATGAGGTCTTCGTCCGTTTCGTTCGCCGATGATTCCAGCGACTCGCCACCTGGATCACCTTGCACACTGTTCATGGCATCGGTCTGGTAAGACTCCCGCACCACGCTGGCCTCGACAGTTCCCGCTTCCAAAGCATTGTGCCGGCCATCCACCATGCCGGCACCCAGCACCTTGTCCGACTCCTCGGGCTTGCGATTGAACAGTTTTCCAAATTGATTCACGACGGACATGGTGCAGCCTTACAGAAAAACTCAAGCACTGATACTCAGGAAAGCAGGATTTTGGGACAGCATCTGAAGATTGATCTCCTGCCAGCGGGTCCCATTCGAATCCACATAGATGGTGCCAAAAAAGGCGGGAGCGTCCGGGGCCGGAGGCTCCGACGAGACAAAGGCATCCGTGCCCCGCAGCCCGGCAAGCCGATCCACCAAGAGGGCCGCATTGACTTCCAGTGCAGCATTGAAAGCAAGCAGACTGGCCTCCGACAGTGCCTGCTCGTTGCGCGTGACGGTCGATCCCAGCAGCCCCGCCAGATCCACCACCCCCACAAGACCACCCCGCAGATTGGCCACACCCAGAAACCATTTCTGGGTGTAAGGGACACGCTGAACCGCGATCCAGGGAAAAATTTCACCCGATTGCCCCAGCGGCAACAGATAAGCCTGCCCGGCAGCCTCGACCGCCAGCCAGGAGGAAACAGATACTCCCTCACCCCTTGCCGCCTGAAGACGGCTGGCGAGACGGGTCTGGAGTTCTCGCAGTGCTTCGCGATTGGCCATGAACGCGAACCGCCTCAGTTCAGCGCATCGATCTTGGCCTGCAGCTCGGCTGGATCTACCGGTTTCGTGATGTATCCGCGTGCGCCCTGGCGCATTCCCCAGACACGATCCGTTTCCTGGTTTTTGCTGGTGCACATGATGATGGGCACATCCGCATAGAGGGGATCACGCGTAATGGAACGGGTCAGCTGGAAACCATTTTGCCCCGGCATCACCACGTCCATCAAAATCAAATCGGGCTTTTCTTCCGCCAATCGGCGAAACGCCTCTTCGGCATTTTCAGCGGTACGCACTTGCATGCCTTTTTTCTGCAGCAAGTCGGTCAGAAACATTAACTCGGTCTTCGAGTCGTCAACGACCAGCACTTTCTGAATAGGCATTACATGGCTCCTTGTTGGGAATTACCGAATTGCTGCACCGCCTGCAACAACTGGTCTTTGGTAAAGGGTTTGGTGAGATATTCCTGGCAACCGACCATGCGGCCGCGCGCTTTGTCAAACACGCCATCCTTGGAGGAAAGCATGACCACAGGAGTATCTGCAAAACGCGCATTGCGCTTGATGATGGCGCATGTCTGATATCCATCAAGCTTGGGCATCAGAATGTCGCAGAAAATGAGTTGCGGCTGGTAGTCATTCACCTTGGCCAAGGCATCGAACCCATCGTCTGCCAGCAAGACCTCGTGCCCTCCCTGCTTGAGAAAAATCTCGGCGCTTCGGCGAATGGTATTGCTGTCATCCACCACGAGCACTTTGAAAGTTGCGCCTGCTGTAGTCAATTGTCACTGCTCCCGATGGAGAAAAAAACAACGCCACAGCAGATGGTGCTGAAGCGTCTCAAATCTGAACCAACTCGAAATCTTCTTTGCGGGCACCACACTCGGGACAAGTCCAATTCATGGGGACCTGATCCCACGGCGTGTTGGGCGCAATGCCGTGCTCGGGTGAACCTTGTGCCTCGTCATATATCCATCCACAGATCAGACACATCCAAGTTTTAAAGTCAGTCACAGCTTACTGGGCCTTCACATAGAATGCAACGATTGTATCTAGTCATCACACCGGGTTGCTGCTTCTGTGCCACCCTCACTGCCGAATCCGGCCCATGACAACAAATACCCCCCCTTCTTCTGATATAGCGGACATTTCCGACCAGGCAGCGGACCTTGCCAGTCCTGCCTGCGTTCTGGTGTTCAACGCCAGTGATCCCAGCGGTGCGGGCGGTCTTACCGCCGATATCAGCACCATTGCTTCGGTGGGAGGACACCCCATTGCCGTTGTTACATGCACTTACATCCGGGACACCGCCGAGATCTTCGACCACTTCAGCTTTGACGACGAGGCCGTGTCCGAGCAAGCGCGCACCGTGCTGGAAGACTTGCCGGTACAGGCCATCAAGATCGGGTTTGTGGGCAGCCCCGAGAACATCAGCGCCATTGCCGAGATCACCACGGACTATGACGAGGTCCCCGTCATCGCCTACATGCCCAACCTGTCGTGGTGGCAGGACGACCTGATCGACCAGTACCTGGATGCTTTTCGCGAACTGCTGCTGCCGCAAACATCCGTATTGGTCGGAAACCACAGCACGCTGTGGCGCTGGCTGCTGCCCGAGTGGCGAAGCGACCGCAGCCCCACCGCCCGCGACATCGCCCGGGCCGCCGCCGAAATGGGCGTGCCTTACACCCTGGTCACGGGCATACCGCTGCCCGAGCAGTTCGTCGAGAACGTGCTGGCCTCGCCCCAGACCGTGCTGGGCAGCGGCAAGTTCGAACTGTTCGACGCCACCTTTGCCGGTGCAGGCGACACCCTCTCGGCCGCCTTGACAGCGCTGATAGCCAGTGGCAACGATCTGGGCGAAGCCACCAGCGAGGCACTGAGCTACCTGGACCGCTGCCTGGACGCCGGATTTCGCCCCGGAATGGGGCACATCATTCCCGATCGCATGTTCTGGGCCCAGCCCGATGAGGACGATGGCGATGAAGACGAACCCCTTGACGAAACACAGGCCCTCGAAGGCTTTGTGATGCCACCCCATGACACCAAGCACTGACCTCAACATCCCCCTGTTCGAACGCGCCAAGGCGCTCATCCCCGGCGGCGTGAACTCGCCCGTGCGGGCCTTCAAGGCCGTGGGCGGCACGCCCCGCTTTGTCAAGCGTGCCCAGGGCGCCTACTTCTGGGACGCCAACGACCAGCGCTTCATCGACTACATCGGCTCCTGGGGCCCGATGATCCTGGGCCACGGCCACCCGGCCGTGCTCGAGGCCGTGCAGAAAGCCGCGCTGGAAGGCTTCAGCTTTGGCGCCCCCACCGAGCGCGAGATCGAGCTGGCCGAAGAAATCCTGGGCCTGGTGCCCTCCATGGAGATGATCCGCCTGGTCAGCTCGGGCACCGAAGCCGGCATGAGCGCCATCCGCCTGGCACGCGGCGCCACGGGGCGCAGCAAGCTCATCAAGTTCGAGGGCTGCTACCACGGCCATGCCGATGCACTGCTGGTCAAGGCCGGCTCGGGTCTGGCGACCTTTGGCAACGCCACCAGCGCCGGCGTGCCGCCCGAAGTGGTACAGCACACGCTGGTGCTCGAATACAACAACGTGGCCCAGCTCGAAGAGGCCTTCGCCCTGCACGGCAAGGACCTGGCCTGTCTGATGATCGAGCCCATTGCTGGCAACATGAACTTCGTGCGCGCCAGCGTGCCCTTCATGCGCCGCTGCCGCGAGCTGTGCACCGAATATGGCGCATTGCTGGTGCTGGACGAAGTGATGACCGGCTTTCGCGTGGCCCTGGGCAGCGCGCAAAGCGTGTACGCCAAAAGCATCCCGGGCTTCCGGCCCGACATCACGGTGCTGGGCAAGGTGATCGGCGGCGGCATGCCGCTGGCGGCCTTCGGTGCCTCGCGCGCCATCATGGAGCACCTGGCCCCCCTGGGCGCGGTGTACCAGGCCGGCACCCTTTCGGGCAACCCCGTGGCCACGGCCTGTGGCCTGGCCACGCTGCGCGAGATCAGGAAGCCCGGCTTCTTTGACACCCTGGGCGCCAGTACCCGCTCGCTGGTCGATGGGCTGGCCGCAGCGGCAGCGGCCGAAGGCGTGCCTTTCAGCGCCGACTGCGAGGGCGGCATGTTCGGCTTCTTCCTGCTGCCCGGGTTGCCGCAGAACTACGCGCAAGTGCTGAAGACCGACGGTGCGCGCTTCAACCAACTGTTCCATGGCCTGCTCGGCCGCGGCGTGTACATCGCGCCCGCCCTCTACGAAGCCGGCTTCGTGAGCGCCGCCCATACCGCACAGGACATTGCCGACACCGTGTCCATTGCGCGCGAGGTCTTCAAAACGCTCACAAAATAAGAGCGCATAGCGCTTCCCAGACAAGCGCTACAAGTCAAAAACGGCCCATTGGCTTTCTACCACCAACCCCGTGGCAACGCACCCCGTTGCCACGGGGTTTTTGCATGGCGCCAGTGTTCACAGCCCCGTCACAAGCGCCTGTCAGCCTTGGTGGCTTTACTCCGAGCGTTCCGCCATGCACAGCCCCCACGACAAGAAGCCCCTCACCAACTTGTTGCAGCCTGCCATCGCCACGGAGGCAGCCACGGACACGGGTCGGCGCCGCTTCGTGCGCCAGATGGCCTGGGGTGCCACAGCGCTCGGTACCTTGCCGCTGGCGGCTTGCGGTGGCAGCGACGTTCCGGAGGTGCGCTTTGTCCACGGCGTGGCCAGCGGCGACCCGCTGAACGACCGCGTGATCCTGTGGACGCGCGTCACGCCGGCTGTGGGCGCCACGGCAGACATCCCCGTGCAATGGGAACTGGCCAGCGATGCCGCCTTCACCACCGTGGTGGCCAAGGGCCAGGCCACCGCCACCGCAGCCCGCGACTTCACTGTCAAGATCGATGCCACCGGCCTGCAGCCCGCCACGGCCTACCACTACCGCTTCACCGCCCATGCGGCCAGCTCCCCCTTGGGACGCACGCGCACCTTGCCCACGGGCAGCGTCGCACAGGTCAGGCTGGCCGTGTTCTCGTGCGCCAACTACCCGGCGGGCTACTTCAATGTGTATGCCGAGGCCGCACGCCGCAACGACCTGGACGCCACCGTGCACCTGGGCGACTACCTGTATGAATACGCGCGCGGCGGCTATGCGTCGGCGAATGCCGAACAGCTGGGCCGCCTGGTGCAGCCCGCGGGCGAAATCCTCTCGCTGGCAGACTACCGCGCGCGCCATGCGCAGTACCGAACCGACACCGACCTGCAGGCCCTGCACGCCGTGGCGCCCATGATCGCCATCTGGGACGACCACGAGATCACCAACGACACCTGGGCCAACGGCGCCGAAAACCACCAGGCGGGCACCGAAGGCAGTTTTGCCACACGCAAGGCCGCCGCCATGCAGGCCTACCACGAGTGGATGCCCACCCGCAACGCGCAGCCCGAACTGATCTACCGCAGTTTTCAATTTGGCGACCTGGTGGCGCTGCACATGCTGGACACGCGCGCCATCGGACGCGAAGAGCAGCTCGACTACAACCACTACATCACAGCCAGCGGCATCGATGCCGCAGGCTTCACCGCCGCCGTGGGCAACCCGGCGCGCCAACTCCTGGGCAGCACACAGACCCAGTGGCTGCGGCAGCAGATGGCCGCGTCCCGAGCCACCTGGCAGGTGCTGGGCCAGCAGGTGCTGATGGGGCGCATGAACGTGCCCGCCCCCCTGCTGCTCAATTTCAACAACCCCGCCACGGGGGTGTCGCTGTCGCAATACTCGGCCCTCATGGCCAAGGCCCAGACGGCGCCCGCCACGCTGACACCCGCCGAGCAGGCCATCCTGGCCCAGCCCAGCATCCCCTACAACCTCGACGCCTGGGACGGCTACCAGGCCGCGCGCGAAACCGTGCTGGGCACGGCCCGCAGCCTGGGCAAGAACCTGGTGGTGCTGTCGGGCGACACGCACAATGCCTGGGCCAACGAACTGGCCGACATGAACGGCAACGCCGTGGGCGTGGAGTTCGCCACCTCGTCGGTGTCGTCCCCCGGCTTCGAGGAGTACCTGCCCAAGGAAAACCCGGCCATGCTGGCGGGCGCCTTCCAGCAGCTGATCAAGACGCTGAAATACTGCGACACCGCGCGCCGCGGCTACATGCTGCTCACCGCCACGGCCACCGAGTGCCGCGCCGACTGGGTGTATGTGAACACCATCACCAGCCGCAACTACACCGCCAGCACCGACAAGTCACTCAAGGTGCTGGCCGGCGCCAGCGGGCGCGGGCACATCGTGGCGGCCTGACCGCCCTGCGCTCCGAGCAGGAGCGCAAACAACAAAAAAGCGGCCTCGGCCGCTTTTTTTCGAATATCACCATGCCCTTGAAACCGGCGTGGCCCAGGCCAGTGGCCGCCGCGCCGGCGGCGTCCACCTTCCGCAGCGCGTAGCGCTGCAAGAGAAGGGGGAAGGCGCGAAGCGCCCCAGGGGTTTGTTCTCAATGCCTGAAGTGCCGCACACCGCTGAACACCATGGCCACGCCGCGCTCGTTGGCGGCGTCAATCACTTCCTGGTCACGCATGCTGCCACCGGGCTGGATCACGCAGGTGGCGCCCGCATCCACCACCACATCCAGGCCATCGCGGAAGGGGAAGAACGCATCGCTCGCCACCGCCGTGCCCTGCAGGGTCAGGCCGGCGTGCTGCGCCTTGATGCTGGCGATGCGGGCCGAATCGAGGCGGCTCATCTGGCCGGCGCCCACGCCCATGGTCATGCCGCCCTTGCAGAACACGATGGCGTTGCTCTTGACGTACTTGGCCACCTTCCACGCAAACAACAGGTCTTGCATTTCTTCGATCGAGGGCTGCTTCGTGGTCACCACCTTCAGGTCGGTCAGGGCCAGCTCGTGGTTGTCGGCGGTCTGCAGCAGCAGGCCCGAGCCGATGCGCTTGGCGTCCATGGCGTTGCGGCCGCGTTCCCAGTCGGTTTGACCGCCAGGGGCGGGCAGCGCGATTTTCATCAGGCGCACATTGGCCTTGGCTTTGAAGATTTCCAGCGCTTCCGCCGTGAAGTCGGGCGCCATCAGCACCTCGACAAACTGCTTGCTGACCTGGGCTGCGGCCGCGCCATCGACCACCCGGTTGAATGCGATGATGCCGCCAAAGGCGCTGGTGGGGTCGGTCTGGAAAGCCTTGCTGTAGGCGCTCAGGGCATCCAGGCCCACGGCCACGCCGCAGGGGTTGGCGTGCTTGACGATCACGCAGGCGGCGGCCTCGAAGCTCTTGACGCATTCCCAGGCGGCGTCGGCGTCGGCGATGTTGTTGTAGCTCAGCTCCTTTCCCTGCAGCTGCACGCCGGTGACCAGCGAACCCGGTGCAGGGTAGAGGTCGCGGTACAGGGCGGCCTGCTGGTGGCTGTTTTCACCGTAGCGCAGGTCCTGCATCTTGGTGAAGATGCCGTTGCTCTGGCCGGGGAACTGGGTGCGGGCGGGCACGTAGGTTTCTGACAGTTTTTCGGCTTCGAACGCGACCGACGAGAGGTAGTCGCTGATGGCACCGTCGTACTGGGCAATGCGGTTGAACGCGGCCACCGACAGCGCAAAGCGCAGCTTGTCGCTGAGCTTGCCGCCGGCCTTGAGCTCGGCCAGCACGGCCTCGTACTGGTCGGCCGAGGTGATCACGCCCACGTCCTTCCAGTTCTTGGCGGCGCTGCGCACCATGGCAGGCCCGCCGATGTCGATGTTTTCGATGGCATCGGCCAGCGTGCAACCGGCTTTGGCCACCGTGGCTTCAAAGGGGTAGAGGTTGACCACCAGCAGGTCGATGGTGTCGATGCCGTACTCCTTGAGCGCGGCCATGTGCTCGGGCAACTCGCGGCGGGCCAGCAGGCCGCCATGCACCTTGGGGTGCAGGGTCTTGACGCGACCGTCGAGCATCTCGGGGAACTGGGTGACTTCGGCCACTTCGGTCACGGGCAGGCCCTTGTCGGCCAGCAGCTTGGCGGTGCCGCCGGTGGACAACAGCTTGATGCCGAGCGCGTGCAAGGCCTGGGCGAATTCGACGATACCGGTCTTGTCGGAGACGGAGAGAAGTGCGTTCATGGTGTGGATGGATAGAGTTTGAATAAAAACAGGTCCTGGCGCTTATTCAACAAGCGCCAAAAGCTATAAATTAAATAGCAAATGACACCCTGGCATCAGAGCATCTTGTGCTCGACCAGCTTCTTGCGCAGGGTGTTGCGGTTCAGGCCCAGCCATTCGGCGGCCCGCGACTGGTTGTTGTCGGCCTGGAGCATCACCACCTCCAGCAGCGGGCGCTCGACCAGGCGAACCACCATGTCGTACATGCCATCGGGCGTCTCACCGCCCAGGTCGCGAAAGTAGCCTTGCAGGCTTTCGCGCACGGATTCTTCAATGTTTTTCTTGCTCATGCAGCCATTCCCTCTTGTTCTTGTGTATTCGCATCCACATCGGTGGCGGCCGGCAGCCGGTCCATCTGTTGCGCCAGGGCATCCAGGTAGTCGGCCACCGCCTGCCACTGCGTGGTGCAGTCTTCTATCGTATTGATGTGCTGCCGCAAGGCCTCACCGCCCGGCAGCGCGCGCAGGTACCAGGCAATGTGCTTGCGCGCGCTGCGCACGCCGGTCAGCTCGCCATACAGGCGGTAGTGGTCCTGCAGGTGCTCCAGCAGCAGGCGCCGCAGCTCGGCCACCAGCGGCGGCGCCAGGTGCTCGCCCGTGGCCAGGAAGTGGCCCACCTCGCGGAAGATCCAGGGCCGGCCTTGCGCTGCGCGGCCTATCATGAGGGCGTCGGCCCCGGTGGCGGCCAGCACGGCGCGGGCTTTTTCGGGCGTGGTGATGTCGCCGTTGGCCACCACGGGCACGCGCACGGCGGCCTTCACGGCGGCAATGG
This sequence comes from Acidovorax sp. JHL-9, assembly GCF_000426205.1. Classification (NCBI taxonomy): domain Bacteria; kingdom Pseudomonadati; phylum Pseudomonadota; class Betaproteobacteria; order Burkholderiales; family Comamonadaceae; genus Acidovorax; species Acidovorax sp. JHL-9. The sequence goes on from NZ_KE384507.1 coordinate 89,033, forward strand.
TGTCGTATTCGGCCTGGCCCTTGTAACCCTGCTCGCGCGTGCGGCCGTGCACGGTGAGCATCTGGATGCCCACCTGTTCAAACTGCCGCGCCAACGCCACGGCGTTCTTGTGCTGCTGGCACCAGCCGGTGCGCATCTTGAGCGTGACGGGCACCTTGCGCGGAGCGCAGGCCTCCACCACGGCGGCGGCAATTTCCACGGCCAGCGCCTCGTCCTGCATCAGCGCCGAGCCCGCCCATTTGTTGCACACCTTCTTGGCCGGGCAACCCATGTTGATGTCGATGATCTGCGCGCCCCGGTCCACGTTGTAGAGCGCGGCCTCGGCCATCATCTGCGCCTCGGTGCCGGCAATCTGCACGGCAATCGGCCCGGGCTCGCCTTCATGGTTGGCCCGGCGCGAGGTCTTGAGGCTGTTCCACAGGTCCTTGCGCGAGGTCACCATCTCGCTCACCGCGTAGCCCGCGCCGAGCTGCTTGCACAGCTGGCGGAACGGCCGGTCCGTGACGCCCGCCATGGGGGCGACGAACAAGCGGTTCGCCAAAGGGATGTGGCCGATCTGCATGAAGGGAAAGGAATGGGCGCGCAGCGGATGCTGAAAAAGGAGGCAGCATTGTAGCTGCTCAAATTTTCAGCAAACGAAATGCGCGCCCCGTCAGATAGCGGAAATCAATGGCCGGTGCCACCCTCCGTCCGCGCCTTCTGGCACCAGCGGACTCAGCGCGCGGCCAGGTCCACTTCGGCCACCGCCGATGGCGCCGCCTTTTTCTGGGCATAACGCCACCAGGCGTCCGGCAGATTGTCGAGCTGGTGGCGCGCCATGAACGCTCGCAGCCACTGGCGGTTGTGCTGCACATCGGGTGAAAAATCAGTGCTATGGCTCGCGGCCGCCGCGCTGCCAACGCCGGCAGGAGTACCCATGTCCACCGCTTCGCCCTCGGCCAGCGGGCCGCGCACCACCTTGCTGGCCAGCAGGCCGTTCGCCACCTCCACCTGAACAGCCAGCGCGCCATGCGATGCCTGGCACGCGGTCTTCAGCACCAGCCCCTGGTCCTGCAACTCGCTGCGTGCACTGGCCAAGGCAGCCCGCAGGCGCTCGCCCCCCGCGCAGCCCTCCTCCGCGACGCTCCAGGCCATGGGCGCCGGGAGTGGCGCCTGCCCAGACACCGCAGACTGCGGGCTCTGCACACAGGCCGCCAGTGAGATGCCGGCGGCCAGTGACAGCCAGTACGTACGGCAGGGAAATCGTGGCGTATGGGGGATGATATGCATCGCAAGCCTTCCGGTGATTGCCAAGGGCGGGAGTCAGCCCACGATACAAACCCTGGCGCACCCGCGCCGTGGCCCAACAGCGCAGCGCCTTGTAGGACGGAATCCCCAGGGCCTGCAGCGCGCGCAATGCCGCCCTACACTTGCCCCCATGGAAATCTGGATGCACCAGCTGCTGCAATGGCTGGCTCTGCCGCAGTTCGGGCTGGGCACGGTATTTGTCGTCTCGTTCGTATCGGCCACGCTGCTGCCCATGGGCTCGGAGCCCGCGGTGTTCGGCCTGATCAAGCTCAACCCCGACCTGTACTGGCCCGCCATCGCCGTGGCCACGCTGGGAAACACCCTGGGCGGCGGCGTGAGCTGGTGGATGGGCCTGGGCGCGCACCGCGCCTGGGATGCGGCGCGGCGCCACCGGCGCGCCGGCCAGCCCCCCAGCGCCGATCCCCAACCGGCGCGCGCGCTCAGCCGCACCGAGCGCCGCGCGCGCATCTGGCTGCGCAAATGGGGGGCCAAGACCTGCCTGCTGAGCTGGCTGCCCGTGGTGGGCGACCCGCTGTGCGCCGTGGCGGGCTGGCTCAAGCTGCCGTTCTGGCCCTGCCTGGCCTACATGGCAGTGGGCAAATTCTTTCGCTACCTGGTCATGACCAGCGTGCTGCTGTATTTCATGCCGGGCCACCTGGCGTTCTAGCGCCCGCGCAAGCACCAGCGGGCGGCAGCAGCGCATTCCAGTCCACCGGCCGGGTGGTGTCCACATGCACCGTGATCGCTTCCTCCGCGGGCGAGAGCGGCTGGGCCGCCGCCCATTGCGCCTCCAGTACCTGCACCGAGGCCTCGGAGGCATCGCCACCCGCCTGCTGGCGGCTGCGCACCCGCTCGCGCAGCACTGCCAGGGGCGCCTCGAACGACAGGATGTGGCAAGGCACCTGCGCCTGCGCCGCCAACGCCATGAAGCGCTGGCGCATCGCCGGGTTCAGGAACGTGGCATCCACCAGCACCGTATGGCCCGCGTCCAATGCCCAGCGCGCCGCCTGCGCCAGCCGCTCGTGCGTGCGCCGCGAGGCCTCGGCCGTGTAAATGCCGCCGGGCACAGCGCCGCTGGAGTCCTCGGGCGCCAGGCCGAACAGGCGCTTGCGCTCGACATCGGCGCGCACGCGCACCACGCCGCGCTCGGCAACGAGTGCTTGCGAGTGCGTGCTCTTGCCCGCCCCTGAAAAACCATGCGCCAGCCACAGCGCGGGCGCGCGAGGCTGGACGAAGCGTTGCGCCAGCGCCAGATAGCGCTGCACCTCCCGCAGGCTGGCGGCGCGCGCCTCGCCCTGCGCCTGCGCCAGCCGCAGGCCCGCCACGCGGGCGCGCACCAGGGCGCGGTACACGCGGTAATACGTCAGCACCGGCAGACCGGCATAGTCGCCCGTGTGCTCCAGCCAGGCATTCAGAAAGCGCCAGGCCAGGTCGGCGCGGCCGCGCGCCTCCAGGTCCATGGCCAGGAAAGCAATGTCGGCCACGCAGTCGATCCAGCGCAGCGCCGGGTTGAACTCGATCGCATCAAACAGCTGCGGCTGCCCATCGATCAGCACCAGGTTGGCCAGGTGCAGGTCGCCATGGCATTCGCGCACCCGCCCGGCCTGCAGGCGCTGCGCAAACACCGGCGCCAGCGTGGCGCCCTGCGTGGCACACCACTGCGCCACCTGCGCCAGCACGGGGCCCAGGTCGGGCGCCCACTGCGCCACCTGCGGCTGCAGCGCCGCCAGGCAGTCGTGCACCGGCGCGGTAACGGCCCGGGCGGTGCCCCAGCCCTGCGGCGGCAGGGCCACCGCCGCACTGGCGTGGAATTGCGCCACCTGCTGCGCCAGGGCGTCGATATGGGCGGGCAACAGGCGCTGCTGCTCCAGCAGGTGGCTCAGCAGCGCCTCCTGCGCAAAGCGGCGCATGCGCACGGCGGGTTCGGCATCGGCCGGGGCTGCTTCGGCGGGGTGCAACCGCAGGCTGCCTGCGGCACCACTCAGCGCCACCAGGCCCAGGTACAGGGCGGGCGCGGTGCGGCGGTTGATGCGCAGCTCTTCCTCGCAGGCGGCGCGCCGCAGCGCGGGGGTGCTGAAGTCCAGGAAATCCAGCTGCAGGGGCTTTTTGAACTTATAGGCAAAGTCACCCGCCAGCAGCAGCCAGGAGATGTGTGTTTCGATCCACTCCACGGTACCGGTGGGGTGGCCAAAGGCCTCAGGGCATTGCCGCAACGCATGCAGGCGTTGTTCTGCGCTCGCGTAATCGTCTTGCAGGGACATGGGCAACGCTTTCAGGGCCTGTTTTTCCATGGGGGTACGCAAGGAAAGATCATAAACAGGCCATCAGAGCGCGCGCAGCTGCACGCGGCGGCCGTGTTCGGCCTCATCAAGCTCAACCCAGAACTGTTCTGGCCAGCCATCCTGGAGGCCCGGCAGGCAACACCCCGGACGGAGCCATGAGCTGGTGGCGCGCACTACGGCGCGCACCACAACGCCAGCATTTCCCGCAGCAGCGCCGACTTGGCCTCGCGGCGGTACACCACCCCCAGGGGCGCAAGCGCCAGCGCCTCGCGTGTCAAGGCCATGTCCAGCATGCAGACCCCGGCCAATGACCCGGCATGGTGCAGTGCCGGCATGATGCTGCGTGGCACCACGGTCACGGCCCCGGGCTGGGCCAGCAGCCCCTGCAGCACCGGCAGCGACACGGTGGATATGTGAAACCATTGCGCCTGGGGCAGCTGCGCCAGCACCACGCGCTCAAAGATGTCACGCACGGCAATGCTGGACGTGGGTAGCACCCAGCGCGCATCGGCCAGCTGCACCAATCGCACCTGCCGGGCGCTGGCCAGGGGGTGGGTGGGCGCGGCGATGAACACCGCCTCGTCGGCCAGCAGGGGCTCGAAGGCATGGCTTTCGGGCAGCAGCGCCGGCTGGCGGCAGAACACCGCATCCAGCGCGCCGGCAATCAGCAGCGGCAGCAGCCGCGCACCCTCGCCCTCCTGCACGTCCACATGCACCAGGGGCCGCTGCGCATAAAAGCGTGCCAGCAACGGCGCCAGAATGGTGTGCGCCGCCGCCGGTATCGCCCCCAGGCGCAGCGCGGCGCTGGCGCCCAGGCGGATGGCGGCCAGTGTCTCGGCAGCATCCTCCAGCTCGCTCATCACGCCGTGCGTCGCATCGATCAATGCCTGGCCCGCCTGCGTGGCACGCATGCCGCGCGCGTGGCGCTCGAACAGGCGCAGGTCCAGCACGCGTTCGAGCTCGGCCAGAGCCTGCGTGGCTGCGGACTGGCTCATGTCCATGTGCTGCGCGGCCTTCACCACCGAGCCACTGTGCTGCAGCGCCAGCAGCAGCTGCAACTGACGCAGGCGCACATGCCGCATCAGGCGCGAATAGAGCTGCCGGCTCTCGGGCAAGCTATCGGGTTTGTTCATGGCTTGCTGGATCCAATTCTTTTATTGATCATGGCTACAAGTATGAATCCATTGGTTTTACTTATATCAACAGGAAAAATACACCACCCGGATCGGCGCTTTTTTTCTACAGTGGAGTGCACCAACCCCATCCACAGCACCGCCCTACAGGGCGGCCATTCCCAAGGAGACATTCCATGCACACCATGCCCACGCACCGCCTGAGCCTGAAGACCCTGGCCATCGCCGCCCTGGCCGTCTGCTCCGCCCTGCCCCAAGCCCGGGCCCAGGGCAGCGACAACTACCCGAACAAGCCCATCAAGCTGGTCGTGCCGTTTGCCGCCGGCGGCTCCACCGACATCGTGGCCCGTATCGTGGCCGATGGCATGCGCAGCACCCTGGGCCAGGCCGTCGTGGTGGACAACAAGGCCGGTGCGGGCGGCGTGATCGGCACCGAGGCCGTGGCCCAGGCCGCCCCCGACGGCTATACCGTCGGCATGGCCACGGTCAGCACCATGACCATCAACCCACACCTGTACACGCGCGCCGAGGGCCTACCGGCCAAGCTCGCGCCCGTGGCCAACCTGGTCACCATGCCCGCCGTCTACATGGTGCACCCCAGCCTGGGCGTGACCACCTTCGAGGCCTTCGTGGCCAAAGCCAAGGCCGAGCCGGGCAAGATCAGCGGCGCCGTGCCGGGCCTGGGCACGCTGGGCCACCTGATGCTGGCCTCGTTCAACGAGACGCTCAAGACCGACATCCAGATCGTTCCCTACCGCGGCTCCGGCCCGGCCCTGAACGACGCGCTGGCGGGCATGGTGCAGCTCATGCCCGACCAGCTGCCCTCGGCCATGGTGCACATCAAGAGCGGCAAGCTGATCCCCTTCGTGCAAGCCTCCGAACGCCGCGCACCCGAACTGCTCAACGTGCCCACCTTCAAGGAACTGGGCTACGACGGCCTGAACCAGCTGGGCATCAGCTGGTTCGGCATCGTCGTGCCCAAGAACACGCCCGCGCCCATCATCAAGCGCCTGCAGGAGGCCGCCGTGAAGGCCACCCTCCTGCCCGAGGTGCAGAAGCGCCTCAAAACCGTGGGCGCCAACGCCTCCAGCATGGACCAAAGCCAGTTCCCGGCCCAGGTCGCCCGGGAGTCGCAGCGCAACAAAGCGCTGCTGGACAAGGCCGGGGTCAAGCCCGAATAAGTGGGGCACGGCATGGAACAACTGCAGGAATTCTTCACGCGCGAGACGCCGCGCATGACGGCGCTGGCCGACCGGATCTGGTCGCTGGCCGAGCTGCGCTACGCCGAGACGGCATCGGCCCAGCTGCACATGGATGCGCTGGCCGGGTCGGGCTTTCGCATCACACGCGATGTGGCCGGGATCCCCACGGCCTTCATGGCTGAATGGGGTGATACCGGCCCGGTGATCGCCTTCCTGGGCGAATACGACGCGCTGTCGGGCCTGAACCAGCAAAGCGGCGCCCTGGTGTGCACGCCCTCGGTGGACAGTCCCGGCCTGGCGGGCCACGGCTGCGGCCACCACCTGCTGGGCACCTCGGCACATTTCGCGGCTATCGCGCTGCAGGCGCACCTGCAGGCCAGCGGCGGCCAGGCGCGCGTGCGCTACTACGGCTGCCCGGCCGAGGAAGGCGGCTCGGGCAAGACCTTCATGGCGCGTGCTGGCGTGTTCGACGACGTGGACGCGGCCCTGACCTGGCACCCGGGCAGCTTCACCGGCGTGTTCAGCCAGACCACGCTGGCCAACATACAGGCCAAGTTCATCTTCCAGGGCAAGGCCTCACACGCGGCCCATTCGCCGCACCTGGGGCGCAGCGCGCTCGACGCGGTCGAACTCATGAACGTGGGCGCCAACTACCTGCGCGAGCACATGCCGTCCGACGCGCGCGTGCACTACGCCATCACCGATTCGGGCGGCCTGTCGCCCAACGTGGTGCAGGCGCGCGCCGAGGTGCTGTACCTGATCCGCGCGGCACGCAACCACGAGGCCGCCGAGCTCTACGAGCGCGTGCAGAACGTGGCCCACGGCGCCGCGCTGATGACCGGCTGCCGGGTCGAGATTGTGTTCGACAAGGCCTGCTCCAACCTGCTGCAGAACCGCACGCTCAACGAGGTGCTCTACGCCAAGCTGCTGGCCGAGGGCGCACTGACGGTGGGCACCGGCGAGCAGGGCCAGGCCGGGCAATTCCAGGCCACGCTGAGCGAGAACGACATCAACGCCGTCAGCCGCCCGCTGGCCAGCGTGCTGCGCGGCCAGGTGCCCGCAGTGTTCGAGGGCGTGGCGCCCTACGACCCCACCGTTGACGACATCCTGTTCGGCTCCACCGACGTGGCCGACGTGAGCTGGATCACGCCCACGGTCCAGGCCTGGGTGGCCTGCTACGCCTTCGGCACGCCCATGCACTCGTGGCAGATGGTGTCGCAGGGCCAGTCCGCCCTGGCCCACGCCGGCATGGTGCGCGCAGCGCGCGTGCTCACGGCCACGGCCATCGAGCTGGTGCAGCGCCCCGAACTCATCGCCCAGGCCAAGGCAGAGCTGCTGGAGCGCCGCCAGGGCAAGCCCTACGCATGCCCGATACCTGCGGACGTGCCGCTACCGTTTCTGCGCACATGATGCCAATTTGATAGCTGCCAGCGCCCGTTCAACGGGCGTTACGTGGCATTTTCCCCTGATTAGCGACATGTCTCAGACCCCTTCCCCCTCTGGGGGAAGGCAGGGATGGGAGCTGCTGGCAAAGGACTCGCGCTTGATGTGCATCTGCACCTCTGGCCCCACCCCAACCCCCCCCCAGAGGGGGAGGGAGTCAGGCGCAGACGCCGACGCACTGAGACAGGTGCCTAACCACGCATTTTCTTCAGGCAACAGGCCTCGCCATGCGCTGGCGCCACAGGCAATCGGCGGTGTAGCACGGCAGCGCCGCCGACAGCGCCCCCCAGCACGCGCGGCTGCCACGCCAGCGGCCGCAGCCAGGAACGCCAGCAACCACAGCGTGCGGTGCGCAATGATCTCCACCGGCGACACGGCCTTGAGGAGCTGGAAATGCAGCGAAAAAAGCCCCCGGCGATGTAGGCCAGGGTGGCGTAGGCCATGCCGGATGCATACGAAAGAACGGATAGGAACGGGTGGGAACGGAAGCCGGCGCCCATGGATGCGCGGGCGCTGAGCCAGAGGCGGGTTGAATCGCCCGCGATAGGCACGCGTCCAGCGGCCTCTGCAATCATCAGGGCGCACGGATGGCGACGCGCGCGCTATCGGTCAGCGTGGCTGGCGGGTATACCACGACCTGATCACCGGCTTGCAGCCCCTCCTTGACCCAGGCGTGCGTGCTGCCACGGGCCTCCAGCAGCACCGGCAGGCGGCGCGCGCGCCCCTCACGCACCACGAACACGGCCATGCCCGGCGCGTCACCCGTGGGCGCCGCCGCGCTGGCAGCAGCCTGTGCGTCCTGCCAGGGGAACAGCGCGCTCAGCGGCACCAGCAAGACGTCTTCGGCCTGGCGCGTGAGCACGCGCGCCACCACGCGGTAGCCGTCGCCCAGCGCGGCCCACTGCGCGGGGGGGCTGGTCAGGTCGATGAGCACGTTGACCCGCTGCTCCTCCACCCCCAGCGCCGATACCTTGGTGAACGCCGCCGGCTCCACGCTGCGCACGCGCCCCTGCAACACGCCCGGGCCGCCCCAGCGCTCGATGCGCACGGGGCTGCCCGCGCGCACCTGCAGCGCATCGGTGGACAGCAGTGGCGCCACCACTTCGAGCTGCGCGGTGTCGCCCACCTCGATGAGCACCGTGCCCAGCCCCACAATGCCTTCGCTGGACTGGGCCACGCGCAGCACGCGGCCGGCCACAGGGGTCTGCACCTCGAAGGCCTTGCCCACCTGCGTGCCGCCGGGCCGCTGCACCACGTCGAGCGCCGCACGGGCCTGGGCCAGATCGGCGCGGGCCACCTGCTGGTCCTGCACCGCGGCGTCGGCATCTTTCTCGGCCGCCTGCACCGCCAGGCGTTCGGTATCCAGCCGCGCGGGGGCCACAAAGCCCTGCTGCGCCAGCTGCTCGCTGCGGCGCAGGTCATGGCGTGCCTGCTCCAGCGCCACGCGGCTGCGCTCAATGCGCGCGGCGGCGCGCTGCACACCGGCCTGGCCGGCCGTCACGCGGGCCTGCTGTTCGCGCAGGCTGCGCTCATCCAGCAGTGCCGGCAGGCCGGGGGTGATGCGCGCCACCACGTCGCCCGCCCGCACGGCATCGCCCTCGCGCAGGGCAATGCGCGCCAGCCGACCGGCCAGCGGGGCCGAGATGCTGTAGCGGTCATGCAGGCGGGTTTTCGCGTCCTCATCGACACCGGCCTCGAAGCGGCCCCGCACCACGGCCGCCGTCTCCACCGGCAGCGGCCGGGGGACAAACGCCCAGGCCAGCAGGGCGCCCAGCACCACCAGCACCCCGCCACCCCAGATCACCGTTTTCTTCTGCATTGCCGTCTTCCCTTGCCTGTATTGTTGGTTGCCTGCGTCATTCCCGCGTCTTGAGCGCGCCCACCATGTCCAGCCGGTCGATCTGCCGGCGCACCACCAGGGCGCTGGCCGCCCCCGCCGCCACCACGCACAGCCCTGCCCAGGCATAGGTGCGCGCACTGATGACCACCGGAAACAGGAACTGGTCGTTCTTGAGCAGTTCCACCAGCAGGTGCACCAGCCCCCAGCCCATGGCCATGCCCAGCGGCAGCGCCAGCGCAATGCCGATCGCCAGCTCGCCCAGCAGCAAGGCCGACACCTCGCCGCGCGTGAAACCCAGCACGCGCAGGCTGGCCAGCTCCCAGGTGCGTTCGGCCAGGGCAATGCGCGCATTGTTGTAGACCACGCCCACGGCGATCACGGCCGCGAACAGCGTGAGGATGGTGCTCATGATGCGCACATTGCGCGCGCTCACGTCCTGCATGTTGCGCAGCAGCGTGGCCTTGCTGAAGGCGCCCGCCACGCGCGGCAGGGCCTTGGTGGCCTCCAGGAAACGCGCTTCGGAGCCGGGTTCCAGCGCCACATTGAACTGCGAGGCCACGTCGCCTTCCTGCAGCCAGCGGTTGAGGGTGTCGCGCTGCACATAGGCGTTGAGTCCCATCATCTCGCGCACGGTGGCCTGCACGGGCACATACAGCGTGCGCTGGCGACCTTCGAGCACCTCCACCTGCACCGTATCGCCCACGCGCACGCCCAGCTTGTCGGCCAGGCGGTCGGTGAGCAGCAGTCCGGCATCGGGCACGGGGCTCTGGCGGCCCGCCACATCGACGATGCGTAACAGCTGTGCGTCCGGGGCCACGCCCTGCAGCCCCACCCGCTCGCTGCGGTGGCCGTAGGCCATGCGCACCGCCACGCTGCGGGCGGGCTCCACGCCCGCCACACCCGGCAGGCGCGCCAGCTGCAGGCGGGCCAGCGCATCCACCGGTTCGGTCATCCAGACGTTCACATCGCTGCGCATCGCGAGGTGGAAGGTGGTGTCCACGATGTGGTCGATGGCATCGCGAAAGAAATTGCCCATGACCACGATGGCCACCGCAGCGGCCGTGCCGCCGATGGTGAGCGTGGTGCGCAGGGGCTTGCGCTCCATGTTGCGCAGGATCATGCGCAGCCCGGCGGGTATGCGCCGCACCCCCAGGCGCTCCAGCGTGGTGCGGCGGTACTGGCCCGGGGCTGGCGGGCGCATGGCCTCGGCCGGGGCCAGGCGCACGGTGGCCCCGATGGCGCTGAGCGTGCCCAGCAGCGCGGTGCCGCCCGTGACACCCGCGCCCACCAGGATCAGCCAGGGCGCGATGCGGTGCTCGAACACCGGGAAGAAAAAAAACTCGGCATACAGGCCCGTCAGCATCGTGCCCAGCCCGTTGCCCAGGGCCACGCCCAGCGCCAGCCCCACCGCCACGATCACGCCCACCAGCTGGAGGTAGTGCCCGGCAATGGTGCTGTTGGGATAGCCCAGCGCCTTGAGCGCGGCGATCTGCTCGCGCTGCGTGGCCACCAGGCGCGAGAGCACCACATGCAGCAAAAAGGCCGCAACGGCCAGGAATATGGCAGGCAACAGGGTGCCCATCACGCGCTGCTCCTTGATCTCGTTGTCGAGCATGGCGTGCGATGCCTGGTCCTCGCGGCCCCGGGCATCGCGTCCACCATAGGGCGCCAGCAGGCGCGAAAGGCCATCGAGCACGGCGGGCTCCGACGCCTGCGGCGCCAGCTTGACGGCCACGCGGTTGAAGGCGCCCTGCATGTCGTAGGCGGCGGCCAGCGCCTCGCGGTCCACCCAGAAAACACCGAAGCCGCGCAGGTCGGGCATGCCGGCCATGCCCGCGAAGATGTATTCGGGCGACAGCGCCGTGCCCACGATGCGCAGCTGGCGGCGCTTGCCATTGACCAGCGCCGTCACCTCATCACCCGGGCGCAGGCCGCGCACGCGGGCAAAACCTTCGGACACCAGCGCATCGATGGTGCTGTCGCTGCGGCCCTGCCCCGCGCCGGGCGGGGCCAGCGCCTGGCCACTGCGCACCGTGACCTGGTTCATGCGCGGCGGCTGGCGCAGGTCCACGCCGATGAGCTGGCCGATGATGGGATCAACCAGTCCGGCGATCTCCACGCGCACCACCTGTTCCACCGTCACCTGCACATCGGCCACGCCGGGCACGCCGCGCAACACGTCGGCCAGCGCCAGCGGCGCGCGCTTGACGGTGGCGAACGCATCCGCAAAGTGGCCCTGGGCATAGAAATGGTCGCGCGCCAGCGCCAGCGAATCCACCGCAGACAAGGTGGTGATGAAGCCCCCCAGCCCGCTGGCCACCACCAGCGCAATGGTGAGAGCCTGGCTCCACATGCGGCGCAGGTCGCGCAGCAGCTTGCGGTCGAGGGCTTTCATGCTGTGTTGCCGCCGAGGGGGTGCCACGCACACACAGTGGGCGAGCGTGGGGACGGCTTCCGGGCCCTCACCACGACAGCTCCGAAGGCGAGCGCCGGTGCGCATTGCGATCGATGCGCGCAATGGTGCCATCCACCAGGTAGACCACGCGGTCGGCCATGGCGGCGATGGCGGCGTTGTGCGTGATGACCACGGCCGTGGTGCCCAGCTCGGCGTTGATGCGGGCGATCACCTCCAGCACCATCTTGCCGGTCTGGTAGTCGAGCGCGCCGGTGGGCTCGTCGCACAGCAGCACCTCGGGGCGCTTGACGATGGCGCGCGCAATGGCCACGCGCTGCTGCTCGCCGCCCGAGAGCTGCGCCGGAAAGTGGTGCTGGCGCGGCGTGAGCCCGACGAGGGCAATGGCCTCGTCGATGGGCATGGGGTGCGGTGCGATGTCAGTCACCAGCGCCACATTCTCGCGCACCGTCAGGCTGGGGATCAGGTTGTAGAACTGGAACACGAAGCCCACATGCTCGCGCCGGTAGGTGGTGAGCTCGCTCTCGCTGGCGCCGCTCAGGGCGTGGTCGGCAAACCGCACCTCGCCGCTGGTGGGCACATCCAGCCCGCCCAGGATGTTGAGCAGCGTGGATTTGCCGCTGCCCGAGGCGCCCAGCAGCACGACGAACTCGCCGCGCACGATGTCGAGATTGACGTCGTGCAGCGCCCGCACCTGCACCTCCCCCGTCTGGTAGGTCTTGCACAGATTGCGCGCGTGGAACACCACGGCGGCACCGGGTGGCACCACGGGCGGATTGACAAGGGCATCGGGCATGGAAGGCAGCGCTGCGCGCCGGGCATCAGGACAATGCCGCACAGTGTGGGCACTGCTTGATGCGTGTCAACCACCCTGGGTCAAGCGATGGGCACAAAACGGCAGCCGCCACACAGGTCCGCCTTGTGGACAGCGAACATCACGCAACCAGCCCATGGCCAACAGCACCGCGATGGCGGCACCCTGACTCCTGAAAAAAACAGCTACCAGCGCTTATTTCATAAGCGATAGAAGCTTATTCGATTCAGAATTTCGGGCCCATCCCATGCTTTGGTTCCGTGCTCAGGGTGAGGCACGGCCCCGGCGCGTCCAAGCCCCTTCCAGGCTGTACACCAGCAGGGCCGCCCAGATCAGCACAAAACCCACCAGACGCGTCGGCTGGAACGGCTCGTTGAACAGCCAGACCCCCAGCGCAAACTGCAGGCTCGGCGAGATGTACTGCAGGATGCCCATGGTGGCCAGGGGAATCCGGCGCGCGCCCGCGGCAAACAACAGCAGCGGCACAGCGGTCAGGGGGCCGGCCACCAGCAGCCACGCCATGGTGGGCACATCCCCCTGCACCAGCGCGCCCTGCCCCTGCGCAGACCAGATGGCGAGCGCAGCCGCGGCCACCGGCGCCAGCATCATCGTCTCCAGCGCCAGGCCCTCCAGCGCGCCCAGCGTGGCCACCTTGCGCATCAGCCCATAAAAACCAAAGCTCAGGGCCAGCACCAGCGCAATCCACGGCACGCGCCCGGCCTGCACCGCCAGCCACAGCACACCGGCCGCCGCCACCGCCACGGCCAGCCACTGCCCGGGGCGAGGCCGTTCGTGCAGGAAGACAAAACCCAGCGCCACATTCACCAGCGGCAGGATGAAATAGCCCAGGCTGGCATCCACCACATGCTGGTTCTGCACCGCCCACACATAGGTGAGCCAGTTGCCCGACAGCAGCAGCGCCGACACCGCGAACGCCCCCAGCACCCTGGGCTGGCCCCACAGGGCGCGCATCCAGCCCCAATGCCTGCGCACGGCCAGCACGGCGAAAACGAACACCAGCGACCACACGGTGCGGTGCACCACCACCTCCAGCGCGGGCACATGGGCCACCTGCCGGAAATACAGCGGAAACAGGCCCCAGGCCACATAGGCAAGGGCGGCATAGACAATTCCTGGGGTCATGGGCGAGGATCGAAAAAAGCGCGGGACCGGCAGCATGGGCGCACCCATGGCGCCATAAAAAATCCCTGCAACCGCCAGGCAGTGCAGGGACACGGGCAAGTGGCACAGGGCCGCGAGGCCCCAGGCACCGAGGTCAGACGTTGAACAGGAAGTTCAGCACATCGCCGTCTTTCACTACGTATTCCTTGCCTTCTGCACGCATCTTGCCTGCATCCTTGGCACCTTGCTCGCCCTTGTAGGCAATGAAATCGTCAAAGGCGATGGTTTGGGCACGGATGAAGCCACGCTCGAAGTCGCCGTGGATCACGCCAGCGGCCTGCGGTGCCGTGTCACCGATGTGGATGGTCCAGGCGCGCACCTCCTTCACGCCGGCGGTGAAATAGGTCTGCAAACCCAGCAGCTTGAAGGCACCCCGGATCAGGCGGGCCAGACCAGGCTCGCTCTGGCCCATTTCGGCCAGGAACATGTCGCGGTCTTCGTCGCTCATCTCAGCCATTTCGGCTTCCATCTTGGCGCAAATCGCCACCACGGGAGCGTTCTGGCTGGCGGCGTATTCCTTCAGGCGGTCCAGGAACGGGTTGTTCTCGAAACCATCTTCACTCACATTGCCAACGAACATGGCGGGCTTGGCCGTGATCAGGCACAGGGACTTGAGCAGGGGCTGCTCCTCCTTGGTGATCTCGACCGAGCGGGCGGGCTTGCCTTCGTTGAGTGCGGCCTGGATGCGCGTGAGCAGCGCCACCAGCTTGGCAGCGTCCTTGTCGTTGCCCGACTTGGCGGCCTTGGTGTAGCGGTTGAGGGCTTTCTCGACCGTGCCCAGGTCGGCCAGGCACAGCTCGGTCTGGATGACTTCGATATCGGAGATCGGGTCCACGCGGCCCGCCACGTGGATCACGTTGTCGTCCTCGAAGCAGCGCACCACGTTCACGATGGCGTCGGTTTCACGGATATGGGCCAGGAACTGGTTGCCCAGGCCCTCGCCCTGGCTGGCGCCTGCCACCAGGCCGGCGATGTCCACAAACTCGACGATGGCCGGCACGATGCGCTCAGGATGAATGATCTCGGCGAGCTGCTGCAGGCGCGGATCGGGCACCTCCACCACGCCGACATTGGGCTCGATGGTGCAGAAGGGGTAGTTCTCGGCGGCGATGCCAGCCTTGGTCAGCGCGTTGAAGAGGGTGGACTTGCCGACGTTGGGCAGGCCCACGATGCCGCATTGGAGGCTCATGGCAGGGCTTTCTGGTGTTCTGGAGACAAACCCCGGATTTTACGGGCCTGGGGCCAAGCCCTGCGCACAGACCCTGTGCACACCCTGCGCCACTCATTCGAAGCGCAGATCTGCGGCAACGCGCTGCCCCACGCGCAGCACCTGCCCCGCCCCCTGGCGCACGATGGCATTCATGCCGAAGGTGATGGCGCCGCCCATGCGCGCGTCCTGCCGGTACGCCTGCAGGGTGTCGGTCACGGCCGGGCTGCTGTGCGCGGTGGCGGGATCGATGTTGGGTATGGGGCAGCGCGCGCACGGTTTGACGGGCTGCAGATGCACTTCGCCGTGCTCCGCCGCCACGCGCACCCTGTCCACGCGGTCTTCGTCGTGCGCCTCCAGCCCCGCCAGCACCACGTTGGGCCGGAAGCGCTCCATGCCCACGCTGGCCTCGCCGGCCACCGCCAGCCGCGCATTGAGCTCGGCCAACGATGCCTCGCTGGTCACCAGCAAAGGGAATGCATCGGCAAACTGGTTGGGCGCTTCCACCCCCTGGGTCCAGTCCATGCCCGACAGGCGGCGGTGATCCGGGTCGAAACGCACCAGACGGCAGGGTTGGCCCAGGAAATCGCTGAACCACTGGGCCGCCACGGGGCCCATGTCCCAGGCGGGCACGCTGTCGTCCCAAACCGTGACGGTGGCGGGGCCATCCACAGCATCCAGGGCCAGGTGCAGCGCCAGCATGCCCGGAGCGCGCAGCACCAGTTCGAAGGTCTTGAGCTGAGGATGAACCAGCACCATGCGGGGCACGGTGCGCTGGGTCAGGAACATGCCCTGCGCATCGACCACCATCCAGGCGCGGTCCAGGTCCAGGCCCGTCTCGGTGAGCAAGGCCTCCTGCACCGCGATGCCCGCGCAGGATTTGACCGGGTAAACGAACAGGCGCGAGATCGTGCCGGAGAGATCGGATTCAGGGAGAGAAGTCACGCGAGCAGGCTCCAGTCGGCGGCACCAAGGGCCGGATGGGCCATTGTGCTGCGCCGTCTGGCCCATGGCCCCCTCCTACAATGCCCCCATGGCGAAAACCTTTGACATCTGTATCCGTGGCGCCGGCGTGGTGGGCCGCACCCTGGCCTTGCTGCTGGCCCGCGAGAGGCTGCGCGTCGCCCTGGTGGCTGCGCCCTCTCCTTCGGTGGCGCCCACTGGCGACGTGCGGGCCTACGCGCTGAATGCAGCATCGCGCCAGCTGCTCGATTCCCTGCGCAGCTGGCCCGATCCGGCCCATGCCACGGCGATTGCGCAGATGCAGGTATTTGGCGACCAGGGTGGCGCGGTGCACTTTGACGCGGCGACCCAGGGCGTGGAGGCACTGGCCTGGATCGTGGACGTTCCGGCGCTGGAGGCCCGCCTGGCGGAAGCCGTGCGCTACCAGCCACAGGTCGAGGTAGTGTCCGAGCCGGTCCCCGCAACCCTGACCGTGGTGTGCGAGGGCCGGGCCAGCCGCACCCGCAGCGAGTTTGGTGTGGCATTCGAGGTCACCGCCTACGAGCAGCACGCCATTGCCACGCGGCTGACCTGCGAGCGCCCCCACGGACAGATCGCCCGCCAGTGGTTTCTGCCGGACGGCATCCTGGCTTTCTTGCCACTGGACGGCGCCCAGGGGAACTCTGTGGCGGTGGTGTGGTCTGTCCTCAAGGAACAGGCACCCCAGTTGCTGGCACTGGCGCCGCAGGAATTCACCCAACGCCTCGAAACCGCCAGCCAGGGTGCAATGGGAACGCTGCAATTGCAGGGCGAACGGGCCGCCTGGCCCCTGCAGCAGGCGCATGCCAACCGCTGGTGCGGCGCATTGCCCGGCCAGGGCAGCCAGCCCCGCAGCTGGGTGCTGGCCGGCGATGCGGCCCACAACGTACATCCACTGGCAGGACAGGGGCTGAATATGGGGCTGGCGGATGCGCAGGCCTTGGCCCGCGTGCTGCATGGGCGCGACTACTGGCGCAGCGTGGCCGACCTGCGCTTGCTGCGCAGCTACGAGCGCGAGCGCAAGGCAGCGATGCTGCCCATGGGGCTGGCCACCGACGGGTTGCAGCAGCTTTTTGCGCGCACCGAAGGGCCTTGGCAGGCACTGCGCAACTGGGGCATGAAGGGCTTCGAGCACAGCGGCCCCCTGAAGGAATGGATGGCCCGCCAGGCCATGGGAACCCACTGACACCTGGGGCTGCGCGTGCAGCCGCCGCGACAACACCGAACGAGAACACGATGCAACTGATCCCCACCCTGCTGGCCGCAGCCGCTTTCGCCCTGAGTTTCACAGCGTCCGCCCAGGAAGCGACCATCCGCAAAACACTGGCGGAACGCATTCCCCAAATGGAAAAAATCGACGAGGTCCGCACCACGGCCATGCCAGGCCTGTACGAAGTGCGCATCGGTACCGACCTTTTCTATACCGACGCCAAGGGCAACTACGTCATCCAGGGCGAGCTGATCGACACCAAGGCACGCCGCAACCTGACCGAAGACCGCATCAACAAGCTCACGGCAGTGGATTTTGCGGCCCTGCCCCTGAAGGACGCCTTCACCATCGTGCGTGGCGATGGCAAACGCAAGCTGGCGGTGTTCGAAGACCCCAACTGCGGCTACTGCAAGCGTTTCGAGCGGGATCTGCAGAACGTGGACAACATCACGGTCTACCTGTTTCTCTACCCCATCCTGAGCCCCGACTCGGCAGAAAAATCCCGCAACATCTGGTGCGCCAAAGACAAGGCTGCCACCTGGCATGACCTGATGCTGCGCGACAAGATACCCAACACCGCCAGCTGCGACACCAGCGCCCTGCAACGCAATCTCGCGTTCGGCAAGAAGTACAAGATCACCGGAACCCCCACGCTGATTTTTGCCAACGGTGCGCGCGTTCCCGGAGCCATCAGCGCCCAGGATGTGGAAAAGCGCCTGGCCGAGGCGGGCAGCGCCACCAGCGGCAACTGAGTTCACGCGAGGGGCCGCCCTTGTGCCCCTCCAGCCCCGAGACCCCAGCGGGTGGCGCGCGCATCGACGCCAGGCACCCACCTTCCGCGACGCCCCCATGCCCACCTCCCGCACCCACCCCATGCAGGCCCCCGTTCATTACCGCGTGGAAGCCGCCGACCTGCATGCCCGCCTGTTCACCGTCACGCTCACCGTGGCGCAGCCGCAGGCGCAGCAGGAGCTGTCGCTCCCCGTGTGGATACCGGGCAGCTACCTGGTGCGCGAATTCTCCAGGAATCTCCAGCGCCTCGATGCGCGACAGGGCCGGCGCGCCGCGCCCCTGGTCCAGCTCGACAAGCACCGCTGGCAAGCCACCTGCCGCACCGACCGGCCCCTCGTCCTGACCTACGAGGTATGCGCCTACGACACCTCGGTGCGCACGGCGTGGCTGGATGCCGCACGCGGCTTCTTCAACGGCACCAGCCTGTGCCTACGCGTGCACGGCCAGGAAGATGCGCTCCATGCGCTCGACATCGCCAGCAATGCGGCCACCACCCACTGGTCCGTGGCCACGGGCCTCGCGCCGCAAACCATCGACAGGCAGGGCTTTGGCGTTTACGTGGCCAGCGGCTACGACGAGCTGGTGGACTGCCCGGTCGAAATGGGCACCTTCTGGAGCGGACGCTTCACCGCCGGTGGTGTGCCCCACCGCTTCGTGGTGGCCGGTGCCGCACCGTCGTTCGACGGCAAACGCCTGCTGGCCGACACCCAGAAGATCTGCGAGACCGCCATCCGCTTCTGGCACGGCAAGGGCAAGCCGCCCATGAAGAGCTACCTGTTCATGCTCAACGCCGTGCAGGACGGCTACGGAGGCCTGGAACACCGCAACTCCACGGCCCTGATCTGTGGCCGGCGCGACCTGCCCCGCACGGGCGAGGCACGCGCCAGCGAGGGCTACACCACCTTGCTCGGGCTCATCAGCCACGAATATTTCCACACCTGGAACGTCAAGCGCCTGCGCCCGGCAGAGTTTGCGCGCTACGACTACAGCCAGGAGAACTACACCCAGCTGCTGTGGTTCTTCGAGGGCTTCACCAGTTATTACGACGACATGCTCCTGCGCCGGGCAGGCCTGATCGACGATGCCACCTACCTCAAGCTGCTGGCCAAGGCCACCAACCAGGTCCTGCAGACGCCTGGCCGCAGCGTGCAGACGGTGGCACAGGCCAGCTTCGACGCCTGGGTCAAGTACTACCGCCAGGACGAAAACACCCCCAACGCCACCGTGAGCTACTACACCAAGGGCTCGCTGGTCGCCCTGTGCCTGGACCTCACGCTGCGCCGCGAAGGCAAGGCCACGCTGGACGATGTGATGCGCGCCCTGTGGCAGCGCTGCGCCGGGGGGCCCATGACCGAGGCCGATCTGCGCACCGCGCTGGCCACGCTGGCCGGGCGCTCTTTGGACCCGGAACTCGACCAGTGGGTGCACGGCACGGCCGACCTGCCGCTCGCCGATCTGCTGGCTGCCCACGGCGTGGCGCTGAAGCCCGAACAGCCCCAGCTGGCGCAACGCCTGGGCCTGCGCGTCACGGAAAACCACAGCGTGCAGGTCAAGACCGTGCTGCGTGGCGGGCCTGCAGAAAAGGCGGGCCTGGCCGCTGGCGACGAATGGCTGGGCCTGGAGGTGCAGGACCAGGGCTGGCGCATCGCCCGGCTGGAAGATGTGGCGTTCTATGCGGGTGCGGCGACACAGGTCACCGCCGTGGTGGCGCGCGATGGCCGCCTGCTGCAGCTGCCACTGGCACTGCCGGCCCCTGCATCTGCCAAGGCTGGGCCCGCCGGCCTGCGTGGGAAAAAAGCACCGGCCACCACGCCAGACACGATCAGCCTCACCGCAACCGACAGCGCCGCACTGGGACGCTGGCTGGGCTGAGGGGTCGCGCTCCCTTGCCAGGCAAAAATGGGCCGATGGCGAGCTTCGTTATAGTTCCCGGAGTTGTCTGAGTAACCCATCAACCCAGGAGATTTCATGGCCTACGAAACCATTGAAGTTCGCACCGAAGCGGACAAAGTCGGCGTCATCACGCTCAACCGCCCCAAGCAACTCAATGCCCTGAACGACCAGCTCATGAACGAGCTGGGCGCAGCGCTCAAGGCCTTTGATGCCGATGAAAAGATCGGCTGCACCATCCTCACGGGCAGTGAAAAGGCCTTTGCCGCCGGCGCCGACATTGGCGCCATGGCCAAGTACAGCTTTGCCGACGCCTACAAGGGCGACTACATCACCCGCAACTGGGAAGCAATCCGCGCCATCCGCAAACCCGTGATTGCGGCCGTGAGCGGCTTTGCCCTGGGCGGCGGCTGCGAGCTGGCCATGATGTGCGACTTCATCATCGCCGCCGACAACGCCAGGTTTGGCCAGCCCGAAATCAAGCTGGGCGTGATTCCCGGCGCGGGCGGCACGCAGCGCCTGCCACGCGCGGTAGGCAAGTCCAAAGCCATGGACATGGCCCTGACCGGGCGCATGATGGACGCCGTGGAGGCAGAACGCGCCGGCCTCGTGAGCCGCGTGGTGGCCCTGGACAAACTGATGGAGGAAGCCCTGGGCGCGGCCCTGGTCATTGCCAACTTCTCGCAGATTGCGGTGATGGCCGCCAAGGAGTCGGTGAACCGGGCCTTCGAAGGTTCGCTGTCGGACGGTGTGATGTTCGAGCGCCGCCTGTTCCATGCCTTGTTTGCCACCCAGGACCAGAAGGAAGGCATGGATGCCTTCGTGAACAAACGCACGGCAAACTTCACCCACCAGTAAATTTGTTCTATAATATCGATCTTCGGTGATATAGCTCAGTTGGTTAGAGCGCAGCATTCATAATGCTGATGTCGGTGGTTCAAATCCACCTATCACCACCAATTCAAAAGCCCGCAAACAGTGATCTGTTGCGGGCTTTTTCCATGGCATACGGTCTTTGCGCCGACCCTGTGCAGCGCCTGGTTCTTTGCCGAGTACGCGCGGAACACGGGTGGCCGCCTAGAATCAGCTTCCTTCTTCCATTCAGCCTCTGGATACACACCATGAACCGCTGCCGCTTCGATCCGCCTTCCACCTCAGTCAGGTCATACCGCCATGGTCGCGCCCTCGCGGGCGCCCTGGGCGCTGCGTGGCTGCTGGCCATGGCCCCTGCCACGGCCCAGGTGCCTGCGGGCATGGGCATGGTGCGCAACTTTCCTGAAGCTGCGCTGCGCGGCAATCTCACGATCAATGGGACCTCCGACGCCACCCTGAACGGGCGCGCCATCCGCATGGCGCCGGGCATGCGGCTGCTGAGCCCCCAGAACACGCTGGTCATGGCCCACACGGTACTGGGGCAGAGCTTCCAGGTGAACTACACCATCGAGCCCAGCACGGGCATGCTGCTGTCTGCCTGGATCCTCACCAAGGCGGAGGCCAGCCAGCCCCGCAAGGGCAGCGACACCGTCGAACGCAACTTCCGCGCCGACTCGGACCCGAAATAGCCACCGTGACCACCGGCCGCCCGGTGGTGCGCCGTCCACGCCATGGCGTCCCTGCGCGCCGTGGCGTGCATTCCCTTTTGTGAAATTGCCATGTCCAAAAAAGTCTTTATCAAAACCTTCGGCTGCCAGATGAACGAGTACGACTCGGACAAGATGGCCGACGTGCTGGGCGCGGCCCAGGGTTACGAGCCCACCCAGAACGTGGACGAGGCCGACCTGATCCTGTTCAACACCTGTTCGGTGCGCGAAAAGGCGCAGGAAAAGGTGTTCAGCGACCTGGGGCGCATCAAGCACCTCAAGGAGAAAGGTGTGCTCATTGGCGTGGGCGGCTGCGTGGCCAGCCAGGAAGGCGCAGAAATCATCAAGCGCGCCCCCTACGTGGATGTGGTGTTCGGCCCCCAGACCCTGCACCGCCTGCCCGACATGCTGAACCAGCGCGATCGCCTGAACCGGCCCCAGGTGGACATCAGCTTCCCCGAGATTGAAAAGTTTGACCACCTGCCGCCCGCGCGGGTCGAGGGCGCCAGCGCCTTTGTCTCCATCATGGAAGGCTGCAGCAAATACTGCAGCTACTGCGTGGTGCCCTACACCCGTGGCGAAGAGGTGAGCCGCCCGTTCGACGACGTGCTGGTGGAAGTGGCAGGCCTGGCCGACCAGGGTGTGAAGGAAATCACCCTGCTGGGCCAGAACGTGAACGCCTACCTGGGCAAGATGGGCGGCACGCCGGAGATGGCCGACTTTGCGCTGCTGCTCGAATACGTGGCCGACATCCCGGGCATCGAGCGCATCCGCTACACCACCAGCCACCCCAACGAGTTCACGCCCCGGCTGATCGAGGCCTATGCCAAGATCCCCAAGCTCGCCAGCCACCTGCACCTGCCCGTGCAGCACGGCAGCGACCGCATCCTGATGGCCATGAAGCGCGGCTACACAGCTATGGAATACAAGAGCACGGTGCGCAAGCTGCGCGCCATCCGCCCCGACCTGGCCATGAGCAGCGACTTCATCGTGGGCTTCCCCGGCGAGACGGAAGACGACTTCGCCAAGATGATGAAGCTCATCGACGACATCCACTTCGACAACAGCTTCAGCTTCATCTTCAGCCCGCGCCCCGGCACGCCCGCCGCCGGCCTGCACGACGACACACCGCACGACGTGAAGCTGCGCCGCCTGCAGCACCTGCAGGGCGTGATCAACGCCAACATCAAGTCCATCAGCGAAAGCCGCGTGGGCACGGTGCAGCGCATTCTGGTGGAGGGCGCCTCCAAGCGCGATGCGGGCGAGCTGATGGGCCGCACCGAATGCAACCGCGTGGTCAACTTTGCAGGCCAGCCCCGCCTGGTGGGCCAGATGGTGGATGTGACCATCACCGAAGCCAAGGCCTATACGCTGCGTGGCGATGTGCTAACCCACGAGACTGCTTAAAAAGCGAGCACCTTGCGCCCGTTTTATGGGGTTGCAGGTGGTTTTTATTGCAGAACCATGGAATGACAAGCGCCATCGGCGCTTGATATGAGGGCATGAACCCTGCATTCAGACAAAAAAACCGGCGTTGCGCCGGTTTTTTGCTTTGTTGCTGATGGCTGCAAGCACCAGAGTCCAAGAATATCCAGACCTCAGAATGGCATCTTGGGCATGCCACCCATGCCCTTCATGCCCCCCATCTTCTTCATCATCTTCATCAGGCCGCCGCCCTTCATCTTCTTCATCATGTCCTGCATCTGCTCGAACTCCTTGAGCAGGCGGTTGACCTCCTGCACCTGCACGCCGGCGCCGTTGGCAATGCGTTTCTTGCGCGTGGCCTTGATGAGTTCGGGCTTGCGGCGCTCCAGCGGGGTCATGCTCTGGATGATGCCTTCCTTGCGCTTGATGTCTTTTTCGGCCTTGTCCATGTCCACTGCGCCGGCCTTGGCCGTGAGTTGCGACGGCAGCTTGTCCATCAGGCTGGAGAGGCCGCCCATCTGCTTCATCTGCTGGATCTGCGACAAAAAATCGTTCAGGTCGAACCCGTCGCCACTCTTGACCTTGGCCGCCAGCTTTTGCGCCGCTGCGATGTCCACACCCGCAGTGACCTGCTCGACCAGCGCCACGATGTCGCCCATGCCCAGGATGCGGCCGGCATGGCGCTCGGCGTCGAACACTTCCAGGCCGTCGATCTTTTCCGACACACCGGCAAACTTGATGGGCGCCCCGGTGATCTGGCGCACCGACAGGGCCGCGCCGCCGCGCGAATCGCCGTCGAGCTTGGTCAGGATGATGCCGGTGAGCGGCAGCGCCTCCTTGAAGGCCTTGGCCGTATTGATGGCATCCTGGCCCTGCATGGCATCGACCACGAACAGGGTCTCAACCGGATTCAGGGTGGCATGCAGGTCCTTGATTTCCTGCATCAGGGCCTCGTCGATGGCTAGGCGGCCGGCCGTATCGACCAGCAGCACGTCGAAGTAGTGCTTCTTCGCATAGTCCAGCGCGGCCACGGCAATGTCGTGGGGCTTCTGTGCGGAGGAGCTCGGGAACCACTCGGCACCGGCCTGCGCGGTCACCGTCTTGAGCTGCTCGATGGCCGCCGGGCGGTACACGTCGCCCGACACGGTCAGCACCTTTTTCTTGCGCTTTTCAATGAGGTGCTTGGCCAGCTTGGCCGTGGTGGTGGTTTTGCCCGCGCCCTGCAGACCCGCCATCAGGATGACGGCGGGTGGCTGGGCCGCCAGGTTGATGTCGGCCACGCCCTCGCCCATGGTGGCGGCCAGCTCGCGGTTGACGATGCTGACCAGCGTCTGCCCCGGCTTGAGCGAGCCCAGCACCTCCTGGCCCAGGGCCTTTTCCTTGACGCGGGCGATGAAATCGCGCACCACGGGCAGGGCCACGTCGGCCTCCAGCAAGGCCATGCGCACTTCACGCAGCATGTCCGTGACGTTGGATTCGGTGATGCGGGCCTGGCCGCGCATCTCCTTGACGAGGCGCGTGAGTTTGTCGGTAAGGGCGGAGGCCATAGGAGAAGTTCCGGTGTTGCCCGCGCGCCAGCCTTGCTGTCGTTGTGTATGCGGGCCCGCCAGGGCGCTGGCGGTGGGGCGAAAGGCTAAACTGTGCCCATGATTTTACCCAGTGCTTCCCCTGTCAGCTGGCTATTGGCCCTGGCGGCCGCTGCCGCGTATGCCGTACCGGCGGCTGCGTTCTCGCGCCGGAGCGCCACCGCCGCGCGCAATGCGCTGCTGCTGGCGTGGGTGCTGCACGCCGCCGTGCTGGTGTGGGGCCTGTGGGGCGACACCCCCCGCTTCGGCTTTGCGCCCGCGCTGTCGATGACCGCATGGCTGGTGCTCACCGTGTATGCCGTCGAACACCAGCTTTTTCCGCAATTGCGGGCGCGCTGGATGCTGGCGGTGCTGGGCGCGGTGGCGGTCCTGCTGGCCCTGCTGTTTCCTGGCCAGCCCCTGCATGTGACCGCTTCCGCCTGGCTGCCGCTGCACCTCGCACTGGGCATTGCCTGCTATGGGCTTTTTGCCGCAGCGGTAGTGCACGCCTGGCTGATGACGCGCGCCGAACGCCAGATCCGCCAGGCCGAAGACCCGCAGAACGGTATTCCGCTGCTCACGCTGGAGCGGCTGACCTTCCGTTTCGTGACCGCCGGCTTTGTCCTCTTGTCGGCCACCCTGCTGGCCGGCTGGCTGTTTGGGGAAGTGCTTTACGGGCATGCCGGGCGCTGGGACCACAAGGCGGTTTTCTCGCTCCTGTCATGGATCACCTTTGCCGCCCTGCTGCTGGGGCGCTCGCGCTTTGGCTGGCGTGGACGCAATGCCGTGCGCATGCTTTATGCGGGTGCCGGGCTTTTGCTGCTGGCCTATGTGGGTTCGCGCTTCGTGATGGAGGTGGTCTTGGGCCGCAGCACATGAAATACCTCGTCTTGCTGATTGTTCTGGCGGTGGCCGTGGGCATCTGGCGCAGCCGCCGGCCCACCACCTCCGGCGCCACCAGGGCAGCGCCCCGGGCTCCCCTTCTGCCGCAGGACATGGTGGCCTGCGAGCACTGCGGCGTGCATGTGCCACGCGCCGAGGCGCTGATGCTGGGCAATCACGCCTACTGCAGCGCCGAGCACAGGCGCCAGCACAGCGCCTGACACCATGCCCTATCTCCTGCCAGGCCTTGCCCCTGCCGCGGCCGATGCGCCTTTTGTGCGCCTGTGGCGTGGGTTCCTGACAGGCCGCGTGATGGTGGCACTGGCACTGCTGTTTTTGCAGGGCCTGGGCCAGTTCATGAACCTGGCTGTGGAGCCGGCGGTGCTGGCGGTGTGCCTGGCCTACCTGGCCGCGACCCTGGCCGAGCGCACTCTGGCAGGCCGCGCCCCACCACCGCCCACGGCGGGCGCCCGATGGCTCCCGTTCATCGGAGTGGACCTGGCGGCAGTGTGCGCCTTGCAGTTGCTGCAGGCCGGCACCATGAATTACACCCCCCTGTTCGGCCTGCCCATCCTGATGGCGGCGGTGCTGGGCACGCTGACCCTGGCCCTCGGCACGACGGCGGGTGTCACCTTGCTGCTGCTGGCCTGGGCCTGGTGGCAGGGCCTGCTCAGCGGCGGGGATGACGCAGCCCGCTACCTCCAGAGCGCCCTCACAGGCACCGGCTTTTTCATCATCTCCTACCTGGTGCACCAGCTGTCCGTGCGACTGGCGCGCGAACAGCAGCTGGCACTGCAAAGCCAGATGGCAGCACGAGTGCAGTCGCAGGTGAACGCGCTGGTGATCGAGCACCTCACTGACGGGGTGCTGGTGCTGGACAACCAGGATGTGGTGCGCATTGCCAACCCTGCGGCATTGCTGTTGCTGGGGGGCCCCGGCGCCCTGAAACCTCCTTTTGCCCTGAACAATAACCCCGCCTGGGAGCCGCTGGTATCGCTGGCGCAGCGCACATTCCGCCGGGGCCAGCCCGTCACGGCCGACGCGGACCTGCTGCACCCCGGGCAGAGCCCGACCGGACTGCATGTGCGCACCTGGCTCACCACCTCGCGCGGTGAATCACCGCCAGAACCTGAAGAGCGCCTGTGCGTGATGTTCCTGCACGATCTGCGCGAGCTGGAAGCGCGCTTGCGCACGGAAAAGCTGGCCGCCATGGGCCGCATGTCTGCCGCCGTGGCCCACGAAATACGCAACCCGCTGGCGGCCATCGTTCAGGCCAATGCCTTGCTGGAGGAGGACCTCAGCGACGCGGGCCACCAGCGGCTGGCCCAGATGGTGCGGCAGAATGCAGAGCGCCTGGCGCGCATCGCCGAAGAGGTGCTGGACATCGCCCGCGTGCAGCACCAGATCAGCCATGCGCCCGCCTCCACACTGATGCTGGACGACACCGTGGCCCAAATCTGTACCGACTGGCAACGCCAGGACCCGGCGCGGCGCAGCGCCACCATTTCACTGAGGGCCCATGGGGCCCAGATCGAGTTTGATACGGAGCACCTGCGGCGTGTACTGTTCAACCTGCTGGACAATGCCCTGCGCTACAAGGGCCAGCACGACGATTCGCTGGTCGTCACGACGCGCGTCAACCCCTCGGGGGCCGTCAGCCTGCAGGTATGGAGCGATGGTGCGCCCATGGACAAATCGGTGGAGCGCCACCTGTTCGAGCCCTTCTTTTCCTCTGAAAGCCGATCGAGCGGGCTGGGCCTGTATATCTGCCGGGAGCTGTGCCAGCGCCACAGCGCATCCATTCGCTACCAGCGCCTGGCGCGCACCACCGAGCGTGGCGAGACCGGCGGCAATGCCTTCACCGTGGGTTTCCGCCGCAACACACGCCCTGCAGAGAATGCAACCCTGTTTGACACCATCGTGGTCTGAAACGCCCCTGAATCCATGAACGCCCCAGCTGCCTCCATCCTCGTCGTCGATGACGAGCCCGATCTGCGCACCCTGTACGAACTCACGCTGCTGCGCGAAGGCTACCGGGTGGAAACCGCTTCCAGCATGCAGGAGGCGCGCCAGCAACTCAAAGACCTGCGGTTTGACGCCGTCATCACCGACATGCGCCTGCCCGACGGTTTTGGCATGGAGTTGCTGCGGGACCTGCGCGACCAGCAGCGCCGGGAACGCTGCGTGGTCATGACGGCTTACGGGTCCGCGGAAAATGCGGTGGAAGCACTGCGTTCAGGCGCGTTCGATTACCTGACGAAGCCGGTAGACCTGAAACAGTTCCGCTCGGTGGTGGCTTCGGCGGTGCAGGGAACGGGGGGTGTCCCCGTGCCACGCTCCAGCCGCAATGCCGGGCGCACGGGCAGCACGGCCGAACCCGTCGGCACCGGGGGTGCGATGGACCGCATCGTGGGCGAATCGCCGGCCATTCGCAACGTCAAGCAGCGCATCGCCAAGGTGGCCCGCAGCATGGCCCCGGTGCTGATCCATGGCGAGTCTGGCACGGGCAAGGAGCTGGTGGCCCAGGCGCTGCACGCCAGCAGCCAGCGCGCCGAAGGCCCTCTCATCGCCGTCAATTGCGGTGCCATCCCCGAAAACCTGCTCGAAGCCGAATTTTTCGGCGCCCGCAAAGGCTCTTACACCGGGGCCAGCCAGGATCGCGACGGCTACTTCCAGGCCGCACGCGGGGGTACGCTGTTTCTGGACGAAATTGGCGATCTGCCCCTGGCGATGCAATCGAAACTGCTGCGCGCCATCCAGGAGCGCAGCGTGCGCCCCCTGGGCTCGACCCAGGAGGAAACCGTGGACGTGCGCATCGTGAGTGCCACCCACCGGGACCTTGCTGCCGATGTGCTGTCGGGGCGGTTCCGCCAGGACCTGTATTACCGCCTGAACGTGATCGAAATCGTCATTCCGCCGCTGCGCGAGCGTCGGGAGGACCTGCCCGCCTTGTGCGCGGCCTTGCTGACCCGCATTGCGCACGAATCAGGCATCCAGCCCCCGATGCTCACGGAGCGAGCGCTGAACACCATCGCCAGCTACCCCCTCCCCGGCAATGTGCGCGAGCTGGAAAACCTGCTGCACCGGGCCGTGGCACTGACTGACGGGGAAGAACTGCATGTGGAGTGCGCCCCGTCCACGGCCGAGGCCTTCGGCAACCGGCCGCTCCGCCCCGCCTCGCCAGCGCCCGCCGCTCCCCCGCCGTCGGGCACCCCGGCGACGAGCGGGCCGGCCCCCTGCACCCCGCTGCCCAGTGATCTTCAGGCCTGGCTGGATCAGCAGGAGCGGGAGATCCTGGTGCGTGCACTGCGTGAGGCCAACTTCAACCGGACTGCCACGGCAGCGCGGCTGGGCATCAGCCTGCGCCAGATTCGCTACCGCATCGCCCGCTTGAACATTGCCGCGCCGAACGACAACGACGTGCATGACGACCTTGCCTGACGGGTCTCCTGCCCCGGACCTGTGGAACGCAGGCTGGCATCGGGACGCCCTGCGGCAGCCGTCGCCCAATTTTGGCCTGCGCCCCGGCACCGCCGCCGTGGACCTGATCGTGGTCCACTCCATCAGCCTTCCGCCGGGACACTATGGCAACGGGGCGGTGCAACGGCTGTTTGCCAACACGCTGGACTGGGACGCCCACCCCTACTTCCAAAGCATCCGGGGGCTGCAGGTGTCTTCGCACTTTTTCATAGCGCGTGACGGCACCCTCTGGCAATTTGTGGACTGCGACCAGCGCGCCTGGCATGCCGGCCAATCCAGTTACCGCGGGCGCGCCCAATGCAACGACGACTCGATTGGCATCGAGCTGGAGGGACTGGAAGGGCAGACCTTTGAACCGGCGCAATACGAGGTGCTGGCCCGTCTGTGCGCCGACATCCAGGAGCGCTACCCCATTGCCCATGTGGCGGGACACGAACACATCGCGCCAGGACGCAAACAGGACCCAGGAGCCGGATTTGACTGGTCGCGGCTGCAGAACCTGCTTGGGTGGCCTCTCGCCCGGTTTCCGATCGGCACTCGCAACGCGCCGCCGCCCGGCCCATGAAGGGGCTGTCGCGAGCCAGCATCACTCCTTGCAACGCGCTCACGACAAAGTGAAAAAAAAAATCGGACGCAATGCCCACGCGGGCTGCTACTGAAAAACCGCCTGTACGGCCCGACATTGCTTGATCCGGGTCATGAAATGCCGGCGATACGCGGCTCTCCGGACTTGTCAATACCCTGCCGAACAACCGTGCCACGGATGGTTTCAGGAGAGAAGGGTTTTCCCGGCTGTACACTACCGGTAGTGTCCTGAACACTATCGACACACCATAGCTAGTGTGCAACAGATTGAACGCCGTGCCCCATCCGGGCACCGTGACAGCCTTTCCAGTCCGTCAGCCCATCCCAGACAGCCCACAGAAGAGGAACCCCATGCAAGCTGCTTTGAACACCCCCGCCGCCCCCCTCGCAGCCCCCCCGCAAGCGCAGCCAGCACACAGTGGCGCATCCGCCAACGTGCTGACGCATTACCAGATCATCCGGCGCAACGGCGCCGTCGTCCCGTTCGAGCCGCAAAAGATCGCCGTCGCCATGATGAAAGCCTTCCTGGCGGTGCATGGCACGCAGGGCGCTGCATCGGCCAGCGTGCGCGAAGTGGTGGATACGCTGACCCAGAATGTGACCCGTGCGCTGATGCGCTCGCGTCCTGGCGGCGGCACCTTCCACATAGAAGACGTCCAGGACCAGGTGGAACTGGGCCTCATGCGCAGTGGCCACCATGAAATTGCACGGGCCTATGTGCTCTATCGCGAACGCCGCACCCAGGAGCGCGCCCGGCAAAGCGAAGAGCAGACGCCAGCGGCACCCCAGTTGCATGTGCTGGACAACGGCGAACGCGTCGTTCTGGACCAGGCCCGCCTCCAGTCCCTCATTGAGTCGGCCTGCACCGGCCTGGGAGCGGATGTGTCGGCCCTGCCCATCGTGGCGGAAACCATGCGCAACCTGTACGACGGGGTTCCGATGGAAGAGGTGTACAAGGCTTCGATCCTCGCCGCCCGCACCCTGATCGAGAAAGATCCGGACTACACCTATGCCACGGCGCGCCTGTTGCTGCACACCATCGTGCGGGAAGTCCTGGGCAAAGACGTCGCCCAGAGCGAAATGGCACAGAGCTATGTGGACTATTTCCCCCAGTTCATCCGCAAGGGCGTGGAAAACGACCTGCTTGATGAACGCCTGCTGCAGTACGACCTGCAGCGCCTGGGGGCCGCGCTCAAGGTCGAGCGCGACCTTGAGTTCGACTACCTCGGTCTGCAGACCCTGTATGACCGCTATTTCCTGCATGTCAGAAAAACCCGCATCGAATTGCCCCAGGCCTTCTTCATGCGCGTGGCCATGGGCCTGGCGCTGGGCGAAATCGATCGCGAAGCCCGCGCCATCGAGTTCTACGAAATCCTCTCCAGCTTCGACTTCATGTCCAGCACACCGACGCTGTTCAACAGCGGCACGCTGCGCTCGCAGCTGTCATCGTGCTACCTGACCACGGTGCCCGATGACCTCGATGGCATCTACGAGTCGATCAAGGAAAACGCGCTGCTGTCCAAGTTTGCCGGCGGCCTGGGCAATGACTGGACCCGCGTGCGCGCCCTGGGCAGCCACATCAAGGGCACCAACGGCGAATCGCAGGGAGTGGTGCCCTTCCTCAAGGTGGTCAACGACACGGCCGTGGCGGTGAACCAGGGCGGCAAACGCAAGGGCGCGGTCTGCACCTACCTGGAAACCTGGCACCTGGACATCGAGGAGTTCTTGGAACTGCGCAAGAACACCGGCGATGACCGCCGCCGCACGCACGACATGAACACGGCCAACTGGATTCCCGACCTGTTCATGCGCCGCGTGATGGAAAAGGGCACCTGGACGCTGTTCTCGCCCTCCAACGTGCCCGACCTGCACGACCTGTTTGGTGCCGCGTTTGAGAAAGCCTACGTGGCCTATGAAGAAAAGGCCGCACGCGGCGAGATCAAGCCCGCCAGGACGGTACAGGCCACCGACCTGTGGCGCAAGATCCTGACCATGCTGTTCGAGACCGGCCACCCCTGGATCACCTTCAAGGATGCCTGCAACGTGCGCTCGCCCCAGCAACACGCTGGCGTGGTGCACTCGTCCAACCTGTGCACCGAGATCACGCTCAACACCAGCGACACCGAAACGGCCGTGTGCAACCTGGGCTCGGTGAACCTGCTGCAGCATCTGAAGAATGGCCAGATCGACCACGACAAGCTCAAGAAGACCATCACGGTCGCCATGCGCATGCTCGACAACGTCATCGACATCAACTACTACGCCGTCAAGAAGGCCCGCGACTCCAACCTGCGCCACCGTCCGGTCGGCCTGGGCGTGATGGGCTTCCAGGACAGCCTGTACGAACTGCGGATTCCCTACGCCTCGCAGGAAGCCGTGGAATTCGCCGACCAGTCGATGGAAGCCATCTGCTACTACGCCTACTGGGCATCGACCGAGCTGGCCAGGGAACGCGGCAAGTACTCCAGCTACAAGGGCTCGCTGTGGGATCGCGGCATCCTGCCCTTCGACACGCTGGACATGCTGTCCGAGGCCCGTGGTGGCTATGTGGAAGTGGACCGCTCGTCCACACTGGACTGGGATGCCCTGCGCAAGAAGATTGCGCAGGACGGCATGCGCAACTCCAACTGCGTCGCCATTGCGCCCACTGCCACCATCTCCAACATCATCGGCGTGGACGCATCGATCGAGCCCTCGTTCGGCAACCTGTCGGTCAAGTCCAACCTGTCGGGCGAGTTCACCGTGATCAACGGCTACCTGGTCAAGGACCTCAAGCGCCTGGGCCTGTGGGACGACGTGATGGTCATGGACCTCAAGCACTTCAAGGGCTCGCTGCACCCCATCGACCGCGTGCCGCAGGACATCAAGGCGCTGTACTCCACCGCGTTTGAGGTTGAACCGCAGTGGCTGGTGGAAGCCGCATCACGCCGCCAGAAGTGGATCGACCAGGCGCAGAGCCTGAACATCTACATGGCGGGCGCATCGGGCAAGAAGCTCGACGA
This sequence comes from Acidovorax sp. JHL-9, assembly GCF_000426205.1. NCBI lineage: Bacteria > Pseudomonadati > Pseudomonadota > Betaproteobacteria > Burkholderiales > Comamonadaceae > Acidovorax > Acidovorax sp. JHL-9. The sequence goes on from NZ_KE384507.1 coordinate 121,228, forward strand.
CACCTACAAGCTGGCCTGGGTACGCGGCCTCAAGACCACGTACTACCTGCGCACGCAAAGCGCCACGCACGTCGAGATGAGCACCGTGAACACGCGCCAGCTCAACGCGGTTTCGTCGGACCATGTCAGCGGTGCCTCCAGCGCACCGGCACCTGCGCAGCCCCAGCCCAGCGCTCTGGAAGCAGCAGTTGCAGCCGCCGCAGCACAGGCCACCGCCCTGCCCGCTACAGACATCAAGTTCTGCGCCATCGACGATCCCGGCTGCGAAGCCTGCCAGTAAAGACTTCGCCTGCAATGCCTCGGACCCATCCGAGGCATTGCCCATGTGCTGTGAAGCAACAAAACCTTGCTGCACAACGCTTCAGTGCTTTTCTTTTCGCAGCACTGCTTTCATAATCCGAACACTGGAAAATCTATGTTGACCTGGGACGAAGAAGTCAAGCCCTCATCGCAAAATCAACTGGACGGCGGTCTGCACCACAACCGCCTGGCGGGACAACCGCCTCTGTCTTTCCAGACCCCATCTCTGCAAACCGCAGGTACTGCCACCACTGCCATCGGTGGTGCCAATGCGCCCGCCGCTGCGACCGCACACCGCCGCGTGAACGCCGCAGACAAGCGCATCATCAACGGCCAGACCGACGTCAACCAGCTGGTGCCCTTCAAATACAAGTGGGCCTGGGAAAAGTACCTGGCCACCTGCGCCAACCACTGGATGCCCCAAGAGGTGAACATGACGCGCGACATCGCGTTGTGGAAGGACCCGAACGGCCTGACCGATGACGAACGCCGCATCATCAAGCGCAACCTCGGCTTCTTCGTGACCGCCGACTCGCTGGCCGCCAACAACATCGTGCTGGGCACCTACCGGCACATCACGGCACCCGAATGCCGACAGTTCCTGCTGCGCCAGGCGTTCGAAGAAGCCATCCACACCCATGCCTACCAGTACATCGTGGAATCGCTGGGCCTGGACGAGAGCGAGATCTTCAACGCCTACAACGAAGTCCAGTCGATCCGCGACAAGGACCAGTTCCTGATCCCCTTCATCGAGGCGATCATGGACCCCAACTTCCATACCGGAACACCCGAAACCGACCAGACCCTGCTCAAGTCGCTGATCGTGTTTGCCTGCCTGATGGAAGGCCTCTTCTTCTACGTCGGTTTCACCCAGATCCTGGCGCTGGGCCGCCAGAACAAGATGACCGGTGCCGCCGAGCAGTACCAGTACATCCTGCGCGACGAATCGATGCACTGCAACTTCGGCATCGACCTGATCAACCAGCTCAAGCTGGAAAACCCCCACCTGTGGACCGCAGAGTTCAAGGCCGAGATCAAGGCGCTGTTCCTCAAGGCGGTCGAGCTGGAGTACCGCTATGCCGAAGACACCATGCCCCGTGGCGTGCTGGGCATGAATGCCTCCATGTTCAAGGGCTACCTGCGTTACATCGCCAACCGCCGTGCCACGCAGATCGGGCTCGAAACGCTCTTCCCCAATGAAGAAAACCCGTTCCCGTGGATGAGCGAGATGATCGACTTGAAGAAGGAACGCAACTTCTTCGAGACCCGGGTTATTGAATACCAGTCCGGTGGTGCGCTGTCCTGGGACTAGCGCCTTTTCGCATCACACCACCATGGATCCTTACACCACGCCCGATACACACAGCGCCGCAAAGCGGCACCGTGCGGGGCGTTCCCGTGTTCATGGGGATGGGGTTCTGCCCCATCTCCATGGATCGCTTTCTGTCCACTGCAGACAGGAAGTGCTCTTTGCAAATTGACCCAAGGAGAACATGATGGCAACTGCGAAAAAACCGGCCGCCAAGAAGGCTGCACCCGCAAAGAAGGCGGCTCCCGCCAAGAAGGTAGTGGCCGCCAAGAAGGCTGCGCCAGCAAAGAAAGCGGCTCCCGCTAAGAAGGCTGCGCCCGCGAAGAAAGCCGCTCC